>NZ_JAFBBV010000001.1:2781275-3090306 GCF_016907365.1 Oerskovia paurometabola | reverse complement strand
GTGTACGACCTGGTCGGCAACGTGATCCCGGTGTTCTTCGTCCAGGACGCGATCAAGTTCCCGGACCTGATTCATGCGGTCAAGCCGCACCCGGACCGTGAGATCCCGCAGGCGCAGAGCGCGCACGACACGTTCTGGGACTTCGTGTCCCGGCACACCGAGGCCCAGCACACGACCATGTGGGTCATGTCGCCGCGCGGGCTCGCGGCGTCCTACCGGACGACCGAGGGGTTCGGCGTCCACACCTTCCGCATGGAGAACGCGGCGGGCGAGACCTCGCTGGTCAAGCTCCACTGGAAGCCCGTGGCGGGAGTGCACAACATGGTCTGGGAGGAGGCGCAGCTCGCGGCGGGCTTCGACCCCGACTTCCACCGTCGTGACCTGGCCGACGCGATCGAGGCGGGCGCGTTCCCCGAGTGGGAGCTGGGGCTGCAGGTCATGCCGGACACCCCGGACGAGATGTTCATGGGCATCGACCTCCTCGACCCGACGAAGATCGTGCCCGAGGAGCTGTGCCCGGTGCAGAAGGTGGGCCGGCTGCGGCTCACGGCGAACCCGTCGAACTACTTCGCCGAGACCGAGCAGGTGGCGTTCCACCCGGGCCACCTGGTGCCCGGGATCCAGATCACGAACGACCCTCTGCTCCAGGGGCGCCTGTTCTCCTACCTGGACACGCAGCTCAGCCGCCTGGGCGGACCGAACTTCGCGCAGCTCCCGATCAACCGCCCGCACGCCCCGGTCGACGACATGCTGCGCGACGGGATGCACCAGACGGCGGTGCACGAGGGGTTGGGGACGTACCAGCCGAACACGATGGCGGACGGCCTCCCGGCCGTGTGTCCCGTGAGCGACCCGGGCGTCTACGTGACGCTGCCGACCCCGGTGTCGGGCGAGAAGGTCCGGGAGAACCCGGTGTCGTTCGCCGACCACTTCACGCAGCCCCGGATGTTCTGGAACTCGCTCACGCCCATCGAGCAGACCCAGACCGTGGCGGCCTACACCTTCGAGCTCGGCAAGTGCCAGGACGAGCAGGTGCGCGTGCACCAGCTGCGCGCCCTGGCGAAGATCGACGCCGACCTGGTCGCGCGTGTCGCGGCGGGCCTGGGCCTGCCGGTCCCCGAGGGCGAGCCTGGCGACGGTCGTGACGGCGCGGGAGAAGGGCCGGGGGCGGGGGAGTCCGACGGCATCACGCGGTCTGCCGCGATCTCGGAGGTCAGCGACGTCCCCGGCCCGATCGCGGGGAGGAACGTCGGCGTGTTCGTCGGCGAGGACCTGGTCGACGGCCTTCGTGCGGTCCGGGAGCGGATCGGCGCCGAGCAGGCGCTCGTCAAGGTCGTCGCCGCACGCGGTGGCGTGGTGGGCTCGGGGGCCGACGAGCAGAAGGTCGACCGCACCGCGGCGACCGTCCGCTCGATCGAGCTCGACGCGGTCGTGGTCGCGGACGGCATGGCCGGGTCTGCGCTCGGGACCCACCCGCGGACGCGGACCGTGCTGGAGGAGGCCTTCCGCCACGGCAAGGCGATCGCGGCCTGGGGCGACGGCGTCGACGTCCTGGTCGCGGCCGGGATCGACACCGAGGCCGAAGGAGTTCTCACGGCCGACGAGCTGTCGGACGGCCTGCTCGACGACCTCGTCGACGCCGTCGGCCTGCACCGTGCGTGGGGCCGGCTCTCGGCGTTGGACGCCGCGGGCACCCAGGCCTGGTAGCCGTCCCGCTCGTCCGCCCGACGGCGGGGCGCGCCTTCACGCGGAAGGCGCGCCCCGCCGTCGGGCAGCAGGGAGGGCGGCTCAGCCCGTCGAGCTCGACGCCGCGGGCTGCTTGGTGAGCATCTGTTCCTTGAGCCGTGCGGTGTCGGCCTCGTCCCAGCCGCCGGGCGCGTTGAGCGCCGACCAGCCGTCGGCGTACTCGAGGTAGTACACGTGCCCGTGACCTGCGGGGATGTCGGAGGCAGCCGCGACGAACAGGTCGCCCGTGAGCTGCCAGAACGTGACGAAGGGTCGCCACTGCACGGCGTCGAGCACGTCGGGGCCGCGGGGCTCGCGCATCCAGTCGGGCTCGGACCACAGGGTCGTGGGCGACCACCACGTGACGCCGTCGGACGCGTGCTGGACGTAGACGACGCGCGGGGTCTCCCACGTGCCGGGCACGGACCAGACGTTCGCGGCGCTCGAGACCTCGGTGCCCCAGCGGATCTGACGCCCGTCCCCGTACACGGGCGAGTACTCGAGCGAGCCCGGGTCGCGGTTCGTCGTGAAGTACGTCCAGTTGGGCGTGAAGTTGGGCGTGCCCACGAACATGGCGCCGTCGGTGCGGGTCGTCATGTCCTGGAGGCCGCTGAACGCCCCCTGCGCGCCGAACGAGCCGAGCGAGATCCCGAACGCCATGAGCTTCGGCCGCGAGTCCTCGGGCTGCTGCGACCAGGCCTCGTACACGGCCTCGTAGAGGGACTTGCCCGCGTCCGGCGGGGTGCTGCGGTCACCCACGAAGCTGATCCAGCTCGGCAGGTAGGAGTACTGCATCGAGGCGATCGCGGTGTCGCCGCCGTGCATGAGCTCGAGCGAGTTGCTCATGCCCGGGTCCACCCAGCCCGTTCCCGTCGTGGTGGCGACGACCAGGACGGACCGGTCCCACGCGTTCGTGCGGTCGAGCTCGTCGACCACGCGCTGCGCGGTCGCGTCGAGGTCTCCCGCAGGGTCGAGACCCGCATAGACGCGGATCGGCACCTGGACGTCCGCCGGGTCGACCACGTCTCCACCTGCTGCGAACTCGGTGAGCTCGGCCTGGGTCGGGCCGAGCGCCACGAAGCGTCGTCCCTCGGCGCCGAGCGACTCCCACGACGAGCCGGACTCCACCGAGCCCGACCGCTCGGGCTCGGTGGGCGGGGAGAGCTTGGGGTCGATCTGCTCGTTGGCGCTCGCGTAGACGTTGTTGAGCATGTGCAGCACGCCGGCCCAGATCACGCCGTTGAAC
Source organism: Oerskovia paurometabola (assembly GCF_016907365.1). Taxonomy (NCBI): domain Bacteria; kingdom Bacillati; phylum Actinomycetota; class Actinomycetes; order Micrococcales; family Cellulomonadaceae; genus Oerskovia; species Oerskovia paurometabola. The sequence continues at coordinate 3,087,335 of NZ_JAFBBV010000001.1, read as the reverse complement.
AGCAGGACCACGACGACCGCGACGATCACGCCGCTCAGGAAGCGCGCGACCGGCTTCGGCATGATGTTGTCGACGAGCAGGCTCACCCACTGGGCGACGCGGCGCAGCGCTCGGCCGAGCTGCAGGACCGCGATCGCGATGAGCAGGGCCACGAACACGGTCGCGACGTCGTTGGCGGGTGCCTGCTCGGGCATGCCGAACAGGGCGCGCAGCTCGTGCTGCCACCGGGCGCCCAGGACGAGGAAGAGGGGCACCAGGACGAGTGTCGCGGCGCCGAGCACCCACCACGCGATGCGGCTCACGCGTGGGCTCCAGCGGATCCGCAGCCCGACCTTGAGGGCGAACCACTCGACGAACGCTCCGATCCCGTACCCGCCGACCATGCTCATGCCCGTGATGAGCGCCTGGTAGTACCAGGCACGGGGGATGAGCGAGGGCGTGAGCGAGTAGCAGAAGAACAGGAGGGCGAGGACGAGGCCGGTCGTCGAGAAGCGGCGCGCGTAGTGCTGGAGCCATGCCCACGCCCGACGGCGCAGCGGTGGGCGCGCAGGTCGGTCACCGTTTCGGGGCGCGTCAGCACGGGTCACCGTGTCGGGGGTCTCCGGCGCGGCCTGCGCACCGCGTCGGGGCAGGTGCTCCGCAGCCGTCGCGGTCCCGGTGGTCGGGGCGGTCTCTGACTGGCGCGGGGCGTCTGGCGTCACGGGTGCGATCGTACGGGGCTGGCAGGATCGCGCCACCGAGAGCGCGGTGGGTCGCTCGTGACGCTCAGGGCAGGTAGCCCCCGATGAACGCGTCGACCCACGCCTGCTTGTCCGCTCCCGAGCAGTCGCTCGTGTAGTTGACCCAGGACGCGCCGAAGCGGATCGCGACGCAGTCCGCGACCTTCTCGCTCGCGTTGGAGCCGTAGGCGCCCGCGAGCAGACCGTCGATCTGCGACCACGACAAGCCGTGCGCGGCCATGAGGCGCCCCTGGTAGATGTGGGCCATCTCGTGCCGGATGACGTCCTTCGTCTTGGCCGGTTGCCCGGCCAGGCGCGAGGCGTTGACGAGGATCGTCGAGGTGTTGCCCTTCCACACGCCACCGAGGTGGCCGGACAGGCCCGGGTCGTCCCACGAGAGGGAGACGCCGCCGTTGCCGGGGAGGCTGCGCAGGGTCGATTCGCCGACCTCCTGGATCGACTGCGCGGGGGCCGCCTGCGACGGCGAGGAGGTGGCAGCCTGCGGGGCTGCGGCCGCCTTGTCCGCGGCCGCTCGGTCTGCTGCTGCCTTCTCGGTGGCGGCCCGCTCGGCGGCGGCCTGTTCCGCAGCGGCCTGCTCTGCCGCCGCTTGTTCTGCGGCCGCCTGCTCCGCTGCGGCCTGTTCCGCTGCCGCCTGCTCGGCGGCCGCCTTCTGCGCCGCGGCAGCCCGTGACTGCTCGAACTCGTAGCTCGCGGTCGCCAGACGCACCTGGGCGTCGAGGCCCTCGGCATGCTCGACGGCGTTGCGAAGACGCGCGAGACCCCGGGCGAGGAGGGGGCTCGGCGTACGAGAGGTGCTCTCGGCCTGCACGCCGACCTCGTCGATCGCGCGGCGCAGCGCGCTGCGCAGACCCTCGTCGACCTTTCCCGCGGCCCGTTCGACCGTGCGGGTCGCGCGCTCGACGAACCGGGCCGCCTTCTCCTGGGCGCTCGCGCGCTCGGTGTCGCCGGTCGCGGCGGCCGAGGCGCCGGCCACGGGGTTCGGTGCGTCGCCGGGGATCGCGGCCGTCCCGCTCGCCAGGGCCGCGACGAGCGCTACGCCGAGGAGCCGGGTCCCGACGGTCCGCCGACCTCGGGGGCGCCGGACGTCAGGCGGTGTCTCGCACCGGCACCGGTTCTCGTCGCACCCGGCTACGCAGGTGCGGTCGTCGGTCGAGGTCAGAGAGTCGCGCATGCTCTCTCAATGCAGTTGCCCCGGGCGTCAGCAGGTCTCCGCCGGGCGGGTGCCGGTGCAGAGCTGCCGGGTCAACGCTCGTCGTCCGCGGCGTCGCCGATGTACGTCGAGATCCCGTCGGGCAGGCCGTCCTCGTTCATGTCGTCGGAGCGCTTGCGCCGGGCGTCCCAGCGCAGCGCGGCGGCCGCGAGGAGCGCCGAGGCGACCGAGGCGAGGAGCACCGCGGCCTTGGCCGACTCGGTGTGCTCGGAGTCGGGGAAGGACAGCTCGGCGATGAGCAGCGAGACCGTGAAGCCGATGCCCGCGAGCAGGCCCACGGGCAGCAGGTCGCGGACGCCGATGCCGGGCGCGAGGCGCAGCGGCGTGAGCTTCGTGACGAGCGCCGTGACGCCCAGGACGCCGATCCCCTTGCCGACCACGAGCCCGACGATGATGCCGATCGCGACCGGCTGGCCGATCATCTCGCCGACCCCGCCGCCGTCGACGAGCGAGACACCTGCGGCGAAGAACGCGAAGATCGGCAGCGCGATCCCTGCGGAGATCGGCCTGATGCGGTGCTCGTACTGGTGGGTCCGGGAGGTCTTCTCGCCGTGGATCGCGAGGGCGGGGACCATGAAGCCGAGCAGGACGCCCGCGACGGTCGCGTGGATGCCGGACGCGTGGACGAGCGCCCACACGACGAGGGCGAGCGGCAGCAGGAGCCACCAGTGCGTGCGGCGGCGGCGCACGAGGAACGCGAACAGCGCGACGCCCACGAGGGCGAGGCCGAGCGGCGCCCAGTGCAGGGTCTCGGTGTAGAAGACGGCGATGACGACGATCGCGAGCAGGTCGTCGACCACGGCGAGCGTCAGCAGGAAGGTGCGGATCGCCGTCGGTAGGCCGCGGCCGAAGACCGCGAGGACCGCGAGCGCGAACGCGATGTCGGTCGCGGTCGGGATGGCCCAGCCGTGCACGGCGTCCGCACCGCCGCCCCACAGGGCGACCGTGACGTAGAGGATCGCGGGCACGACCATGCCACCCACGGCCGCGAGCATCGGCACCCCGGCCTCGCGCGGGTTGCGCAGCGATCCGGCGACGAACTCCTGCTTGAGCTCGACGCCCACGACGAAGAAGAAGATCGCGAGCAGGCCGTCGGCGGCCCACGTCGACAGCGACAGGTCCAGGTGCAACGTCTCGGGACCGACCGTGAAGGCCGCGAGGTCGAAGTACGCCGCGCGCCAGGGCGAGTTGGCCCACAGCAGCGCGAGGATCGCGGCACCGATGAGGAGCGCACCGCCCGTGGTCTCCCGGGTGACCCAGCGCTTCCAGCGGCGCCCGGCGCTCGGCCGCTGGGTCGTCACGAGGGGCAGGGCGCCCGACGGCGTCGCTCCCGTGGGGAGGGCCGGGTCTCCCCGGGGGGTCTCGTCCGGGGTGGGGGTGTGCTGCTCGTGCGTGCTCACAGGTCTCCTGTGGTTGAGGGGTCGTCGACGTCACGCCGACCAGACTTCCCGGCACACCAGCCTGCCATCCTACCGGGCGGTCGGCCCGGCAGGCGGAGCCCTGGGTCGGCGGCACGCCGGAAGGAGGACCTCGACGGGCCGGAAGTCCGCCGAAAGGGGGATGTCTCGGGCACTCGGTGCACGGGAGCATGACGGGGTGCACGAGAAGATCCACGAATCCTTGACCACGGACGCCGGCTCCCACGACCTCACGGAGACGGTCGTCGGGGCCTCCTCCGGCGAGACCCGTTTCCTCCGGCTCGTCCTGCCGGTCCTCGGCGCTGCGGCTGGCGTCGGCCTGCGCTGGCTCGCCGCCTGGATGGCGGGCCTGCCGTGGGTCCCGTGGCAGGGACTGGCTCGCTCCGTCGACGCCCTGGCCGACGTGTGGGGCGCATGGACCCTCGTGGGCCTCGGTGCCGCGGGCGCGGTCGTCGGGGCGTGCTTCGCGCAGCACCTGGTGGAGAACATGGGCCGGATCGCGGTCACGGTCACGGGGGCGGGGTTCAAGAACAAGGACACGCTCGAGACGGTCGGCCGCACCGAGGTGACCGACGTGTTCGTCGAGGGTGCGGTGATCGTGCTGCTGCGTGGTGGCAGCGAGCTCCACCGGTGGCCTGCGGACCTGCCGACCCGGCACGTCGCGGCGGCGTTCACGGGCCACGGCTGGCCCTGGCGTGAGGGCGGGGACCCCTTCCGTTCCGCGTACCGCCGCTGGGAGACCGGCGACGAGACGCTGCCCGCCGGGGCGGACGCGCTGCTCCGTGCGCGGGCGGGGCTCCTCGAGGCCGGCAAGGAGGCGCACGCCCGGGACGTGCGGGAGGATCTCGCCGCGATCGGCGTCGTCGTGCGCGACGAGGGCGCCGTCCAGCACTGGCGCCTCGTGGCCGACGGTGTCGGGGCCGGGGCGATCGGCGTCGGGCGTCGCGCCTGAGAGCCGCGGTCAGCCCGTCTCGTCCACGAGCGCGGCCAGCCTGGTCACGGTGTTCCAGTTCCTCGCCGTGCCCCACACGCCGAGGGTCCTGAGCAGGACGGCGGGCGTGAGCTTCGACGTGCCGACCCCGCCCTGGAACCACGTGTAGCTCACGGGGCCAGACCATGCCAAGTGCGTGATGCCGTAGCGGGCGGGGTCGAAGGCCTCGATCCGGTCGGGAGCGGGCGCGTGCGGATGGAACGTCAGGAGCAGGTGGGACGGGTCCTCGCGCGCGGCGTCGTCGAACGGGTTCGCGGCGATCGCGGCCGCCAGGTCCGCGCCGGTCAGCGTGAGCACGTCGACGTCCAGGCCCAGGCGGTCGGCGAGGCCGCTGCGCACGAGGCGGGTGACGTCGTCGGGCCCCGTGGCGCCGGACGCGCCCGGCGCCACGACCAGGTTCCCGCTCGCGAGGAGCGTGCGTGCCCCCGCGAAGCCGGCGTCCTGCGCGATCTCGCGCAGGTCCGCCGACGGGACCTTGCGGCCGCCGCCCACGTTGACGCCGCGCAGCAGCACCGCGAACCCTGACGTCACGGCTCAGCCCAGCAGGTTGCGTGCGGAGCCGGGCATCGCCGGAGCGGTCGACGTGACGGGCACCGGGGGGCGCACCACGCAGCGGAACCCGATGTGGCTCGTCGCCGTGTCGACCGCCTGGGGCGAGCGGGCCGCGGGCCGGTAGCGCAGGCAGTACTCCGGGGCGCACAGGTGCGAGCCGCCCTTGAGGGCCTTGCGGGGGATCGTCGAGCCGGGCTCGGCGCTCGCGGCGGCGCGCGGGTCGACGTCGGGTGTGCCAGGCCTGCCGACCGAGCCGGCGGGGGAGTGCGCGGCCGCCGCGTCGTGGCGCGCACCCCGTGCCTGCCCGGCGCTCGGCGAGCAGCACGCGGGCATCTCGACCGTGAGCGCGGACCTGGCCGCCTCGACCTCGGCCGCGGACCGGGCCTCGGCCGCATGGTTCGGGGTGTAGAACGACGTGGTCCACTCCCAGACGTTGCCGATCATGTCGACCAGGCCGAAGCCGTTCGCCGGGAACGCCCCGACGGGGCTCGTCCCGACCCATCCCGCCGCTCCCGTGTTGCGGTACGGGAACGACCCCTGCCAGTGGTTGGCGAGCAGCTCGCCGTCGGGCCGGTACTCGTCGCCCCACGCGAACCGCGCACCGTCGAGCCCTCCCCGGGCCGCGTACTCCCACTCGACCTCGGTCGGCAGCGACCGACCGGCCCACGCCGCGTACGCCTGAGCGTCCTCGAACGACACCTGCACGACGGGGTGGTCCTCGCGGCCCTCGGTCGAGCTCCCGGGGCCGTGCGGGGCGCTCCATCGGGCACCCGGCTGCCAGCGCCACCACTGCCGCCAGTCCGAGAGGTTCACCGGGCCCGCGGTCGGGGTGAACACGAGCGCGCCCGGCACGAGGTCCTCGGTCGCCACGCCGGGGTAGTCGGCCGGGTCGAGCGGGCGCTCGGCCACGGTGACGTAGCCCGTCGCGGCGACGAACGCGGCGAACTGCGCGTTGGTCACGGGGTGCTGCTCGATCTCGAAGGGGGCCACGGTGGCCTCGTGGACAGGCTGCTCGTCGGGGTAGAACTCGGTCGAGCCCCGGCGGAAGGACCCGCCGGGCAGCGGGACCACCGGCGTGAGCGCCGCGTCGGCGCTCCCGGGGGCGCGGGGCGTCTCACGTGCTGGTCCTCCTGCCGAGGACGCTGCCGGTGACGTGCCCGTGGTGGTGTCCATGCGTCTCCTCGTGTCGAGCTCGTCCTCGATGCTGCCCCGGTGCCGTCGGCGGGCGGGAGCCGGGCCCTCGCGGGGCCGCCCGTCTCGCTGCCCGGAGGGCGCGCTGACCTGCGGCGACGCTCTGCCTTCCGGGTGCGGGTCCTGCTTCCCCGACCTGCTTCCCCCGACCCTAGCGCCGGGGACCGTCACCCGTCTGCCCCTCGCCGCGGCAGGTCGGTTCGACGCGCCGTGTCCCGGCATCGCCCGTGATGCCGCTCACGACGCGCACACACCCCTCGACCTGACGGTTGCCCGAGGCGTATATTCCAGCCGGAGTATTCCACCCGGGAGCGACCACGAGGAGGCGACGCATGGCACGCAAGGAGCTCTCCGCCGCTGCCCTGCTCCTCCTCGGGCTGCTCCACGAGCGCCCCATGCACCCGTACCAGGTCCACCAGACCCTCAAGCAGCGCGGCGACGACCGGCTCGCGAGCATCACGCCGGGCTCGGTCTACCACTCCATGGACCGGCTCGCGTCCGACGGCCTCGTCGAGGCCGTCGGCACCGACCGCGAGGGGAACCGCCCCCAGCGCACCACCTATCGGCTGACCGATGCGGGGCGCGAGGCGTTCGCGGCTCGCACGGCCCTGCTGCTCGGCGAACCCCGGCAGGAGCACCCCTGCTTCCCGCTCGCGCTGTCGCAGGCGCACGCGATCGACCGGTCGGGTGCGGTCACCGCGCTGCGGGCCCGGCGCGCGGCGACGGCCGAGGAGCTCGCTGCCTGGTCCCGCAGGTACGACGTCGTGCGGAGCCACGGTCTGCCCCGTCGCCTCCTGCTCGACGTCGAGTACGACCTCCACCGGATCGAGTCCGAGCTCGCGTGGCTCGACGGCCTGCTCGCCGACCTCGACTCCGGCGCCCTGGACTGGGACGAGTCCGTCCCGCAGTCCTTCCGCGACTTCGTCGCCGCCCGCTCGCGGTCGCAGGCCACGGACCACGTGCCCTGACCTGCCGCCGGGATCGCGCCCGGCCGCGGCTGCTCGCGCAGCCTCCTGAACACCCTGCCCTCCTTCGACCTCAGAGGACCTCATGACCACGACCCCTCCCTCAGGGAGCCTGCCCGCGACCGGTGCTGCGTCGTCCACCACGGCCACCGCGCCCGCCGGTCCGCCTGCCGGCGCACCCGCCGGCCCCCCGCTCGTCGACCTCGGCGGGCGCAGCCCGTGGAGCATCCTCCCGGCCCTGTGCCTGGGCTTCTTCATGATCATGGTCGACACCACGATCGTGAACATCGCCGTCCCGACGCTCGTCGACACGTTCGACACGACCCTGACCGCGGTGGGCTGGGTCAACAGCGCCTATCTGCTCACGTACGCGGTGCTGCTCCTGCTCGCCGGTCGCCTGGGTGACCGCTTCGGCCCCAAGCCCGTGTTCGTGCTCGGCCTGGTGGTCTTCACGCTCGCCTCGCTGTGGTGCGGGCTGTCCGGCTCGGTCGAGATGCTCATCGTGGCGCGCGCCGTCCAGGGCGTGGGTGCCGCGCTCATGACCCCGCAGACCATGTCGATGATCACGCGCGTCTTCCCGCCGCGTCAGCGCGGTTCCGCGATGGGGCTGTGGGGAGCCGTCGCAGGCGTCGCGACCATCGCGGGCCCGCTGCTCGGCGGCGTGTTCGTCGAGACCTGGGGCTGGGAGTGGATCTTCTTCGTCAACATCCCCGTGGGGGTCGTTGCCCTCGTCCTGGCGCTGCGGAGCCTGCCGTCGCTGCCGACCAACAAGCGCAGCTTCGACATGGTCGGGGTCGCGCTGTCGATCGTGGGCCTGTTCCTGTTCGTGTTCGGCCTGCAGGAGGGCGAGACGTACCACTGGGGCACGGTCGTGGGGCCGCTGAACATCTGGACGATCATCGGCCTCGGCGTCCTGGTCCTCGCGGCCTTCGTGCTGTGGCAGCGTCACCTCGGTGAGCGCGCGCTCCTGCCGCTCACGCTGTTCCACTCGCGCAACTTCTCGCTCGCGAACGTGTCGGGCATGGCGGTGTCGTTCGGCATGATCGGCATCTTCTTCCCGCTGACGATCTTCCTGCAGTCGATCCTGGGCCTCTCGCCCCTGGAGGCGGCGCTCATCAACCTGCCCGGCTCGCTCGTGTCCGGTGTCGTGGCGCCGTTCGCGGGTCGGCTCTCGGACCGGATCCCGGGCAAGTGGGTCGTCGCGACGGGGTTCGCGCTCCTCACGGCCTCGGTCGTGTGGCTGAGCGTCGCGGCCACGCCCGACGCGAGCGCCTGGTCGATCGTCGCGCCCATGACGCTGTTCGGGATCGGGACGGGCGCACTCTTCTCGCCGCTCGCGAACCTCGCGACGTCAGGGCTCGACCACCGCACGGCCGGCGCGGGCGCCGGAGCGTTCAACACGTTCCGCCAGGTGGGCGGCGTGATCGGCTCGGCCGCGATCGTGGCGACGCTCACGAGCCGGCTCTCGGCGACCCTGCCGGCCGCTGCGCGCGACGCCTCGGCGGGGCTCCCCGCCGAGCTCCGTCAGCAGTTCGTCGACGGCTTCGCCGCTGCCGGTGGCTCGTTCACCGGGGGAGCGCAGCACATGGAGCTCCCCGCGGGCATCCCGCCCGAGGCCGCCGCGCAGATCCGCGACGCCGCGACGACGGCCCTGCACCAGGGGTTCTCGCTCGCGGTCGGGCAGACGCTGCTCGTCACGGCGGGTGTCCTGGTGATCGGGCTCGTCGCGGCACTCTCGATGCGTGCCACGCACGTCGCGCACGCGGACTGAGGGCCTCCCGTCCCGCCCACCCCGTCCCAGGGGGTGGGCGGGACGTCCTCGTGTGAACGGCAGGTGACATCTCGGACGTGCGGCGTGTTGCCTCGACACGGGAGAACGACACGGGCGTAGTTTCGAACGTGACGGACGACACACGTCGTCCTCCGGGAGGCCATCCGATGGAGTTTCTGCTCCGCGCAGGAGGGCCGGCACCGGCCTTTCGTCGGCCGGTCGCCCGCCCCACCCAGCGAGAACGGCGCCGTGCGCCGGAGGGAGCCTGCTGTGGTCCGAACCGCCTCTGCTTCTGGAGCTGCACCCGACGTCACGGGCGTCGCGTCCCCTGACCCGACGAGCCCCGACCCCGCGAGCTGTGCGGGTCGTCGCACCTTCGTCATCGACACGTCCGTGCTCCTGTCCGACCCGCGAGCGATGCTCCGCTTCGCCGAGCACGACGTCGTCCTCCCCGTCGTCGTCATCACCGAGCTCGAGGCCAAGCGCCACCACGCCGAGCTCGGGTACTTCGCCCGCAGCGCGCTGCGCATGCTCGACGACCTGCGGGTCAAGCACGGTCGCCTCGACGCCCCGCTGCCCGTCGGCGCGGTCGGCGGGACGCTGCGCGTCGAGCTCAACCACACGGACCCGGCGGTGCTCCCCGCCGGGTTCCGCCTGGGCGACAACGACACACGCATCCTGTCGGTCGCGGCCAACCTCGCGAGCGAGGGCTGCGACGTGACCGTGGTGTCCAAGGACCTGCCCATGCGGGTCAAGGCCTCCGCGGTGGGGTTGCGCGCCGAGGAGTACCGGGCCGAGCTCGCGATCGACTCGGGCTGGACGGGCATGGGCGAGATCGATGTGAGCGACGAGCAGATGGCCGACCTGTGGGAGCACGAGTCGGTCGAGCTCTCGGGCCTCGACCCGGCCGCTGTCGCGGCCGCCGAGCCGCTCCTGGTCCACTCGGGGCTCGTGATCCACTCGCCACGGGGCTCGGCGCTCGGACGGGTCACGGCCGACAAGCACGTGCAGCTCGTCCGGGGGGACCAGGACGTGTTCGGCGTGCACGGCCGCTCGGCCGAGCAGCGCATCGCGATCGACCTGCTGCTCGACGAGGAGATCGGGATCGTGTCGCTCGGTGGCCGGGCCGGGACGGGCAAGTCGGCGCTCGCGCTGTGCGCGGGCCTCGAAGCGGTGCTGGAGAAGCGGCAGCACCGCAAGATCATGGTCTTCCGCCCCCTGTACGCCGTGGGCGGCCAGGAGCTCGGTTACCTGCCCGGCTCCGAGGCCGAGAAGATGAACCCGTGGGCGCAGGCGGTGTTCGACACCCTGGGCGCGCTCGTGTCCAAGGACGTCATGGACGAGGTCGTGGACCGCGACGTCCTGGAGGTCCTGCCCCTGACCCACATCCGCGGGCGCTCGCTCCACGACGCGTTCGTCATCGTCGACGAGGCCCAGTCCCTCGAGCGGAACGTCCTGCTCACGGTGCTCTCGCGCATCGGCCAGTCCTCCCGCGTGGTCCTCACGCACGACGTCGCCCAGCGCGACAACCTGCGCGTGGGGCGCCACGACGGTGTCGCGGCCGTGATCGAGGCGCTCAAGGGGCACCCGCTGTTCGCGCACGTGACCCTGACGCGGTCCGAGCGCTCGCCCGTCGCGGCGCTCGTGACCGAGATGCTGGAGAGCATCGAGGTCTGAGGACCGGGCGCTCCGGGCCCGTGTCGTGGCCCCGGCCCTCGGGGACCGGGGTCACGAGCGGTCGCCCTGCCGCTCAGGCCGCGGCCGACGCGGCGTCCCGTCGCGCTGGGCGGCGCCGGGCGTGGACCAGCACGACCGCGAGGACGCCGACGACCGCGCCCACCGCCGTGTCGAGGGCCCGGTCGAGCGCGATGCCCTCGCTCGACCCGCCGAGCGAGGTCATGAGCAGGGCCATGGGCGTGATGGTCAGCATCGCGAGGCCGTAGTGGCGCCCGACGACGATCTCGGTGACGACCTGCAGTCCCACGACGAGGGCTGCGGTCGCCCAGAAGCCGAGGTGCAGGTCGAGCAGCGGCCACGCGATCAGGGCGCCCGCGACCGTGCCGAGGGCCCGCTGGAGCGCACGGACCACGGCGTGCTGCGTCGTCGTGCCCTGGAGCGTCGCGGTCGCACCCATCGCGGCCCAGGCCGGGTGCCCGAACCCTGCGACGTGCGCGACCACCGCCGCGGCGGCGGCCGCGAGCGTCACGCGCACCGAGCGCAGCCGCCAGCCCGCTCCCGCGAGGGACTCGCGCGCGGTCGCGCGCAGGCTCAGGCGAGGTGGCAGGTCGGCGGGCGTCCCGGCGGCCCCCGAGAGTTCGTCGGCGAGGCGCAGCGCGGTCGCGCGCGTGCGGCGGTGCGACGCGTCGTCGGCGAGGACGGTCCGCGCGAGGGCCACGGCGTCGCGCGCCCGCCCGACGGCGCTGCGGTCGTCGGGCGCGAGGGCTGCGGCCTCGGCGGCGAGGGTCGCGCGACGCACGGCGAGCCGCGCCGGGCCGCTCGGCCGGAGCACGAATCCCGCGACGCACACGACCCAGGCGACGCCGACGCCCAGGAGCCCGGCGAGCCCCCGGGGTGCGAGGTCGGCGAACGTGGGCGCTCCTGCCAGACCCGCACCGGCCGCGAAGACGACGATCGTGGCGCCCGGCGGGCCCGTGCGCAGCAGCTGGCACAGCGCGGTCATGCCGCCCGCGAGCAGCGCGACGACCGCGAGCGCGACCCAGGTCGGGGCGCCGGCCGCGGCGACCGCCGTCGTGAGCAGGATCGAGCCGACCATGATCGCGCCGACCGACGCGAGCAGCGCGGCGCGGCGCCGGTACGGGTCGAAGCGCCCGTACAGCGAGGTCAGGGCGCCGAGGGCGGCGAAGCCTGCGAGGTCCTGATGGCCGCTCGTCGCGGCGATCACGAGCGTGATCGCCACGCTCGCCCCGCACAGCAGGGCGGCGACGAGCGTCGCGTCGACCGAGGTGAGCCGCAGGGCGGCGCGCAGGTGCGCGGGGTCGAGGACCTCGCGCGCGGCGGTGCGGACCTGCGAGCGGTGGGCGGTCGTCGTCGGCCGGGTCGTCGGTGCCTGCTGGGGCGCCGTGGTCGTGGGTGTGGACGGGGGAGCGAGGGGCGGGGAGGGTGGCATCCCGTCCAGGATACGCCTCGTTCGTAGATGTTTCACATGTGAACTATTTGGAGCGAGGCCCTAGGCTGGCCCCGTGGACTACGTGGAGCGCCTGCGGGCGCAGTGGGTCGAGCGGCTGCCCGACGTCGACTTCTCGCCCGTCGACTCGATCGGCAGGATCACGCGCATCGCGGCGCTCCTGGCCGAGTCGAGCGACGCGGCCCTCGCGCAACGCTCCCTGACCCGGCCCGAGTTCGAGGTCCTCGCCGCGCTCCGTCGCGCGGGACGCCCCCTGCGGGCCCGCGAGGTCACGACCATCACGCGCGCGCCCGGCGCCTCGATCACCAAGCGGCTCGACCACCTCCAGCGCGAGGGGCTGGTCGAGCGGACCGTGGTCGAGCGCGACCGGCGCGGGGTGCTGCTCTCGCTGACCGAGGAGGGCGAACGGCTCGTCGACGAGCTCTTCCCCGCCCAGCTCGACCGCGAACGTGCGGCGCTCGACGGGCTCACCGACGACCAGCGGGAACGCCTCGGCGAGCTGCTCGCGATCGTGCTGAGACGAGTGGACCCGGTCGACTACTGAGCCGGTGGGGCCCCGAAGGACGGAGCGCGTCGCCGGTGGCATCGCGGTGGCGGGCTACGGTGGGGCGCTCGTACCCGACTCGGCTGAAAGCGTCCTCGCACCGTGATCTCCACCCTCCTGGTCCAGTACCCGTGGTTCTCCCCGGCGGTCCTCGCTCTGCTCGTGATCGCCGGCCCGGTCGCAGGCAGGTGGCTGTACGGGCGCCCACACGTCGCGTGGGTCCTGTTCGGGATCTCGCTCGTGCCGATCGTGCTGCTCACGCTCGTCCCGTCCGGTCGGGAGATCGTCGAACGGTGCGCCGTCGCCTGGGCGCTGCCCACGTTCGGCCGCGTCGAGCTCATGGCCAACGTCATCCTCTTCGTGCCGCCCGTCCTGCTCGCTGCGATCGCGAGCCGCCGCCCGCTGGTCGCGTTCCTCGGCGGCGTCGCGGGCTCCGCCGCGGTCGAGCTGGTGCAGGCGCTGGCCCCCGCGCTCGGTCGCTCGTGCGACACGAACGACTGGCTCACCAACTCGATCGGTGCCGCGATCGGTACCGTCCTGGCCGGTGCCGCGATCTGGGCCGCCCGACGTTCGCCCGCGCAGGAGCTCGTCGCGAACCACGGGGCCGAGTAGCGCTCAGCTGCCCGGAACGACGAACGGCGTGGGCCGGGTGACAAGCACCCGGCCCACGCCGTTCGTCGTTCCTCCTGAGGCGCCGCCCTCTGGGGCAGGAGCCTCAGCGAACGGTCACGCCTGCGGCGGGCGCGTCATCGACAGGACGTCGAGCGCCGTGTCGAGCTGCTCCTCGGTGACCTCGCCGCGCTCGACGAAGCCCAGGTCGATCACGGCCTCGCGGACCGTGAGGCCCTGCTTGACCGAGTGCTTGGCGACCTTGGCCGCCGCCTCGTAGCCGATCACGCGGTTGAGCGGCGTGACGATCGACGGCGAGGACTCCGCGAGCGCACGCGCACGCTCGACGTTGGCCGTGATGCCCACGACCGTCTTGTCCGCGAGGACGACCGACGCGTTCGAGAGCAGGCGGATCGACTCGAGCACACCGAGGGCGATGACGGGGATCTGCACGTTGAGCTCGAAGCTCCCCGACGCGCCGGCCCAGGCCACGGTCGCGTCGTTGCCGATCACGCGCGCGGCGATCATGAGGACGGCCTCGGGCACGACCGGGTTGACCTTGCCCGGCATGATCGACGAACCGGGCTGCAGGTCGGGGATGAAGATCTCGCCCAGGCCCGTGTTGGGGCCAGAGCCCATCCAGCGCAGGTCGTTGCAGATCTTCGTGATCGAGACCGCGATGGTGCGCAGCGCGCCCGAGAGCTCGACGAGCCCGTCACGCGAGCTCTGCGCCTCGAAGTGGTCGCGCGCCTCGGTCAGCGGCAGGCCCGTGTCCTCGACCAGCAGCGCGATGACCCGCTGCGGGAAGCCGGCCGGGGTGTTGATGCCCGTGCCGACGGCCGTCCCGCCCAGGGGCACCTCGGCCGCGCGGGGGAGCGCCGACTGCAGACGCTCGATCCCGTAGCGCATGGCCGCGGCGTACCCGCCGAACTCCTGGCCGAGCGTGACGGGGGTCGCGTCCATGAGGTGCGTGCGACCCGACTTCACGACCGTCGCGAACTCGGCCGCCTTGGCCTCGAGGGCCTCCGCGAGGTGCGTCAGGGCCGGGACCAGGTCGTGCACGACGCCCGCGGTCGCGGCCAGGTGCACCGACGTCGGGAAGACGTCGTTCGACGACTGCGAGGCGTTGACGTGGTCGTTCGGGTGGACCTCGCGGCCCAGCGAGCGCGTCGCGAGCGTCGCGAGGACCTCGTTGGTGTTCATGTTCGACGACGTGCCGGAGCCCGTCTGGAAGATGTCGATCGGGAAGTGGGCGTCGTGGGCGCCCGAGGCGACCTCGTCGGCGGCGGCCACGATGGCGGCCGCGACGTCCTCGTCGAGCACCCCCAGCTCGGCGTTCGCGCGCGCGGCGGCCTTCTTGACGCGAGCGAGGGCCTCGATGTGGCTGCGCTCGAGAGGAGTGCCCGACAGCGGGAAGTTCTCCACGGCGCGCTGCGTCTGCGCGCGGTAGAGGGCGGCCGCGGGGACGCGGACCTCACCCATGGTGTCGTGCTCGATGCGGTAGTCGGAAGCTTCGGCAGAAGTCATGGGCCTAATGGTGCCGCACCGGGACGGGTGTTCTCGAACCGGTCCGTCCACGACCCGCGAGCGGAGCGTCGGGCAGGTCCCGCCCGCAGGCGGGACCCGGGACTCACACGTCCGGGGTGTCGCCGACCTCGCCCACGACCTCGACCAGCCGGGCACGGCCGTCCGCGAGCGTGTACTCGACGCCGACGATCGCGAGCCGTCCCTCGGCGACCGCGTCGGCGAGCGCCGCGGAGTAGCCGTGCAGCATGTCCACGGTGTGGCGCACGTGCTCACGACGCAGCGTGTCGGGGTCGACGGCGGACACGCCACCCTTGCTGCTCGTGATGTTGACGATCGAGGGGATGACCCGGTCGACGACCGCGCGGACGAACCCGTCTGCCTGCTCGCCCGTCGCCAGCGTGTGGGCGGCCGCCGCGATCGCACCGCAGCTGTCGTGGCCGAGCACGACCACGAGCGGCGTGCCGAGGATGTTGACCCCGTACTCGATCGACCCGATCACCGTGGTGTCCAGGACGTGACCCGCGGTCCGCACGACGAACACGTCACCGAGCCCCTGGTCGAAGATGATCTCGGCCGCGACGCGCGAGTCCGCGCAGCCGAAGATCACCGTGTGGGGGTGCTGGGCCACGCTCACCTCGGCGCGACGCGCGGCGCCCTGCGACGGGTGCTCCATCTCGTCCCGCACGAAGCGCCCGTTGCCGTCGCGGAGCTGGGCCCAGGCCTCGGCAGGGGTCATGGAGGTGGTCTCGGGGGTGCTGCTCGTCGTCGTCACAACCTCCATGTTCGCTCACCTCGGACCGTGCCGTGCGCAGCGTTCACGATCTGACCACCTCCCTGGACACCCGCACGTGCGCACCCGGGCGAGCGGCGCCGTCGGGCACGGTGGAAATGTCGCTCGCGTGGCGAGACGTCCCGGAACCGGGTACCCCTAGAAGGAGGAACCAACCGAGGACGGGCGCAGCGATGCGCTCGTTGGAAGAAGGGGAGACCGTGCACCGACGCACCCGGGCACTCGCCGCGGCGCTGGCCGTCGCGACGATCGTGCCGCTCGCCGCGTGCAGCACCGGGGAGGGCTCCGGCCCACCCGTGCTCACCTGGTACATCAACCCGGACAACGGGGGGCAGGCCGAGATCGCAGCGTCCTGCAGCGACGCCTCGGGCGGCGCGTACAGCATCGAGACCTCGCTGCTGCCGCGCGACGCCGCGGCCCAGCGCGAACAGCTCGCGCGCCGCCTCGCGGCCAAGGACTCGTCGATCGACCTCATGAGCCTCGACCCGCCGTTCATCCCCGAGCTCGCCGAGGCGGGCTTCCTCGCCCCCGTGCCCGACGACGTCGCGACCGCGACGACCCAGGACGTCGTGCAGGGCGCGATCGACGGCTCGACGTGGAAGGACGAGCTCGTCGCGATCCCGTTCTGGGCCAACACGCAGCTCCTCTGGTACCGCAAGTCCGTCGCCGAGGCGGCGGGGCTCGACCTCACGCAGCCCGTGACGTGGGACCAGATCATGACCGCGGCGCAGGACCAGGACAAGTACCTCGCGGTGCAGGGTGCCAAGGCCGAGTCGCTGACCGTGTGGATCAACGCGCTCGTCGAGTCCGCCGGCGGGCAGATCCTCGAGAACCCCGAGGCCCCCGCCGACGAGCTCACGCTCGGCCTGGAGACCGACGCAGGCCGCGCCGCCGCGCGGATCATCGGCGAGATCGGGAGCTCGGGCCTCGGCGGCCCGGGCCTGCCGAGCGAGGACGAGTCCGCGTCGCTGACCCTCTTCCAGGGGGACAAGGGCTCGTTCATGGTCAACTGGCCGTTCGTGTGGTCCTCGACCCTGAGCGGCGTCGAGGCGGGCTCGCTCGAGCAGTCCCTGCTCGACGACATCGGCTGGACGACGTACCCGCAGGTGGTCGAAGGGCAGGACACGCGCCCGCCCTACGGCGGCATCAGCCTCGGCGTCGGGGCGTTCAGCGAGCACACCGACCTGTCCTACGAGGCCGCGCAGTGCATCGTGAGCGCCGAGAACCAGGCCGCCTACTTCGTGTCCGACGGGAACCCCGCGGCGAACACCGCGGCCTACGACGACCCCGCCGTGCAGGAGGCCTACCCCATGTACGACGTGATCCGGCAGTCGCTCGAACAGGCCGCGCCCCGGCCGCAGACGCCGTTCTACAACGAGGTCTCCACGGGCCTCCAGCAGACGTGGTACCCGCCCGCGAGCGTGACCGAGGACGGCACGCCCGTGAAGTCGACCGACTTCATCACCGCCGTCCTGCGAGGGGAGCGACTGCTGTGAGCACCGACACCCGGGGCGCCCACCCCGCCCAGCCGTCCAGGCCCGAGCCGGACCCCGCGCCCGACCTGACTCCCGACAAGAAGGCCAAGGCCGCGCGCAGCGACCGGGCCCGGGCCGAGGCGCGGCTCGGCTGGTACCTCGCGGGACCCGCGTTCGTCGTCATGCTGGCCGTGACGCTCTACCCGATCCTCCAGGCCGTCTACGACTCGCTGTTCAACTACAAGCTCACGGCCCCCGACGACCGCTCGTTCGTGGGCCTCGGCAACTACGTCGTGATCCTCACCGACCCCGTCTGGTGGCGCGACTTCGCCGTGACGTTCTTCATCATGGTCGTGTCCGTGGTCGTCGAGCTCGTCCTGGGCTTCGCGCTCGCGCTCGTCATGCACCGCGCGATCAAGCGCCTGCGCGGGCTCCTGCGCACCGCGATCCTCGTGCCCTACGGCATCATCACCGTGGTCTCGGCGTTCGCGTGGTTCTACGCGTTCGACATCACCTCCGGGTACGTCAACAGCTGGTTCGACTGGGTCCCCGGGATCGGGCCGGACCTCAACTGGTTCGCCCACCAGGGCACGAGCCTGTTCGTCATCATCGCGTCCGAGGTGTGGAAGACCACGCCGTTCATCTCGCTCCTGCTGCTCGCGGGCCTCGCTCAGGTCCCGGGCGAGCTCGAGGAGGCCGCGAAGGTCGACGGCGCCACGGCCTGGCAGCGCTTCTCGCGCGTGATCGTGCCCAACATGAAGGCCGCGATCATGGTCGCCGTCCTGTTCCGCGCGCTCGACGCGTTCCGCATCTTCGACAACGTCTTCATCATGACCAACGGCGCGAACAACACGGAGGTGCTGTCCTTGCTGGCCTACCGGACCTCGATCGGGCAGCTCCAGATCGGCATGGGCTCGGCGATCTCCGTGCTGCTGTTCCTGTGCGTGATCGGGATCTGCTTCGTCGCGATCAAGCTGTTCAAGGTGGATCTGGCCGGCGCGAGAGGGGAGCGATGATGGGTAGCGTCCTGAGCACCCGGGCCCGCGTGTGGTGGGCCGTCATCACGGTCGTCGTCCTCGTGGGGGCGCTGTTCCCGGTCCTGTCGATCCTCATGACGAGCTTCAAGGGACCGAGCGACCTCAACTCCGGCACGTTCCTGCCGCCGCAGTGGAGCACCGACAACTACGAGCAGATCCTGTCCTCGGGCGGCTCGGCGCAGGAGCTGTTCCTGTCGGCGCTGCGCAACTCGGTCGGCATCTCGCTCATCGCGACCGCGATCGCGGTCGTCCTCGCGACGCTCGCCGCGTACGCGATCGCGCGCCTGAACTTCCCGGGCAAGCGCCTGATCCTCACGACCGCGCTGGGCGTCTCGATCTTCCCCGTGGTCTCGATCGTCACGCCCCTGTTCAACCTGTGGCGCAACATCGGCCTGTACGACACGTGGCTCGGCCTGATCATCCCGTACCTGTCGCTGACGCTCCCGATCTCCATCTGGACCCTCGCGGCGTTCTTCCGCCAGATCCCGTGGGAGCTCGAGCAGGCCGCGCAGGTCGACGGCGCCACGCCGTGGCAGGCGTTCCGCAAGGTCATCGTGCCGCTCGCCGCGCCGGGCGTGTTCACCACGGCGCTCATCGCGTTCTTCATCGCGTGGAACGACTTCATCTACGGCATCTCGCTCACGTCCACGAGCGCGGCCCGGCCCGTGCCGGCGGCCCTGGCGTTCTTCACGGGCGCGTCGTACTTCGAGGAGCCCACCGGTGCCATCTCGGCTGCGGCCGTGGTCGTGACCATCCCCGTGGTGATCCTCGTGGTGCTGTTCCAGCGCCAGATCGTCTCCGGCCTGACGCAGGGGGCGGTCAAGGGATGAGCGCCACGTTCCGCCCGACGGCGCCGCCCACCCCGTGCGGGCAGGGCGCCCGCGCGTACGGGCCCGGGCCCGCACCTTGGCCTGGGCTCCGGCCCCGCCCCCGAAACCTTCGCCGCCCGTCCCCCGACCGAGGAGAGAGCTGATGGCCTCCATCACCCTCAAGAACATCGTCAAGAAGTACGGCGACGGGTTCCCCGCCGTCAAAGGCGTCAGCATCGACATCGCGGACGGCGAGTTCGTGATCCTCGTCGGCCCCTCGGGCTGCGGGAAGTCGACGCTGCTGCGCATGATCGTCGGCCTCGAGGACATCACCTCGGGCGACCTGCTGATCGACGGCGAGCGTGTCAACGAGAAGGCCCCGCGCGACCGCGACCTCGCGATGGTCTTCCAGAACTACGCGCTCTACCCGCACCTGACGGTCGCCGAGAACATCGCGTTCCCGCTGCGCCTGACCAAGGGCAAGTTCACCGACGCCGAGATCCGCGAGAAGGTCGAGCACGCGGCCGACCTCCTCGACCTGAACGAGCACCTCGACCGCAAGCCCGCCAACCTGTCCGGCGGGCAGCGCCAGCGCGTCGCGATGGGTCGGGCGATCGTGCGCGACGCCAAGGCGTTCCTGTTCGACGAGCCCCTGTCCAACCTCGACGCCAAGCTGCGCGGGCAGATGCGCACCGAGATCGCGCGCCTCCAGCGACGCCTCGCGACCACGACGGTCTACGTGACGCACGACCAGACCGAGGCCATGACGCTCGGCGACCGCGTCGCCGTCCTGCGCAAGGGCGAGCTCCAGCAGATCGCGAGCCCGCGCGCGCTGTACGAGCAGCCCGTCAACCTGTTCGTCGCGGGGTTCATCGGGTCCCCGCCCATGAACTTCCTGCCGGGCGAGGTCTCCGGGAGCAGCATGGAGCTGCCCTTCGGCACGTTCGAGCTGCCCGAGCGGATCGTCTCGGCGATCGGGGGGCGCGAGCTCGTGATCGTGGGGCTGCGCCCCGAGCACTTCGAGGACGCGCGCCTCGTCGACCCGACCAAGAAGGACCGGGGGCGGACGTTCGACGCGCAGATCGACGTGACCGAGTGGCTCGGCGCCGAGCTCTACGCCTACGTGCCGTTCGAGATGCACGCCTCGGTCGCGGCCCAGCTCGAGGAGCTCGACCGTGAGCTCGACGGCGAAGGACTGCGCACCCAGTTCGTCGTCGCGCTCAACTCGGCGTCCCGCGTGCGCGACGGCGACACGACCGAGCTCTGGTTCGACCCGGACAAGATGATGGTCTTCGACCCCGAGACGGGCGAGAACCTCACGCACGACCAGGACGAGGTGGACCGGCTCGACAAGGAGAACGAGGAGGACCGGCGCGCCTCGCTCGAACGGGCTCAGGCGCAGTCCGAGGGTCAGGCGCGCAAGAGCGCGTGACCCCCGGGCGTCCCGGTCAGTCGTCCTCGGTGCCGGCGTCCTGCGCGTCGACCGAGGTGGTCGGGGCGCCGTCTGCCGCCCGGGCCGACGCAAGACGTTCACGTGCGCCGTCGAGCCACTGCTGGCACCGGGCCGCGAGGGCCTCGCCGCGCTCCCACAGGGCGAGCGAGGCCTCGAGCGGTTCGCCGCCGGCCTCGAGGCGGGACACGACCTGGACCAGCTCGTCGCGCGCCTGCTCGTACGTGAGCGCTGCGACGTCGGCGGGGGGCGGGGTGGTGCTGCTCATGGTGCAGGGCCTTCCTGGGCTGAGGGTCTGGGGCGTCGGAGAGTGGGACGGTGGGCTGGGAGCGCTGGGCCCGGCCCGGCCGGAGGGATCGGGTCAGCGCACGGTCGCGTCGATCGCGCCGCTCGCGAGGCGCACGTGCAGGGCGTCGCCGGGGCTCACGTCCTCGGGGGACCGGACGATCCCGCCGTCGGGTCCGTGCACGACGGCGTAGCCCCGTTCGAGCGTCGACGCGGGGGACAGCGCGCGCACCTGGGCCGCGAGGCGGTCGACCTCGCCGTGCGCGCGGAGCAGGATCGCGTCGAGCGAGCGGCGGGCCCGGTCCCGGGCCGCGAGCACCTGCTGCTCGCGTGTGGAGATCATGGTCTCGGGGGCCGCGAGGACCGGACGAGAGCGCGCGCTGTCGAGACGCGACTGCTCACGCTGGAGCTGGTGCGTGATCGCGGCCCGGATCCGTGACCGGGCCTGCAGCACGCGCGCACGCTCCTCGCCCACGTCGGGCACGATGCGCTTGGCCGCGTCCGTGGGCGTCGAGGCGCGGTAGTCCGCGACCAGGTCGAGGAGCGGGGTGTCGGTCTCGTGGCCGATCGCGCTGACCAGGGGAGTGCGGCACGCAGCCGCCGCCCGGACGAGCGCCTCGTTGCTGAACGGCAGGAGGTCCTCGACCGCGCCACCGCCGCGCGCGACCACGATCACGTCGACGTCGGGTCGCGCGTCGAGCTCGGCGATCGCGGCGCTCACCTGCGAGACCGCGCTCGCGCCCTGCACCGCGACCTCGCGGATCTCGAAGCGCACCTGGGGCCAGCGCGCGCGGGCGTTGACGACGACGTCGTGCTCGGCCTTGGACTCGCGGCCGCACACGAGGCCCACGACAGCGGGCAGGAACGGGAGCGGGACCTTGCGGTCCGCGTCGAACAGGCCCTCGGCCGCGAGGATGCGCTTGAGGTGCTCGATCCGGGCCAGGAGCTCGCCGATCCCGACCGTGCGGACCTCGCTCGCCTGGAGCTGGAACGAACCGCGCTTGGGCCAGAACACGGGCTTGGCGTGGACGACGACGTGCGCTCCCTCGGCGAGCGGCGTGCTCGCTGCGTCGAAGACCCGGGCCATCGCGGCGACCGGGAGGGACATGTCGGCGTCCGTGTCACGGAGCGTGAGGAAGGCCATCGAGGCGCCGGGACGACGGTTGAGCTGCACGACCTGCCCCTCGACCCAGACCGGCGACATCTTGTCGATGTACGCGGTGATCTTGCTCGACAGGAGCCGGACGGGCCAGGGGTGCTCGGCGCTCGTGTCGAGGGCCCGGACGGGGAGCGCGGTCGGCTGTGCGGGCGGCTGTACCGGGGAGGCCGGGGGGCCGGTGGGGTCGGCGGGTCGGTCGGTCACGGGTCAAGCCTGCCTCATGGGTGTGACAGGCGCCGATCCCGCACGCACCCGCCGGTCTTGGCCGGCGGACCCGTGGGGATCCTGTGGAGTTGCTGCCAGGACATGGCCCGGAGCCTGCCCGGACCCGGCCGCCAGGCCGAGCGCCGCAGACCCGTCACCTAGACTTGTGGCGTGACTTCCCCGACTGGTAAGCGTGTCCTCCTCGCCGCCCCCCGCGGCTACTGCGCGGGCGTCGACCGTGCGGTGATCGCGGTCGAGAAGGCGCTCGAGCACTACGGTGCCCCCGTGTACGTCCGCAAGGAGATCGTGCACAACAAGTACGTCGTCGAGTCGCTGAGCGACAAGGGCGCGATCTTCGTCGACGAGACCGACGAGGTGCCCGAGGGCGCGCGCGTCGTGTTCTCGGCGCACGGCGTCTCGCCCGCGGTCCACGAGGCGGCCGCCCAGCGCAACCTCCAGACGATCGACGCGACGTGCCCCCTGGTCACCAAGGTGCACAAGGAGGCCGTGCGCTTCGCGGCGGACGACTACGACATCCTGCTGATCGGCCACGAGGGCCACGAGGAGGTCGAGGGCACCGCAGGCGAGGCCCCGGACCACGTCCAGATCGTCAACTCGCCCGACGACGCCGCGAACGTCACGGTCCGCGACCCGGAGAAGGTCGTGTGGATCTCGCAGACGACGCTGTCGGTCGACGAGACCATGGAGACGGTCGACCGCCTGCGCGAACGGTTCCCGACGCTGCAGAACCCGCCGTCGGACGACATCTGCTACGCGACGCAGAACCGTCAGGTCGCGGTGAAGAAGCTCGCGCCCGCGTGCGAGCTCGTGATCGTGGTCGGGTCGGCGAACTCGTCGAACTCGGTGCGTCTCGTCGAGGTCGCCCTGGGCGCCGGCGCGGACGCGTCGTACCGCATCGACCGCGCACAGGAGATGGACGAGTCGTGGCTCGAGGGCGTGACGACCGTCGGTGTGACCTCGGGGGCCTCGGTCCCGGAGATCCTCGTGAACGACGTCCTGGCGTACCTGGCCGAGCGCGGCTACGGCGACGTGCAGGAGGTGCGCACCGCGACCGAGGACCTCATGTTCTCGCTCCCCAAGGAGCTGCGCGCGGACCTCAAGGCCGCGGGCAACGCGCCTGCGCGCCCGCGTCGCGAGAACCGCACGGCGCTCTCGGTCGAGCCCGTCTGACGCCGGCTCGCTGACGTGCACGAGGCCCGTCCCGGATGCTCCGGGACGGGCCTCGTCCGTCGTCACGTCAGGACGCGTCCGCTCCCCGGTCGCGTTCGTGCCGCCCGGGGGCGTTGATGGTCCCGAGCATCCCGGCGTCGAGCGGGCCCTGCTCGTCGTCATCCGCCGGAGCGGCGCCTGCGCGCGACCCCGGGATCTCGTCGATCGCGACGAAGCTCTCGTGGACCGAGGCGAGGAGCTCGGGGGCGCTCACCGCGCTGAGCTGCGGGTTGGCCGCGGCGGGGGTCTCGAGGTCCTCGTCGACGACGTTGAGGTCGGCGAACCGGCGCGCGCTCACGAGCACGCGCGTCTCGAGGGACGCGACGGTCTTGTTGTACGACTCGGCGGCTCCCTGGATCGACCGGCCGAGCTTGGCGAGGTGGGTGCCCATGACGGCGAGGCGCCCGTGGAGCTCCTTGCCGAGCGTGAGGACCTGCTGGGCGTTCGCGGCGAGCGCGTCCTGCCGCCAGGCGTAGGCGACGGTCCGCAGCAGAGCGATCATGGTCATGGGGGCCGCGATGATGACGTTCTTCGCGACCGCGTACTCCAGGATCGAGGGGTCCTGCTCGATCGCGGCCGACAGGAACGACTCGGCGGGGACGAACATGACGACGAACTCCGGCGCGGGGCTGAACTGGTCCCAGTACCGCTTGCCCGCGAGGTCGTCGATGTGCTTGCGGAAGTGGCGTGCGTGCGCGGCGAGCCGTTCCTCCCGGACACGGGGGTCGGTGGTCTGCTGCGCGTCGAGGTAGCCGAGGAAGGCGACCTTGGCGTCGACCACGATGTTCTTGCCGCCTGCGAGCTTGATGACCATGTCGGGGCGCAGCGCACCGTCGTCGGTGCTGACCTGGTCCTGCTCCATGAAGTCGACGTGGGGGATCATGCCCGCGGCCTCGACGACGCGGCGCAGCTGGAGCTCGCCCCAGGCGCCGCGGACCTGCGAGGAGCGCAGCGCGGTCACGAGCTGGGCGGTCTCGGCGCGCAGTGCCTCGGAGTCGTGGCGCATGCCGCGGACCTGCTCGGCGAGCGTGCCGTGGGCCTCGCGGCGCGCCTGCTCTGCGGCGGAGACCTCGGCCTTGACCTGGTCGAGGGCCTTGCTGAGGGGCTCGACGAGCTGCTGCACGGCCTGCTCGCGCTTGGCGAGCTCGGCCTCCCCGACCTGCTGGCTGCGCTTGAAGCGCTCCTCGGCCTGCGTGAGGAACTGCTCGGAGCTGTTCGCGAGCGCCTTGCGCGCGAGGGCCTCGAACTGGGCCTCGAGCCGGGCCTGGTCGCCGCGGATCTCTGCGAGCCGCTTCTCGGAACCGGCGCGCAGCTCCTCGATCGCCCGCTCGTGGTTGGCGCGCTCGATGTCGAAGCGCTCGTCCGCGGCGCGCTCGGTGCCCGCGAGCTGGCGACCGAACGCCTCGCGCTCGGTCCGGAGCTGACGCTCGAACCCTTCACGCTCTGCGGCGAGGCGCTCGGCGAGGCCCGCGCCGCGCGCGGCCTCCTGCTGGGCCTGGGTCAGGAGCCCGGTGAGCCGGCCGATCTCGGCGCGCCCGGAGTCGGGGGAGGTGCGGCGCGCGAGCCAGCCCAGGAGGGCTCCCACGAGGAGTCCGACGACGAGCATGAGCCACGGCAGGGCGTTGTCCATGCCCGCACTCTGCCAGGTGGTACCCACACGGGACGGGGAGCTGCGTCGTCGGGCGCGTCGGAGGTCCTCGCGCGACCGCCCGCACGGGTGAATCCGGCTCCCACCTGGAAAGACGTGACATATCTCCTGGGGAGAGGCCGTCCGGCTCCACTAGGTTTGTCCGTATGGCCCACGATCCTGAGCCCCGCGACCAGTTCCCACCCGTCGACGACACCGCCCCGGCAGCACCCGCAGCGCCTGGCCTGCAGACCGCCGCGCCCGTGCTCGCCCCTGCGACGCCCACGCCCCCGACCGACGCGGCGGGCACGGCCCCCGCGCTGTCGGTGCGCGGGCTGTGGAAGAAGTTCGGCGAGAAGATCGCCGTGGCGGGCATCGACCTCGACGTCCCCGCCGGCTCGTTCTACGGGCTCGTCGGCCCCAACGGCGCGGGCAAGACGACCGCGCTGTCGATGGCCACGGGTCTGCTGCGCCCGGACTTCGGCTCGGTCCACGTGCACGGCCTGGACCTGTGGGCGAACCCGCTCGAGGGCAAGCGTCTGCTGGGCATCCTCCCGGACGGCGTGCGCCTGTTCGACCGGCTCACGGGCGCGCAGCTCATCACGTACGCGGGCCTGCTGCGCGGCATGGACCGCGAGACGGTCGCCGAGCGCACCGCGGACCTGCTCGAGGCCCTGGGCCTGGCGGCCGACGCGAACACGTTCGTGGTCGACTACTCGGCGGGCATGACCAAGAAGATCGCACTGGCCTCGGCGCTGATCCACGCCCCGAACCTGCTCGTGCTCGACGAGCCGTTCGAGGCCGTCGACCCGGTCTCCGCGGCCAACATCCGCGAGATCCTCAACGGCTACGTCGCGAGCGGCGGCACGGTCATCGTGTCCTCGCACGTCATGGACCTGGTCCAGCGCATGTGCGACCACGTCGCGGTCATCGCGGGCGGGCACGTGCTCGCGGCCGGCACCGTGGACGAGGTCCGCGCGGGCCAGAGCCTGGAGGACCGTTTCGTGGACCTCGTGGGCGGGCGTCACACGACGGAGGGGCTGTCGTGGTTGCGCACCTCGTAAGGCTCAAGCTCACCCTCCTGCGCAACACGCTCAAGAAGAGCGTGTGGCAGACGGTGGGGCTGGTCCTCGGCATCCTCTACGGGCTGGGCGTCATCTCGATGGCCCTGGTCGGCCTGACGGTCCTGGGCACCACGGCCCCCGAGGTGGCGGGCCAGATCATCACGATCGTCGGCTCGGTCGTCGTGCTCGCGTGGTGGATCGTGCCGCTGTTCGCGTTCGGCGTGGACGCGACGCTCGACCCGCAGCGCTTCGTGACGTTCGCGGTGCCGCAGCGTCAGCTCCTCGCGGGGCTCGCGGTCGCGGGTCTCGTGGGCATCCCGGGGATCGTGACGCTCGTCGCCTCGGCCGGGACGGCGCTCGCGTGGTGGCGTTCGCCGCTCGCGGCCGTGGCCGCGCTCGTGGGCGCGCTGCTCGCGGTCGCGCTGTGCGTCGTCGGGTCCCGTGCGACGACGACCGCGCTCGCCCCGCTGCTCGACTCGCGGCGCTACCGCGAGGTCCTGTCGATCGCGGCGTTCGTGCCGCTCATGCTCGCCGGGCCGATCATCGGCTGGGCGACGTCGGCGATCGCTCGCGGCCAGGAGGTGCTGCCGGTCATCGCGGACGTCCTGGGGTGGACGCCGTTCGGTGCGCCGTGGGCGGTCGCGTCCGCGGTGTCCGACGGCGCCTGGGGCCTCGCGCTCGTGCGGCTCGCCATCGCGGTGGTCGTCCTGGTCGCGGCGTGGGTCGTGTGGGACCGCGCGCTCGCCAAGGCCCTGGTCGCGCCGCACGGCGGCGCCTCGGCCGGCAAGTCCAAGGGGCTCGGCTGGTTCGACCGTTTCCCCGCGACGCCCGTGGGAGCCGTGGCGGCACGCTGCCTGACGTACTGGTTCCGGGACCCGCGCTACTCGGGTTCGATCGCCGTGGTCCCGCTGCTCCCGGTCCTGCTGTGGTTCGTCGGGTCGAGCATGCGGGCCGACGGCGGCGACGGGTTCGTCGAGCTCATGCTCGTGCTGGGCCCGGTCACGGCCTTCACGTTCGGGTTCGCGATCTCGGCGGACGTCGCGTACGACCACACGGCGTTCTGGACCCAGGTGTCGTCGGGCGTGAGCGGGTTCGCGGACCGCGCGGGCCGTGTGGTCGCGGCCGCGGTCATCGGGGTGCCGGTCGTGCTGGTCTTCGCGGTGGGCTCGGTCGCGTTCACGGGGCGCTGGGACCTCCTGGTCGCCACGATCGGGCTGAGCCTGGGTGTGCTCGGTGCGGGGCTGGGCGTGTCGAGCGTGGTCTCGGCGCGCCTGCTCTACCCGGTACCGAAGCCGGGGGACAGCCCGTTCAAGTCTCCCCAGGGCGCCGCGATGGCGACGCTGGTCGCCCAGATGATCACGATGCTGGTCCTCACGGCGCTGTGCCTGCCGGCCGCGGGGCTGGCGCTCACGAACGTCCTGACGGGGGCGGCGGTCTGGGGCTGGCTCGCGCTGGTCGTGGGCGTCGGCCTCGGGGTGGTCTTCCTCGTGGTGGGCATGCGCTGGGGCGGCCGCCTGGTCGACCAGCGCGGCCCGGAGCTCCTCCAGCAGGTCATGAGCTACAAGTAGGCGGTCCCCGCAGCGGCCCGACGGCGCCGCTCGCCCAGGTGCGCCCGTGCAGCAGTGCACGTGGTCGCCCGGCGCGAGCGGCGCCGTCGGGCCGTCCGGCCGTTCGGCCGCCTGCTCCGGCGCGAGCGGCGCGCACGGTCGCTCGGCGTAGACTCAGGCCCCGTGGCTCTAACTATCGGCATCGTCGGCCTGCCCAACGTCGGCAAGTCCACCCTCTTCAACGCCCTGACGCGCAACCAGGTCCTCGCGGCGAACTACCCGTTCGCGACGATCGAGCCGAACGTCGGCGTCGTGTCCCTCCCGGACCCGCGGCTGAACAAGCTCGCGGAGATCTTCGGCAGTGAGCGCATCCTGCCCGCGACCGTGTCCTTCGTGGACATCGCGGGCATCGTCAAGGGTGCGAGCGAGGGGGAGGGGCTCGGCAACAAGTTCCTCGCGAACATCCGTGAGGCGGACGCGATCTGCCAGGTGACCCGCGCGTTCGACGACCCCGACGTGATCCGCGTCGAGGGGTCGACGGACTCGGCGGACGACATCGAGACCATCAGCACCGAGCTGATCCTCGCGGACCTCCAGACCCTCGAGAAGGCGCTCCCGCGCCTCGAGAAGGAGGTCAAGATCAAGAAGGGCGACCCCGTCCTGCTCGCCGCGGCCCAGAAGGCGCAGACCCTGCTCGAGCAGGGCATCACCCTGTTCCAGGGCGCGAAGGCCGCCGGGCTGGACCTGGCCGAGATCGCGAGCCTTCAGCTCATGACGGCCAAGCCGTTCATCTACGTCTTCAACACCGACGACGCGGGCCTCGTGGACGAGGAGCGCAAGGCCGAGCTGCGCGCGCTCGTCGCGCCCGCGCAGGCGATCTTCCTCGACGCCAAGTTCGAGTCCGAGCTCGTCGAGCTCGAGCCCGAGGAGGCGGCCGAGATGCTCGCGGAGACGGGCCAGGAGGAGTCCGGTCTCGACCAGCTCGCGCGCGTCGGGTTCGACACGCTCGGCCTGCAGACCTATCTCACGGCCGGGCCCAAGGAGTCGCGCGCCTGGACCATCCGCAAGGGGTGGACCGCGCCGCAGGCGGCCGGGGTCATCCACACCGACTTCGAGCGTGGCTTCATCAAGGCCGAGGTGATCTCGTTCGACGACCTCGTCGAGACGGGCTCCGTGGCGGCGGCCCGGGCGGCCGGCAAGGCCCGCATCGAGGGCAAGGACTACGTGATGGTCGACGGCGACGTGGTGGAGTTCCGCTTCAACGTCTGACCCCTGGCGGGCCGCTATGAGGTCTGCCACATTCGCCGGTTATGGGACGGGCGCCGCCGCATCGTGAGACGCAGGGGGCGCCCGTCCTGTGTTTCCGGTCCGTTACGTACCGGTTTCTCCGGGTATCGAATGGGAAACAGCACCGTACCGGCCAGTATCAACTCGGTAACGATCGGCCGCTCGAAAGGTGCAACCGGGTGAAGTCGCCCATCTTGGTCGGTACCGTTGCCCCAAACCAATGGTGGGTCTCCCGCGAGTGTCGCCGAGCTCCGCGCGCAGTGCTGCTGCGGGGCACGTCGACGGGGAACCCACCATCCCCTTGAGGAGGAACATTGAAGATCTCACGGAAGTCTGCGGCTGTCGCAGCCGTGGCGGCGAGCGCACTGGCGCTCTCCGCGTGCGCCGGTGGGTCCGGCGACGGCAACAGCGAAGACGGCGCAGGCATCAACGACAGCGAGAGCGTCAACATCGCGTGGAACCAGCCGTTCTACTCGTACAACGGCAACTCCATGACCGGTAACGCCACGGCGAACAACGTCGTGCTCTACCTCATGCGCGCCGGCTTCAACTACTACGACGAGGACCTGAACCTGGTTCCGGACGAGTCGTACGGCACGTACGAGAAGGTCTCCGACGACCCGCTGACGATCAAGTACACCTACGCGGACACCGCCGGCTGGTCCGACGGCGTCGCGGCCGGCCCCGCCGACCTCCTCCTCGAGTGGGTCGCCCAGACCGGTAAGTACAACAACGTCGAGCCGGAGTACGACGAGGAGACCGGCGAGGTCACGAACCAGGAGGCCGTCGACGCCGGCGTCTACTTCGACGCCTCGTCCCCGGGCATCTCGCTCGTGACCGACGTCCCCGTCATCGAGGACGACTCGATCACGTTCACCTACTCCAAGCCCTTCGCGGACTGGGAGACGGCGATCGCCCCGAACCTCCCGGCACACGTCGTGGGCCAGCGCGCGCTCGGCATCGAGGACGCTGCCGAGGCGAGCGACGCCGTCGTGAAGGCCATCCAGGACGGTGACATCGCGAGCCTGCAGAAGATCGCGAACGTCTGGAACAAGGACTTCAACTACACCGAGCTCCCCGACGACGAGAACCTCTACCTCTCGAGCGGCGCGTACGTCATGACGGACTTCGTCAAGGACCAGTACGTCACGCTGAAGGCCAACGAGTCGTACAAGGGCGAGCACAAGGCCGGCATCGACCAGGTCACCATCCGCTACAACGGCGACCCGATGGGCCAGGTCCAGGCACTGCAGAACGGTGAGGTCGACCTCATCAACCCGCAGTCCACGGCTGACATCCTCTCCGCGGTCGGTGCTCTCGACGGCGTCCAGGTCGAGTCCGCGACCGAGGGCACGTACGAGCACGTCGACCTGCAGTTCTCCAACGGTGGACCCTTCGACCCGGTCACCTACGGTGGCGACGCCGAGAAGGCCAAGAAGGTCCGCCAGGCGTTCCTCAAGACGGTCCCGCGCCAGCAGATCATCGACAACCTGATCAAGCCGCTGAACCCGGACGCCGAGATCCGCAACTCGTACACCACGGTCCCCGGCTCGCCCGCCTACGACGACATCGTCGCGGCGAACGGCCAGTCGCAGTACGACCAGGTCGACATCGAGGGCGCCAAGGCGCTCCTGGCCGAGGCCGGCGTCACCTCGCCCGTCTCCGTCCGCCTGCTGTTCGACCCCAACAACACGCGTCGTGTCAACCAGTCGCAGCTCATCACCGAGTCGGCCGCGCTGGCCGGCTTCACGGTCACGCCGTACCAGGTCCAGACCGACTGGGGCACGGACCTGAGCAGCGCGAAGTCGTTCTACGACGCGGCGCTCTTCGGCTGGCAGTCGACCTCGACCGCCGTGACCGAGTCGGACGCGAACTACCGCACCGGCGCGACGAACAACCACTACGGGTACTCCAACCCTGAGGTCGACGCGCTGTTCGACGAGCTGCAGACCGAGACCGACCCGGCCGAGCAGACCCGCATCCTCGGCGACGTCGAGAAGCACCTCGTCGACGACGCGTTCGGCGTGACCATCTTCCAGTTCCCGGGCGTCACCGCCTGGAACGAGTCCAAGATCTCGGGCGTCAAGCCGCTCACGATCGCCCCGGGCATCTTCTACGGGTTCTGGGACTGGACGACCGGCAACGCCGAGGCCAGCAAGTAGTACCGACTCCGTCAGGTGAGACGAGTCGCTCGCGGGGAGGGTGTGATCCCCTCCCCGCGAGCGCGTAAGATCTCCTCGGTCGGAGACGACGAGAGGGCGCCGGAAGCACCCATCCGGCGCCCTCGCGCGTGCCTGCACACGCCGGCCAGCAGTATCCGCCGTGCATCATCTGCCAGGCCGCGGAATAGAATGACTCGCTGATCGCGAGTCCTCAGTCGTCTGCGAGGTTTATCCCAACGTGTTGACGTTCATTACGCGCCGCCTTCTGGCCGGCATAGCCACTCTGTTCGTGGCCATCTTCTTGATGTACCTCCTGGTCGATCTGGCGATCGACCCCTTGGCCGACCTCCGGGAGTACCGCGGAGCGGACAAGGCGGCCCGCATCGCCGCACGCGAGGACATGCTCAACCTCGACACCAACGTCGTGGTGCGCTTCTTCCAGTGGCTCGGCCACGCCTTCCAGGGAGACTTCGGCATCGCCTGGCGCTCCGGGCAGGACGTCGGCACGATGGTCTCGCACGCGATCGGCTCGACCCTCCAGCTCGTGACG
Organism: Oerskovia paurometabola; assembly: GCF_016907365.1. Taxonomy (NCBI): domain Bacteria; kingdom Bacillati; phylum Actinomycetota; class Actinomycetes; order Micrococcales; family Cellulomonadaceae; genus Oerskovia; species Oerskovia paurometabola. Next base: position 3,055,996 of record NZ_JAFBBV010000001.1, on the reverse strand, counting down.
GCCGCCACGGTCCTGTCGCTGATCCTCGGTGTCTCGGTCGGTATCGTCAGCGCCCTGCGCCAGTACGCGACGTTCGACTACCTGATCATCTTCCTGTCCTTCCTGCTCTACTCGCTGCCCTCGTTCTGGGTCGCCGTCCTCCTCAAGCAGTGGGGGGCCATCGGGTTCAACGACTTCCTCGCGGACCCGGCCCTGTCGATACCGGTCCTGATCGTCGTCGCGGCGCTCATGGGCCTGCTGTGGGTGCTCGCGATCGGCGGTTCGGTCACGCGCAGGCTGCAGACCTTCGGCCTGGCCTTCGCGGCCACGCTCGGCGTCATGCTCTACGTCCAGCTCACCGACTGGTGGTCCAGGCCGCAGCTGGGCCCCGTGCTGATCGCCATCACCGGTGTCGGCTTCGCGTTCGCGCTGACCGCGCTCTCCGCGGGCCTGCGCAACCGCCGCGCCCTCTACACGGCGCTCGCGACCGTGGCCATCGGCGTGGCCCTCTACTACCCGCTCCAAGGCTTCTTCAGCGCGGTCACCCCGTCGCACCTCATGATGTTCGGCCTCGCGCTCGTCGCGATCGGCGTGGGCGTCCTGGTCGGCTTCCTGTTCCGCGGACCCGACTGGGGTGTCTCCGCGCGGACCGGCGGGATCACGGCGTTCGTGGTCGCGGCCATGATCTACGTCGACCGTGTCATGCAGGTCTGGCCCGCGTACGTGAACTCGAACGCGATCAACGGCCGTCCCATCGCGACGTTCGGTGACCGGACCCCGAACCTCGGCGGCAACTACTGGGTCCAGGTCCTCGACCAGTACACGCACCTGCTGCTGCCGACCCTGACGCTGATCCTGGTCGCCTTCGCGGGGTACACGCGCTACTCGCGCTCGAGCATGCTCGAGGTCATGAGCCAGGACTACATCCGCACGGCCCGCGCCAAGGGGCTGAGCGAGCGCACCGTCATCATGCGCCACGGCTTCCGCAACTCGTTGATCCCGCTCGCGACGATCGTCCCGATCGACGTCATCACGCTCATCGGTGGTGCGGTCGTCACGGAGCGGATCTTCAACAGGCCCGGCATGGGCGCGCTCTTCCTCAACTCGCTCCAGGAGGCTGAGATCGAGCCGGTCATGGCCTACCTCCTGATCACCGCCGCGCTCGCGATCATCGCCAACATCGTGGCGGACCTGATCTACGCTGCCCTCGACCCACGAATTCGGGTGAACGCATGAGTACCCCTCAGAACCCCCAGAACGGCGACGACTCGGTCACCATCGAGAACGCGATCGAGCTCAAGGACGTCGAAGGCCTGTCCCAGGGGCAGATCGTCCGCAGCCGGTTCTTCCGGCACAAGGGCGCCATGGTCGGGCTCGCCGTCCTCATCCTCGTCGTGCTGCTCGCCTTCACCTCGGTGGGCTTCGGCCCGGTGCCGGGATGGTGGCCGCAGGGCGCAGGGTCGGGCAAGGTCATCAACTCGGGCGGAGCGCCCACGTTGAGCATGCCCACCTGGCTCGGCGGGTCCGGCTTCGCCATCGGCGAGCACCCGTTCGGCCAGGACGAGAACGGGCACGACATGTTCTACTACGTCATGAAGGGCACCCAGACCTCGCTCGGGGTCATGTTCATCATCGGCACGATCGCCTGCGTGCTCGGTGTCCTGATCGGCTCGCTCTCGGGCTTCTTCCGTGGTCGCACGGACGGCGTCCTCATGCGTTTCACCGACCTCGTCATCACGGTCCCGACCATCGTGATCGGTGCCGTCATCGGCAAGATGGCGGGCTCCCTCAGCGCGGCGATCTTCGGTGCCGCGCTCGGCCTGATCCTCTGGCCGAGCCTGGCCCGTCTGGTGCGCGGTGAGTTCCTCAGCCTGCGCGAGCGGGAGTTCGTCGACGCGGCACGCGTCGCGGGCGCGTCCAACTCGCGCATCATCTTCAAGCACATCCTGCCGAACGCGATCGGCGTCATCATCGTCGCGACGACGCTGCTCATGAGCTCGGCGATCCTCCTCGAGACCGCGCTGAGCTACCTGGGCTTCGGGATCGTGGCGCCGGACATCTCGCTCGGCCAGCTCATCAGCCAGTACCAGTCGTCGTTCGCGACGCGGCCCTGGCTGTTCTGGTGGCCCGGTCTGTTCATCGTCGTGATCGCGCTGTGCATCAACTTCATCGGCGACGGTCTGCGCGACGCGTTCGACCCGCGCCAGAAGCGCATCCCCTCGCAGCGCAAGATGGACCGCGCGGCCGGCAGGGCGCACGAGACCACGATCCCGTTGCAGGCCCAGGGCGGCCAGACGGGCATGGCCATGGGTGGCGGGAACTGACATGACCGGCCTCACGCCACCGGTGCCGACGGCCCCCCTCGGGGTGCCGCCGGTACCGGTGGCGTGCTCAGCCGAGCTGCGGCGCGAGCACCCCGAGGACCGTGAGCGCCACGAGGCCGGCGACGGTCGCGAGGTGCCACGTCGTACGGGGCGCGAGACCGTGGTCGTCGCCGTCCAGGTAGCCGGCCGATCGGAGCGCCTCGTAGCGTTCGCCGATCACCAGGGCCACCGCGTCGGCGTTGGCGCCGCTGACCAGCCGGTCGCCGACCATGCCCTTGGTGGGGTCGACCGTGCGGGGGTTGCGCAGCCTCGCCACGGAGCCGCTGCTCGCGGGTGCGGCCCACGCCGTGAAGGTGCCTCTCGTCGTCGTCACCTTGAGCGCGAGGTGCGAGTCCACGCTCCGGAAGGTGGGCCACGGGACGTGCACCGTGCGCAGCACGTTGCGCAGCACGATCTCGCCGTCGCTCACCTGGACCTCGGGGTACCAGAAGAGCGCCCAGACGACCAGCACCGCCAGCAGCGGCCACGCGCCGTAGCGCAGTACTTCTTCGACGCCCCCCGACGTCGCGAGGCTGACCAGGGTGACGAGCGCGACCAGCGCCGCGGCACCGGTCAGTATCCGGCCGTACGTCGACCTGAAAACGTGTGTGGGTCCCATGGGCCCATACTCCCAGAGATGCAGACATCGACCGGAGCGCTGACCAGCGCCGACGTCCGTCGCATACAGGAAGGATCCTGATACCTGTGGCAATCGAGACAGCACCCCAGGCGGCACCGGCGCCCACCGGCGAACCCGTGCTGACCGTCCGTGACCTCGGCGTCGACTTCTACGTCGACGGCGAGTGGTTCCCCGCTGCGTCCGGCGTCAGCTACGACGTCCACCCGGGCGAGGTGCTCGCGATCGTGGGCGAGTCCGGCTCGGGCAAGACGCAGTCGTCGATGTCCCTCATCGGTCTGCTCCCGCCGAACGGCCGGGCGACCGGTAGCGCGAAGCTCGGCGACCGTGAGCTCATCGGGATGTCCACGAGCAAGCTCCGCCACATCCGTGGCAAGGAGATCTCGGTGATCTTCCAGGAGCCCATGACGGCGCTCAACCCGGTGTACACCGTCGGGTTCCAGATCGTCGAGACGCTCCGCACGCACTTCGACATCGGTCCCAAGGACGCCAAGAAGCGCGCGATCGAGCTGCTCACGCTCGTGGAGATCCCCGAGCCCGAGCGCCGGTTCGACTCCTACCCGCACCAGCTCTCGGGCGGTCAGCGCCAGCGCGCCATGATCGCGCAGGCGCTGGCGTGCGACCCGCGCCTGCTCATCGCCGACGAGCCGACCACGGCCCTCGACGTGACGGTCCAGGCCGAGATCCTCAAGCTCATGCGCGACCTGCGTCACCGCATCGACTCGGGCATCATCCTCATCACCCACGACATGGGTGTCGTCGCCGACATGGCGGACCGCATCCTCGTCATGAAGAACGGCCTGGTCGTGGAGGAGGGGACTGCGGCGCAGATCTTCTCCTCGCCCCAGCACCCCTACACGCAGCGGCTGCTCGACGCGGTCCCGCACCTCGGCACCGCGCGTGCCGAGGTCGTCGAGCCGGCGCAGGCCGTCGTCGACGAGCGTCCGGTCGTGCTCGAGGCCAAGGACATGGTCATCGAGTACCCGGGCCGTGGCCGTGCACCGGGCTTCCGCGCGGTGGACCAGGTCAACCTGACGATCCGCCAGGGCGAGGTCGTCGGGCTCGTGGGCGAGTCGGGCTCGGGCAAGACGACGATCGGTCGTGCCGCGGTGGGCCTCCTGCCCGTCACGGGCGGCGAGCTGACGATCGTCGGCCAGAACATGGTGGGGGCGCGCGCTCGCGACCTGCGTCCGCTGCGCAACCAGGTCGGGATCGTCTTCCAGGACCCGGGGTCGTCGCTCAACCCGCGCCTGCCGATCGGTGAGTCGATCGGCGAGCCCCTCATGCTCCACAAGGGCATCAAGGGCAAGGCGCTGAGCACCGAGGTCGAGCGCCTGCTCGACCAGGTCGAGCTGCCGCGGGCCATGCGCAACCGCTACCCGCACGAGCTCTCCGGTGGTCAGCGTCAGCGCGTGGGCATCGCCCGTGCACTCTCGCTCGAGCCCAAGCTGCTGGTCGCGGACGAGCCCACGTCGGCGCTCGACGTGTCGGTCCAGGCCAAGGTCCTCGACCTGTTCCAGGACCTGCAGCGCGAGCACGGCTTCGCGTGCCTGTTCATCTCGCACGACCTCGCGGTAGTCGAGATCCTGTCCGACCGGATCGCGGTGATGCACCACGGCAAGCTGGTCGAGGTCGGGGACACGGCGCAGGTCGTGAACTCCCCGCGGGACGACTACACGCGTCGTCTGCTCGCCGCGGTGCCCGTCCCGGACCCGGAGCAGCAGCGCGTGCGTCGCGAGGCTCGCGACCTCCTGCTCGTCAACGAGGCGAAGGACATCGCCAGGGACGAGGCGAACGAGGTCGACGCGCTCCTGCGCTCGCAGGCGGACCGCCGCGAGAACATCGAGGGCGACCGCATCCCGCAGCAGCCCTGACGTCCGCAGCACGGGTGAGATGCCCGACGACGGCACCCGCCGTCGTCGGGCATCTCGCGTCTGGGGAGCGTGACGAGCGGGTGTGACGGAGCACCCTCTCCACGCACTGGCTGCCACCCGGTAAGATAGCCGTGCCCGGACGACGGCGCGCGCGTGCTCTGCGCGGGCGGCGCCCGTCCGCCGGCCACCAACTCGGGCGGAATCCTCCGTCGCTCGCTCCTCTCCCGAAATGAGTTCTGTATGTCTGTGCGCTCTGACCTGCGCAACGTGGCGATCGTCGCCCACGTCGACCACGGCAAGACGACCCTCGTCGACGCGATGCTGCACCAGTCCGGCGCCTTCGGCGCTCACGCGCACGTCGACGAGCGGGCCATGGACTCCGGTGACCTGGAGCGCGAGAAGGGCATCACGATCCTCGCGAAGAACACCGCCGTGCACTACGCCGGTCCCGCAGCGATCGCCGCCGGTCAGCCCGACGGCATCACGATCAACGTGATCGACACCCCGGGCCACGCCGACTTCGGTGGCGAGGTCGAGCGCGGCCTGTCGATGGTCGACGGTGTCGTGCTCCTGGTCGACGCGTCGGAGGGCCCGCTGCCCCAGACGCGCTTCGTGCTGCGCAAGGCGCTCGTCGCCAAGCTGCCCGTGATCCTCGTGGTCAACAAGACGGACCGCCCCGACTCCCGTATCGAGGAGGTCGTCGCCGAGGCGACCGACCTGCTGCTCGGACTCGCGAGCGACCTCGCCGACGAGGTCCCCGACCTCGACCTCGACGCGATCCTCGACATGCCCGTCGTCTACGCCGCGGCCAAGGTCGGGCGCGCCTCGACGGAGCAGCCCGCAGACGGCTCGGTCCCCGACAGCGAGAACCTCGAGCCCCTGTTCAAGGTCATCCTCGACAAGATCCCGGCCCCCACGTACGAGGAGGGCGCGCCGCTCCAGGCTCACGTCACCAACCTCGACGCGTCGCCGTTCCTCGGCCGCCTCGCGCTGCTGCGCATCTTCAACGGCACCATCCACAAGGGCCAGACCGTGGCGTGGGCCCGTGCCGACGGCACGATGCAGAACGTCAAGATCACCGAGCTGCTCGAGACCAAGGCGCTCACCCGCGTGCCCACCGACTCGGCGGGCCCCGGCGAGATCGTCGCGGTCGCCGGCATCGAGGACATCACCATCGGTGAGACCCTCACGGACCCCGACGACCCGCGTCCGCTGCCGCTCATCACGGTCGACGACCCGGCCATCTCGATGACGATCGGTATCAACACCTCGCCGCTCGCGGGCAAGGGTGGCAAGGGCCACAAGGTCACGGCCCGCCAGGTCAAGGACCGCCTCGACAAGGAGCTCATCGGCAACGTGTCGCTGCGCGTCCTGCCGACCGAGCGTCCCGACGCGTGGGAGGTCCAGGGCCGTGGTGAGCTGGCGCTCGCCATCCTCGTCGAGCAGATGCGTCGTGAGGGCTTCGAGCTGACCGTGGGCAAGCCCCAGGTCGTCACCAAGCAGGTCGACGGCAAGCGCCACGAGCCCATGGAGCGCATGACGATCGACGTCCCCGAGGAGTACCTGGGGAACGTCACGCAGCTCCTCGCGCAGCGCAAGGGCCGCATGGAGACCATGTCGAACCACGGCACGGGCTGGGTCCGCATGGAGTTCGTCGTCCCGGCGCGTGGCCTGATCGGCTTCCGCACCCGCTTCCTCACGGACACGCGCGGTACCGGCATCGCTTCCTCGATCGCCGAGGGCTACGAGCCCTGGGCCGGCCCGATCGAGACCCGTGTGAACGGTTCGCTCGTCGCCGACCGTGCGGGCGTCGTGACGCCGTTCGCGATGATCAACCTGCAGGAGCGCGGCTCGTTCTTCGTCGACCCCACCCAGGAGGTCTACGAGGGCATGATCGTCGGCGAGAACTCGCGCAACGAGGACATGGACGTCAACATCACGAAGGAGAAGAAGCTCACCAACATGCGTGCGGCGTCTTCCGACACCTTCGAGAACCTGACGCCCCCGAAGCACCTGACGCTCGAGGAGTCGCTCGAGTTCGCCCGCGAGGACGAGTGCGTCGAGGTCACTCCCGAGGTCGTGCGCATCCGCAAGGTCATCCTCGACCAGACCGAGCGCGCCCGCGCGTTCTCCCGCGCGAAGAAGTCCTGACCTCGTCAGGACGGCGCAACCCCTGAGTACGCAGCCCGTGCCGCCGGTCCTCGTGACCGGCGGCGCGGGCTCCGCACTACCCGCCCCCTCTGGAGGACGCATGAGGTCCGAACCGGTCCAGCCCCGTGGTGGGCTGCTCGCCGTGCACGCGCACCCCGACGACGAGACCCTCGCGACCGGGGCCCTGCTCGCGACGTGGGCCGCGGCGGGCGAGCCGGTCACGCTCGTGACCTGCACCCGTGGTGAGCAGGGCGAGGTCATCGGCGCCGACCTCGCGCACCTCGAAGGGGACGGCCCCGCTCTGGCGGCACATCGTGAGGGCGAGCTCGCCGCCGCGCTGGCCGCCCTGGGGGTGCGGGACCACGTGTTCCTGGACCAGGTCCCGCCGAGCGGTTCCACCGGCACCGCAGAGCGCGGGGCGGCAGTGGCCTACCGCGACTCGGGCATGGCCTGGGCCGCTCCCGGGATCGCCCGCGCGGCGGCCGAGGCCGACCTCCCGGACGGCGCGCTCGTCGGCGTCCCGCTCGACGAGGCGGCGGTCCGGTTGGCCCGCGTCCTGCGCGAGCACCGGCCCCGCGTCGTCGTGACGTACGAGCCGTCGGGCGGCTACGGGCACCCGGACCACGTCCGGGCGCACGAGGTCACGGTCCGGGCGATCGAGCTCGCCGCGCGTGACGAGCACGCCCCCGGGCCCGACGACGGCGCACCGGCCCGTGCGGGGGTGCTCGCGGTCGACCGCGAGGGGGAGCGAGGGCCGGAGCTGTGGCAGTCGGTCGTGCCCACCGGGGTGGCCCGCGCCGCCCGACGGGAGCTGGCCGACCTCGCGGGGGTGCGCGCCCTGCTCGCCGAGCACCCGGAGCTCACCCTGCCGGACCCCGACGAGGAGCTGCCCCCTGTGGCGAAGGACGACCTCGAGGACGTCGTGGTCGTCGAGGTGGCGCCCGTGCTCGATGCCGTGACCGGCGCCTTGCGCGCCCACGCGACGCAGGTCCAGCACGTCGGGACCGTGCCCGTCGACGACGTGCGGGACGCGGGCGCGCACGAGCGGTCCGCAGGTGTGCTCGGGTGGTACGCGCTGAGCAACGACGTCCTTGCCGCCCTTCCTTCACGCGAGTTCTACACCGTGACCCCGGAGTCTGCGGGACCTCCCCGCAGGTTCACGGGAAATGACCAGACAGGACCAGTAGCGTGGACCCAGTGAAGAAGACCGGAGCCCGCACGATCGGGCGCGCGCTGCTGTGCGTCGTGCTCGGCCTCGTCGTGGGCGCCGTGGGCACGGTGATGCACCGTGTCGTGGTGACGGACCACCTGCTGCCCGTCGGGATCGTCGTGGCGCTGCTCGCGGTCCTCTCCGGGGGAGTCCTCGCGAGGGCGTGGACCTCCTGGGGCGGAGTCGTCGGCTACGGGATCGGCTGGGTCGTCGCGGTGCAGGTCCTCGCGTCCAAGGGACCGGGTGGAGACCTGCTGGTGCCGAACCAGACCGTCGGGCTCGTATGGGTCTACGGCGGCATGGCCGTCATCGCGATCGCCGCCTTCCTGCCGTGGTCCTGGTTCAGCGACCGACCGCTGCGACCGGCGGGCGCCGGCCCGTCCGCAGGGCAGATCGTCACCGGATCTTCACGCCGGACACCGACCGGACAGATCGGTACGGACGCATAGAATTGCCCCCCGCGGGCAGTCCGCACCACCCTCCTTCGTCGCGGCCTTCGCCGCGCGCCAGAACCGTCACGGAGACAGTCGATGGGCCACCCGACCGAGCGTGAGAACGCGCAGGAACCGAGCACGACCGACGAGGTGTCGACCCCGGAGCAGCCGACCGCGGTGACTCCTCCTGAGACCACCGAGCCTGAGGAGGCGCAGGAGGCCGCAGCACAGCCGGTCGCCGAGACGACGCCCACCCTCGGCGCGTCCGCGTCGGGCCCGGGGGCGACTTCGCAGGAGCCCGGCGGACAGGCCCCGGCAGCTCCTGCGCCCGCTGCTTCGGAGGCTCCCACGACGGAGCACGTGGCCGGGACCTCGACGGTCCCGGCGGCGGAGCCGCGTCTGCCTTCCTTCGACGACGACGACGTGCCGTACTCGCCTCGGGTGTTCGCGTTCGAGGAGCCGGTCGCGGTCCCGGTCGTGGCCGCGGCGCCCCGGTCGCCGCAGGCACCTGACGCGCCGGCCGCGCGACCTGCAGCGACCGAGCCTGCCCCTGCCGAGCCTGCCCCTGCCGATCCTGCGTCTGCTGAGCCTGCCCCTGCTGATCGTGCGTCTGCTGAGCCCGTGGCGGTTCAGCCGCCGAGCGTGCAGACGCCCCCGGCGACGCCCGAGGCTCCGGTCGTGCCGAGCGCCGATGCCCGGTCCACGCAGGTCATGCCGCCCGTCGCCGCGGACGCCGAGGCGCCCGTGCCCACCCGACCCGGGGCGCAGCCGGACACGACCGCCCCGTTCGCGCCGGTGACGTCGGCGTGGACGAGCGCTGCGACGTCGGGCGCGGCGAGCACCGCAGCCCAGGAGGCGCCTGCCCAGGAGACCCAGGAGACGCCTGCTCAGGAGACCCCTGCACCGCCCGCGCGCACGTCGATCGCGTCGGCGTTCTCCCCGGTGGGTGCACCCGAGGTGACGCCCGACGGTCCGGTGGACGGTGGGCCGACGGACGGCGGTTCGCCGCTCGACGGCATCTCGGGCGACAAGGCACCCAGCCGTCTGCCCAAGGTGGCGCTGTGGGCGGGGATCGGGGTCGTGGTCCTCGGTGGCCTCTACACGGGGGCCCAGTGGTTCTACTCCGACAAGGTCCCGACCGAGACCACCGTGGCCGGGGTGGCCGTGGGAGGCCTCGACACGAAGAGCGCTGCCGCGGCCCTCGAGAAGGGCATCGGTCCGCGCGCCGCAGAGCCGATCACGCTCCAGGCCGGGGCCTCCACGACGACGCTCGACCCGGCGGCTGCCGGGCTCGCGTTCGACGCACAGGCGACCGCTGACGAGCTCACGTCGTTCTCGATGAGTCCGGTGCGACTCTGGAAGCACGTCTTCGGCGGCGCGGACGAGGAACCCGTCACGACGGTCGACAGCGCCAAGCTGGAGGCCCAGGTCACCGAGCTCAAGGCGCGCCTCGCGCTCGAGCCGGTCGACGGAAGCGTGGTCTTCACCGACGGCCAGGCCGTGGCGACGCCCGCGCAGGACGGTTCGGAGATCGTCGAGGACGAGGCGATCGAGATCATCGGCTCGTCGTGGCTGACGGGTCCTGACCCGCTCGACCTCCCGACGACGTCGGAGGCGCCGGCGGTCACGCAGGAGGAGACGGACGCGGCTCTCGCCCAGGCGCAGAGCGTCGTCTCCGCCCCTGTCACCGTCGCGGTGGGGGGTCAGGAGGCGGAGCTCACGCCTGAGGTGCTCGCGTCCGCGGCGGCCTTCAACGCGGTCGAAGGAGCCCTTCAGCTCACGTTCGACGGCCCCACGCTGCTCGAGGCGGTCGTCGCGGGGACCGACGACCTGCTCGACGAGGCGGCTGACGCGAAGTTCGTCTTCGTCAACGGTGCCCCCGTCATCGAGGGCGGGTCCCCGGGCACCACGATCGACCCGGCCGCCCTGAGCTCCGCGGTCGCGACGGCAGCCCTCGGCACCGAGCGGACGGCGACCGTCGAGCTCACGCAGTCGGACCCCGCCCAGTCGGTCGCCGCGCTCGAGGCGCTCGGTGTCAAGGAGAAGATCTCCGAGTTCTCGACCCCCCTGACGAACGACTCGCTGCGCACCGAGAACCTGCGCGTCGGGGCGAGCAAGGTCAACGGCACCCTGGTCAAGCCCGGCGAGACGTTCTCGCTGGTCGAGACGCTGTCCCCGATCACGACGGCGGGCGGCTACCACTCCTCGGGCATCGTGCAGGACGGCAAGCACGTGGAGGGGATCGGCGGCGGTCTCTCGCAGATGGCGACCACGACCTACAACGCGGGCTTCTTCGCCGGGCTCGACGACGTCGAGCACCGCCAGCACAGCTACTGGTTCACCCGGTACCCGGCGGGCCGTGAAGCCACGATCTTCGTCGGGTCGATCGACATGAAGTTCAAGAACGACACGCCCTACGGTGTCCTCATGCAGTCGTGGGTGGCCGGCGGCCAGCTGCACGTGGCGGTCTGGAGCACCAAGCACTACGAGGTGCAGACGTCGTCGAGCGGGCAGCAGAACATCGTCCAGCCGACCACGGTCACGCACACCGGCGCGGACTGCGTGCCCCAGCCCATGGGCAACCCGGGCTTCTCGGTCACGACCTACCGCAAGGTGCTGCTCAACGGGCAGGTCGTGAAGGACGAGAAGGACACCTGGCGCTACAAGCCGGACAACCAGGTGGTCTGCGCGCCCTGAGGTCGCGTCGTCGCGGGACGTGCGGCTCGTGGCTCCGCCTCCACGCGGGGCCCCGCGACCACCTCAAGACCACGAGCGGGTCGGGACCGAGAGGTCCCGGCCCGCTCCGTCGTCGGTACGGCGGGCGCCGGGTCAGGGCGGCGCCCCGACGCCTCGACGACCTGCGTCTCAGCGGCGCGCACGCCCCCCGTCCGCGCCGGGCCGCGCGGCTAGACTGCTCGTCGGACGCTGACAGGCGCCGCGCACGCGCGGCCACCGTGAGAGGGGCGAGGACACTCGATGCTCGGACGTAGTGAACGCGAGTCGGGGGCCCACGCACGGCTCGCCGCGCAGATCGCGAAGTGGCACGGAGCGGACGGTTGGCCCGCGGGCACGGGGGCCGACGACCTGCTGGACCTGGGGTCCACCTCGACGACGCTCGCGACGGTGGCGAGCATCGACGACCTGGCCGCGGTCGTGCACATCGGGCACCCGGCGCAGCCGTCCCACGACCTCGAGCGCGCGCTGCTCGCCGCGGCGCCGTCCTTGGTCATCACGTCCGCCGTCGCCGTGCCCGCGCAGTGGGTGTGGGCCGGCCGACCGGGCCAGTCCACCGGGAGCGTCGTCGTCGACGAGGCGGGCATGCGCGACTGCCGCCACGTCCTGCGCACGCTGGGGGCCAACCCTCGCCTCGTCCCGTCGCGGACGGCGCTCGACGAGCGGATCGCCCTGGCGGGGCCCAGCGGGACTCTCGTCGTGGAGCGCTCGGAGATCCCCGCGGGGTGGGAGGAGATCCCCGGCAGCGAGCGGCTGAGCGAGGGGGCGCCGATCTGGTACGGCCTGGTCGAGGCCCGCCGTCCCGCACCGGAGTTCGCGGGAGAGGCGCAGGTGTGGTTCGCGTTCGGCCCGCGCGACGACCACCGTGGCTCGCTCCAGCAGACCCTGGCGGTCATCGCGGAGAGCGGCATCGACATGCAGCACCTGCGCAGCCACCGTTCGTCGGCGGGCCCGCACATCTTCTTCTCCTCGTTCTCGTGCCCCGACGCCTCGGTGCTGACGGGCCTCATCGCGGAGCTCGCGTCGCGCGACGTCGCCCACCGGGTGCTCGCGGTCCTCCCGGGCCGCGAGTTCGTCCCCGGCCCCGACGCCCTGGCGCCGCAGTGGGCACCGGAGCGCGTGGGCTCGTGACCAGGGTCGCCTACCTCGGGCCGGAGGGGACGTTCACGCACCAGGCGGCGGTCCGGTGGGCGCGCGCGCAGGCGTCGGCGGGCCCGACGGCGTCGTCCGCCTCTGGCTCGGCGCGCACCGGCGAGCCCGTGGTCGCCGGCGACGCCGGTGGCGCTGCAGGGTTCGAGCTCGTCGCGGCCCTGACCGTGACGGACGTCTACGCGGGTGTCGCGGCGGGCGAGTTCGACCACGGGATCGTCGCGATCGAGAACTCGGTCGAGGGCTACGTGGTGCCCTCGCTCGACGCGATCGTGGGCAGCGAGGACGTCGCGGCGATCGACGAGGTGGTCCTGGAGATCACGTTCGACGCGTTCGTCCGGCCGGGGCACGGCGAGCTGACCGAGGTCACGGCTCACCCTCACGGCCTGGCCCAGTGCCAGGGCTTCGTGGTGCGCTCTGGCGCCGTGCCCGTCCCGTCGTCGTCCAACGCGGCGGCGTGCCGGGACGCGACCGAGCACCAGATCGCGATCGGCCCCGCCATCTGCGGCGAGCTGTACGGTCTCGACCTGCTCGAGGCAGGTGTCGAGGACTTCCGCGGCGCGCGCACCCGGTTCCTCGCGATCGTCCGGCGCGACCGGGCGCGGGCGACGCTCGCCGCCGCGCGGGCGGGCGAGGGGGCGGCGCAGTGGCGCACCATGCTCGCGCTGACGCCGCACGTCACGGGACCGGGCGTGCTGGCGAGGATCACGCAGGCGTTCGGCGAGGGGGGAGTGAACCTGTCGAGCCTCATCACGCGTCCGCTCAAGGCGCTCGAGGGCAGGTACGTGTTCGTCCTGACGGTCGACGCGGCCCCCTGGGAGCCGGCCGTGCGCAAGGTCCTCGACGGGCTGCTCCGGGCGGGGGACTCGGTCAAGACGCTCGGGGTCTTCCCGGCGCGCGGGGAGCTCGACGAGGCGTTGTCCTCCGACCACGTCCCGGTGGGCTCGGTCCGGGCCGGCGCCTTGGCCGACGATCTCGACCGAGGTCTGCTGTGGGCGTGAGGCAGGACGGGGGAGCGCACCGCGCCGGCCCTCGGACGGTCGCGGTCCTGGGGCTGGGGCTCATCGGGGGTTCCCTGGCGCGGCGCCTGGCGCGCGAGGGCGTGACGGTCACGGGGTACGACGCCTCTCCGGAGACCCGCGCGCAGGCCGAGGAAGCGGGTATCGCGGTGGTGCAGGACGTCGAGTCGCTGTGCGGCTCGGCGGCGGAGATCCTGGTCCTCGCGGTACCGCTGCGGGCCATGCGCCCCGTGGCCACCGAGGTCGCCCGGCACCTGGCCCCGACCACCGTCGTCACGGACGTCGGGTCGGTCAAGGGGCCCGTGCGCGACGTCCTGGAGGGATGCGGCCTGGGGGAGCGGTACGTCGGTGCGCACCCCATGGCAGGGACCGAGGAGTCGGGCTTCGCCGCCTCGTCGGCCGAGCTGCTGGACGGTGCCCGGTGGGCCGTGACGGTCACCGGCGCGACCCGACCCGACCGGCTCGCGAGCGTGCTCGCGCTCGTGACGGGCGACGCGGGCGGCTGCGCCTTCGTGCTGACCGACGACGTGCACGACGAGGCCGCGGCCCTCGTCAGCCACGTCCCGCACGCGTTCGCGATCGAGCTGCTCAACCTCGTGTCGGCCGCCCCCGTCCGGGAGGTGGCGCTCGCGCTGGCTGCGGGGAGCTTCCGGGACGGGACCCGCGTGGGCCGGACCGACCCGCGCCGGACCGAGGCCATGCTCACGGAGAACGCCGGCTGGGTCGCCCCGGCGCTCCGGCTCGCGGCGCGCGACCTCGAGGCGCTCGCGACCGCGCTCGAGGCCAACGCCGCCACGGCCGAGTTCTTCGACCGGGCCGACGACGTCCGGGCGACGTGGCGGCCGCAGGGCGCTGCCGCCGTCGGGCCTGCCGCCCTGCCCGTCGTGCCCGCCGTCGAGAAGCTGTCGGTCGACCTCGGGGACCCCGACTGGTTCTCCGAGCTCGTCGAGCTCTGCCTCGCAGGCTGGGTCGTCGTCGCGGTGCACGGCACCCTGCTGGAGCTGGGCCGCTAGTCCCGCGGTACGGCGTGCGCGCGGCGTGCGGGTGTGGGTGGGCAGTGGAACCGTGGAGGTCATGGAGATCACACGGATTCAGCCGGCCGGCCTCGTCGTGAGCCCGGCGTTCAGCCATGTCGCGATCGTCCCACCGGGCGCCACGACGATCTACGTCGGCGGCCAGAACGGCGTCGACGACACGGGGGCGGTCGTCTCGGACGACGTCGCCGAGCAGTCTGTCCGGACCATCGACAACGTGACCGTCGCCCTCGAGGCGGCGGGGGCCACGCTCGCCGACGTCGTGCAGTGGACCGTGCTGCTGGTCGAGGACGCGGACCTGGGCGCGGCCTACGGCGCGATCGCGCCACGGCTCGCCGGGCCGGGGGTGCCGCCGCTCGTCACGGCCGCGCGCGTCGCGGGCCTGGGCGTGCCGGGTGCGCTGGTCGAGGTGAGCGCGATCGCGGCGGTCGTCCCCGCCTGAGACGGTCAGTCGACCGGCTGGCGCGGCAGCCTGCGCGGGGGCCGGGGCGGGATCCGCTTGGCGGCGACGAGCTGCTCGGCGGGGATCGTTACCTCGACCGACCCGGAGGATCCGCCCGCGTCCGTGCGCAGGGTGATCGAGGCGCCGGGAGACACGGAGACGACGATCCCGATCACGTCGGTCACCGACTGCCCCTCACCGGTCGCGGGGTCCTGGGTGGCGCGCGCCTCGTCCGGCGTGAGTCGTCGCCGGACCACGACGCGGGCGCCCGGGGGCCATGCGGCCCACTGCGGGTCGAGCGCCGGGCGCGGGGTGGAGTTCATGGTCGTGGTCACGCTCTCTTCGTCCGCCGATGGCCGGGATGCCCCGTTCCTGAGCGATACTAGGGGGAAGTGCTCGGTGCAGCAGGTGAAAGGGAACCTCCGACGTGACGTACGTGATTGCTCAGCCTTGTGTGGACGTGAAGGACAAGGCGTGCATCGAGGAGTGTCCGGTGGACTGCATCTACGAGGGCAAGCGGTCGTTGTACATCCATCCGGACGAGTGCGTGGACTGTGGTGCGTGCGAGCCGGTGTGTCCGGTGGAGGCGATCTACTACGAGGACGACGTGCCCTCGGAGTGGAGCGACTACTACCGGGCGAACGTGGAGTTCTTCGATGATCTGGGGTCGCCGGGTGGTGCGGCGAAGATGGGCATGATCGAGAAGGACGACCCGATGATCGCGGCCCTGGCCCCGCAGGCCTGAGGACGGGGCAGCGGAGCATGGGATTCGCCGACCTGGGAGGCCTCGCCTACCCGTGGGACTCGCTCACGCCCTACGCGCAGCGCGCACGCGCGCACCCGCGGGGCATCGTCGACCTGTCGATCGGCACGCCGGTCGACCCGACTCCTGCCGTCGTCCGTGACGCTCTCGCCGCAGCCGGCGACGCGCACGGCTACCCGACCACGCACGGGACCCTTACGCTGCGCGAGGCCGTCGTCGGGTGGTTCGACCGCCGTCGCGGCGTGCCCGGCCTCGACCCGGACGCGGTCCTGCCCACGGTCGGTTCGAAGGAGCTCGTGGGCCTGCTGCCCTCGCTGCTGAGGCTGGGCCCGGGGGACGTCGTCGTGCATCCCGCCACGGCGTACCCCACCTACGACGTGGGCGCGCGCCTCGCCGGGGCCACGCCGCTCGCGACCGACCGCGTCGAGGACTGGGCCGGCCGCAGCGACGTGCGGCTCGTCTGGGTCAACTCGCCGGGGAACCCGACAGGGCAGGTCCTGGACGTCGAGGAGCTCGCGCGCGTCGTCGCCGCAGCCCGGGAGATCGGCGCGCTCGTCGTGAGCGACGAGTGCTACGCCGAGCTGGCCTGGGAGGAGCCGTTCGCGAGCCAGGGGGTGCCGAGCATCCTCGACCCGCGCGTGAGCGGGGGCTCGGCGGACGGCCTGCTCGCGGCGTACTCGTTGTCCAAGCAGTCGAACCTCGCCGGGTACCGGGCCGCGTTCGTCGCGGGTGACCCCGCGGTCGTCGCGGACCTGCTCACGACGCGCAAGCACCTGGGCATGATCGTGCCCGCGCCGGTCCAGGCGGCCATGGTCGCGGCTCTCACGGACGACGCGCACGTCGCGGCGCAGCGCGAGGTCTACCGGCGCCGTCGGGACGTGCTGCTGCCCGCGCTCGGCGAGGTCGGCCTCCAGGTCGACGGCTCCCAGGCGGGGCTCTACCTGTGGTCGCGCCCCGCGGGCGCGGTCGATGCGCAGCAGGACTGCTGGTCGGTCGTCGGGGACCTCGCGGACCTCGGGATCCTGGTCGGCCCGGGGGCGTTCTACGGCCCGACGGCCGCAGGGCACGTGCGGGTCGCGCTCACCGCGAGCGACGAGCGGGTGCACGAGGCCGCGTCCAGGCTCTCCGCGCGGTGACCACGAGGTGACCACGCCGTGACCGTGCGGTGGCCCGCACGGTCACGGGGAGATTGTTGGTGCAATCCCTCCCCGTTCTCGCCTGTGACTCGCGTCACAGCCGCGTGACGGTTTCGTGACCGTTCCAGATTGGTCACGTGTGGGTGAAGCGAGTACCGTCGACCCAGGCCAATGCTGTCCGACGCTCTCGGCCATCGAATGACCCAGGCCGGACAGGTGACGATCTCGCAGCGACACCTCGGAAAGACACGCGCAGCCACCCGCAGGGGGTGCGGCAGCGCGCAAGGAAGGAAGACATGACCACCACCCAGCAGGCGACAGTTCGGCTCGTCGTCAACGAATCGAGCCAGGACCTGCCCGTGGTCGCAGCGACCGAGGGCAACGACGGCATCGTCGTCTCCTCGTTGCTGAAGTCGACCGGGCTCGTCACCGTGGACCCCGGGTTCATGAACACCGCCTCGTGCGAGTCGGAGATCACGTACATCGACGGTGACGCGGGCATCCTGCGCTACCGCGGGTACCCGATCGACCAGCTCGCCGAGAAGTCGACGTTCCTCGAGGTCGCGTACCTCCTGATCCACGGCGAGCTGCCGGACGCTCCGACGCTCGACGCGTTCGTCGAGCGCGTCAACCGCCACACCATGGTGCACGAGGACTTCCGGACGTTCATGGGGACCTTCCCCCGCAACGCGCACCCCATGGCCGTGCTCTCCTCGGCCATCAACGCGTTGTCGACGTTCTACCCCGACTCCCTCGATCCTTTCGACGACGACACGGTCGAGCTCGCGACGGTCCTGCTGCTCGCCAAGACGCGGACCATCACGTCGTACCTGCACCGGCGCCGGGTCGGCGAGCCGCTGCTCTACCCGGACTACTCGCGCGGGTACGTCGACGACTTCCTGCGCATGACCTTCGCGACGCCGTACGAGAAGTACGAGTCGGACCCCACGGTGGTCGACGCCCTCGACAAGCTCC
The DNA here is from genome assembly GCF_016907365.1 of Oerskovia paurometabola. Taxonomy (NCBI): domain Bacteria; kingdom Bacillati; phylum Actinomycetota; class Actinomycetes; order Micrococcales; family Cellulomonadaceae; genus Oerskovia; species Oerskovia paurometabola. The sequence continues at coordinate 3,038,097 of NZ_JAFBBV010000001.1, read as the reverse complement.
TCATCCTTCACGCGGACCACGAGCAGAACTGCTCGACCTCGACGGTCCGCGTCGTGGGCTCGAGCCACGCCAACCTCTACGCCTCGGTCGCGGCCGGGGTCAACGCCCTCTCGGGACCGCTGCACGGCGGCGCGAACGAGTCCGTCCTGTCGATGCTGGACAAGATCCAGAACAGCGACTTCGACGTCGACACCTTCATGAAGAAGGTCAAGGACAAGGAGGACGGCGTCCGGCTCATGGGCTTCGGGCACCGGGTCTACAAGAACTACGACCCGCGCGCCGCGATCGTCAAGGCCAAGGCCGACGCGGTCCTGTCGACCCTCGGCAAGAAGGACGAGCTCCTCGACATCGCACTGCGCCTCGAGGAGATCGCGCTCAACGACGACTACTTCATCGAGCGCAAGCTCTACCCGAACGTCGACTTCTACACCGGCCTGATCTACAAGGCCATGGGCTTCTCGCCGGCCATGTTCACGCCGCTGTTCGCGCTGGGACGCATGCCCGGCTGGATCGCGCAGTGGCGCGAGATGATGAAGGACCCGCAGACCAAGATCGGGCGCCCGCGCCAGGTCTACACCGGCGCGACCGAGCGTCCGTACGTGCCGGTCGACGGTCGCTGACCTCACCCCGCCCGCGCCCGACGGCGCCTCGCACCTCCCGGTGCGGGGCGCCGTCGGCGCGTCTGGGCCTGGGCGAGGTGGGGCTCAGGGCTCGTCGGTCGTCGCGACCGTGATCCGGACCTGTCCCGTACCGGGGTGCGGCGCCTCGTCGGTCGGCTCGCTGACGGTCCACTCCGGGGACTCGCGGGACCAGGTCCTGTCCCCGACGTCGACCTGCACGACGTCGGTCGCGTCCGCGCTCGCCACGGCCCACTGGGCGACGGCCCACCCGGCCCGCCCCGTCTCCGGCGGGTTTCCCGCGAGCGGCAGGGAGTCGACCGTCACGGCCGCTCCGTCGACGCTGGTCGGCAGGTCGCCCAGGTCGCGCTGCACGCGTGCCTCGAGCCCCGCGACGGACTCCTCGGTGCTCGTGAGCGTCGAGGGGTCGACGGGGGCCAGGTCGCAGGTCAGCGTGCCGTGGGAGTTGCCCGTGAGGGCGGAGGCCCAGGCACGCGACCGGGACTCGTGCTGGGCGTACGCGTCGGGGAACCCCGAGCGCTGCACGGCCTGGGCGGCGACGGTGACGGGCAGCTCGGTGTAGCCGTCGACCTTGTCCAGGCCGTCGTAGAACGCCGTCGTCGAGTAGACCGGGTCCATGATCTGCTCGATCGTCCCCCAGCCCTGCGAGGGGCGCTGCTGGAACAGGCCGATCGAGTCGCGGTCGCCGTAGTCGATGTTGAGCAGTCTCGACTCCTGCAGGGCGGTCGCGAGGCCGATCGTCGCCGCCCGGGCGGGCATCCCGCGCCGCACGGTCGTGACCGCGATGAGGGCCGCGTTGTCCGACTGCGCGGGGGACAGGTGCCAGGCCTGCCCGTCGGCCGTCGCGGCGCACCTCTCGGCGACCGGGCTGTGGTCGTCGAGCCGGTTGAGGGCCAGGACGACTCCCGTCGTGGCGACCGCGAGCACGGTGACGACCGTGACAGCGAGACGGAGGGGGCGTCGTCGCCGCCGGACACGGGGCGTGCGCGGCCCCGCCCCCGGGCCCTCCGGTCCGAAGAAGGGCGCGCCGCCCTGCGGACCGGAGGGACCCTTGGAGGTGGTCACGTCAGTTGGCGTGCAGCGCGGCGTTGAGCTCGATCCCGACGCCTGTGCGCGAGACCGCCTCGACACCGCCCGTGAGCGAGTTGCGACGGAAGAGCAGGTTGGCCTGTCCCGAGAGCTCGCGCGCCTTGACGACGACCGGGGCGCCGTCGGGTCCGCTGCGGCCGACGAGGGTCACCTTGGTCCCCGCCGTCACGTAGAGGCCGGACTCGACGACGCAGTCGTCCCCGAGCGGGATGCCGAGCCCGGCGTTGGCGCCGAGCAGCGAGCGCTGGCCGATCGAGATGACCTCGCGGCCGCCGCCGGACAGCGTGCCCATGATGGAGGCGCCACCGCCGATGTCCGAGCCGTCGCCCACGACCACGCCGGCCGAGATGCGGCCCTCGACCATGGAGGTGCCGAGGGTGCCCGCGTTGAAGTTGACGAAGCCCTCGTGCATGACGGTCGTGCCCGCAGCGAGGTGCGCGCCGAGGCGGACCCGGTCGGCGTCGGCGATGCGGACGCCCGAGGGGACGACGTAGTCGACCATGCGGGGGAACTTGTCGACCCCGAGGACCTGCACCGGCTGGCCCGTCGCGGCGCGCAGGCGCAGACGGGTCTCCTCGAAGCCCTCGACCGCGCACGGGCCGTGGTTGGTCCAGACGACGTTGGCGAGCGCGCCGAAGACGCCGTCGAGGTTGAGGCCGTGCGGTGCGACGAGGCGGTGCGAGAGGAGGTGCAGGCGCAGGTAGGCGTCCGCCGCGCCCGCCGGGGCCGCGTCGAGGTCGATCTCGGTGCGCACGACCACGACGTCGACGCGGCGCGCGTCGTCGCGCTCCGTGAGGACGTCGAGGGAGGCGGGCGCGGTCTCGTCCGCCGGGGCCTGCCCGAGGGCGGGTGACGGGTACCAGACGTCGAGGACGGTGCCCTCGTCGGTCACGGTGGCGAGGCCGAAGGCCCAGGCGGTGCGGGGGCCGGGTGCGGCGCCGGTGGGAGTCGCTGAAGTCATGCCTTCACCCTATCCGTCACTCCCGGCCGGACGGTGAAACGTCCGGGTAGGGTCTGCGTGTGACCAGCGACGAGACTCCCGACCAGACCTCCGACCAGACCGCGGGCCAGACTGCGCCGCCTGTGCCGTCGGTGCCGGCGATCCGGCTCGACGTCGACGGCGACCTCACCGCGCTCTTCCGCGCGGTGTGCGACGTGCCGTCCGTGAGCGGGGACGAGAGGGCCCTGGCCGACGCGATCGAGGCCGCGCTACGACCGCTCGCGCACCTCGACGTCGTGCGCGACGGCAACGCGATCGTCGCGCGTACGCACCTGGGGCGCTCGCGCCGCGTGGTCATCGCGGGGCACATCGACACCGTGCCGCTCACCGACCCGCCGAACCTGCCCACCCGGGTGGTCGGCGAGGGCGCCCAGGCCGAGGTCTGGGGGCGTGGGACGGTCGACATGAAGGGCGGCCTCACGGTCCAGCTCGCGCTCGCGGCCTCGCTCACCGCCCCCACCCAGGACGTCACCTGGGTCTTCTACGACCTCGAGGAGGTCGCGTCCGACCTCAACGGCCTGGGGCGCCTCGCGCGCAACCACCCCGAGCTCCTGCAGGGCGACTTCGCGATCCTCGGCGAGGCCACGGCTGCGGGCATCGAGGGCGGCTGCAACGGCACGCTGCGGGTCGAGGTCCGCGTCCCCGGGGTCACGGCGCACTCGGCGCGCGCGTGGATGGGCTCCAACGCGATCCACTCGGCGTCGGTCGTGCTCGACCGTCTCGCGGCCTACGAGCCCGCGTCGATCGAGGTCGAGGGCCTCGTCTACCGGGAGGGCATGAACGCGGTCGGCATCCGCGGCGGCATCGCGGGCAACGTCATCCCGGACGAGTGCGTGGTCACGGTCAACTACCGCTTCGCGCCCTCGCGCTCGCTGCCCGACGCCGAGGCGCACGTCCGCGACCTCTTCTCCGGTTTCGAGGTGGTCGTCACCGATGCCGCTCCTGGTGCGCGGCCCGGGCTCGACGACCCGCTCGCCGCCGACTTCGCGGCCACCGTGCTCGAGATCACGGGGGGCGCCCCGGCACCCAAGTACGGCTGGACCGACGTCGCGCGCTTCGCCGAGATGGGGATCCCGGCGGTGAACTTCGGCCCCGGCGACCCCGTGCTCGCGCACAAGGACGACGAGCGCTGCCCGGTCGGGCACCTCGCGCTGTGCCACGACGCGCTGCGCGCGTGGCTCACCCGCTGATCGTCCCCGCCACGGGTCCCGGGAACGCTTAGGCTCGAGAGCATGAGCGACGACGGAGTTCCCCAGGCAGGCACCGGCTATCGCAAGGGACCGGTGCTGCTGCGGGGCGAGCAGATCCCCCAGCAGACGACCGACCAGCGGCTGCTCGACACCGCGGGCAGCGCGGACTGGGTGCACAGCGACCCGTGGCGGGTCATGAGGATCCAGAGCGAGTTCGTCGAGGGCTTCGGAGCCCTCGCCGAGGTCGGGCCGGCGGTGTCGGTCTTCGGGTCGGCGCGCACGAGTCCCGACCACCCGGACTACGCGCTGGCCGAGCAGGTCGGCCGCCTCCTGGCCGAGCGCGACCTCGCGGTCATCACGGGTGGTGGCCCCGGGATCATGGAGGCCGCGAACAAGGGCGCCAACGAGGCGGGCGGCCTGTCGATCGGCCTCGGGATCGAGCTCCCGTTCGAGCAGGGCATGAACAAGTACGTCAACCTCGGCGTGAACTTCCGGTACTTCTTCGCCCGCAAGACCATGTTCGTCAAGTACGCGCAGGGGTTCGTCGTCCTGCCGGGCGGGTTCGGCACGTTCGACGAGCTCTTCGAGGCGCTGACCCTGGTCCAGACGCACAAGGTCACCGAGTTCCCCATCGCGCTCGTGGACACCGAGTACTGGCAGGGCCTGCTCGACTGGGCGCGCACGACGGTCGCCGGGCGCGGCATGATCAGCGCGCACGACCTCGACCTGCTGTACCTGTGCGACGACCCGGCCGAGGCCGTCGAGTACGTGTGCGAGCGGGGGGCGGAGCTGCGTGCTGAAGAGCTCGAGGCCGTGGCCGACACGGCGGCCGCCCAGCAGCGGGCGTCCGGCGACCGGTGACCGGTGCTTCGCCCCCGGTGCAGGGAGACCGGGCGTCAGGACGACACGTGTCGTCGCAAGCCCCCTCGCCGGTCCCTCCGCAGTGCGCACCGCTCGTCCTGCGGGGGCGGGAGGTCGGCGTCGACGAGTCGGCGCCCGGTCGCCCGGAACGCCCCGTCGTCATGGCGATCGTCAACCGCACGACCGACTCGTTCTACGCCCCTGCGCGCCAGCTCGACGACGGCGCGGCTCTCGAGGCGGTCGCGCGGGCGTGGTCCGAGGGGGCTGCGATCGTCGACGTCGGGGGAGTGCGTGCCGGGACCGGGCCCGAGGTCACCCCGGCCGAGGAGATCCGTCGCGTCGTCCCCTTCGTCGAGCGGGTGCGCGCGGAGTTCCCCGACCTGCTCGTGAGCGTCGACACCTGGCGGGCCGAGGTCGCCCGCGAGGCGGCCCTGGCCGGGGCCGACCTGATCAACGACACCTGGGCAGGGCACGACCCGGCCCTCGTCGAGGTCGCGGGTGAGCTCGGCGTGGGCGTCGTGTGCTCGCACACGGGGGGCGCCGTGCCGCGGACCGACCCGTTCCGCGTCGCGTACCCGACCGTGGAGCAGGACGGGGCGACCCGGCAGCACGACCCTCGCGACGCCGTCGTGCAGGACGTCGTGGCGACCCTGACGGCTGCCGCCGCGCGCGCGGTCGCGTGCGGCGTGCCCCCAGCGTCGGTCCTCGTCGACCCGACCCACGACTTCGGCAAGAACACCTGGCACTCGCTCCACCTGGTGCGCAGGACGCAGGCGCTCGCGGGCCTCGGCCACCCGCTGCTCATGGCGCTCTCGCGCAAGGACTTCGTGGGCGAGACGCTCGACCTGCCCGCCGATGAGCGGCTCGAGGGGACGCTCGCGGCGACCGCGGTCGCTGCGTGGCTCGGTGCCCGCGTGTTCCGCGCCCACGACGTCGCCGCGACCCGTCGGGTCCTGGAGACCGTCGCCGCGATCCGCGGTGACGCCCCACCGGCGCGCGCGCTGCGCGGTCTGGCATGAGTCGGCGCGACGTGGCCACGGGCGGCACGCGCGGCGCGGACGCACCCGCCCCGTCGCGGTCCCAGCCCTCCCGCTCCCTGGCCGCCGTGCTCACCCCCGCACGGTGGCCCTGGTGGGCCAGGGTGCTCGCCGTGTACGCCGTGGCCCGGCTCGTGACCGCCGTGATCCTCCTGGTCGTCTCGCGCTGGCAGGAGGCCAACCTCTGGACCGACGCCGCGCCGTCGTACAGCGCGTGGACGGGGCGGATGTGGGACGCCTCGTGGTACCAGCAGATCGCCGAGAACGGGTACCCGGCAGAGCTGCCCGTGGGGCCCGACGGTGCGGTGCAGCAGAACGTCTGGGCCTTCTACCCCCTGTTCCCGTTCCTGGTCCGCGCGGTCCAGCAGGTGACCGGGCTCGGCTGGGACGTCGTGGCACCCACGATCGCCCTGCTCTGCGGTGCGGGGGCCGTGCTCGTCATCCATCGCCTCGTCGAACGGGCCGGGCACCGGGCCGTCGAGCGACGGCCCGGCCTGCCGCTCGCCACGGTCGCGCTCGTGAGCGTCTTCCCGTCCTCGGTCGTCCTCCAGGTCGCCTACACCGAGGCGCTCGCGCTGCTGCTGGTCGCCTCGGCCCTGTACCTGCTCTGGGCACGGCGCTACGAGTGGGCCGGGCTCGTGATCGTGCTCCTCGGCTTCACGCGCGCGGTCGCGCTGCCGCTCGCGCTGGTCGTGGCATGGCACGCGGTCGTGCGGTACCAGGAGTGGCGGCGGACCCGCTCGGCGGGCACGACGCGGACGGGCGCGGCAGCCACGGGTGCGGTGGCCCTCGCCGACCCCCGCGCCCGCGTGCCCTTCCCGTGGGGGGACGGCGCACGGATCGCCGTCCTCCTCGTCGTCACCGTGGTCAGCGGGCTCCTCTGGCAGCTCGTGTGCGGGATCGTCACGGGGCGCTCGGACGCGTACTTCCTGACGCAGGGCGCCTGGCGCGGGACCGGTCCCGTGGTGCCGTTCCAGCCCTGGCTGGACGTGTCGCACGCGCTCTTCGGCGGAGCCGGCCCGTGGGTGCTGGCGGCCGTGCTGGCAGGCGTGGCGGCCCTCGGGCTGAGCCCGGTCGCGCGCCGGCTGGGCCCGGAGCTCCAGGCCTGGCCGCTGGCCTACCTGGGATACCTGGTCGCGGTGATCGAACCGTGGACGAGCCTCGTCAGGTTCCTGCTGCTGGCGTTCCCCCTGGGTGCGGTCACGCTCGGGTGGACCCGCGCACGCTGGTGGCTCTGGGCATGCCTGGCCGCAGGAGTGGCCGGGCAGGTGTGGTGGGTGTGGTCCCTGTGGCGTCTCACACCGCCGAGCGGCTGGCCGCCGTAGGACCCGAGGTGCCTCCTGACGTCACGGAAGGGGCCCCTAGCGCGACACAGGTCACGATCTGGGCATTTGCGGCCACGGCGTGTCGTATCGGTGAACTAGAATGGTACCTGGACGTCCTCTGGACGGTCGGCGCGGAGACGCGCCGCCGACCTGCCGGGACGTCGACCACAGCAGTACTGGACTACGGAATGGAGAGCCCACAATGGCTGCGATGAAGCCGCGTACGGGGGATGGCCCGCTCGAGGTCACCAAGGAAGGTCGCGGCATCGTCATGCGCGTCCCGCTCGAGGGTGGCGGTCGACTCGTGGTGGAGCTCAACGCGACCGAGGCCAGCGAGCTGGGCGAGGCCCTCCAAGCCGTCGTGGGCTGAGACGTCTTGACCGCGCGCGCAGCCCAGGCTCCACAGCCAGTCCCGGACCTCCCGCCCGTCGGGGGCGTTCCCCGGCACCTGCCCGAGGTGGTCGAGGCGCCAGGCACGGTCCTGGACTGCCCGTTCCTCACCGATGACGCGGTCGCCGCGCTCGTGGTCGCCGTCGCTCCTCCGCTCGAGGAGGAGGACGGCCTCCAGCCGCGTGCGGGGACCGTGGACGCGACCGCACGCTATGGCATCGACCTGGCCGAGCTCGCGGACCGTTCCGGGGGCGCTTCCTTCCGCGGCGCGGCCGGTCAGGTCGCCACGGTCGACCTCCCGCGCACCCACACCGGTTCCACGCACCGCCTGCCCTGGGCGGGGCTGCCGTCGACGATCGTGCTGCTCGGGATCGGTGGCGGGACGGACCTGGAGCTGCGCCGCGCCGGCGCGGCACTGGCCGGTGCCACCCGGGGCCTCGAACGCGTCGTGAGCGCGGCCACCGGGGACGCGACCGCGACCGGCGTGCAGGCCTTCGTCGAGGGCTACCTCCTCGCGGCCTACCGCATCCCGCGCTTCGGCCGCCCGGCCGCCGCCCGGACAGGAGAGGGCGCCGCGCAGGACGGTCCTGCCGAACAGCTCGTGCTCCTCGGCGAGAGCCGGGAGCCGCAGCTCGAGGCGGCCCGCGTCGCCGCGACCGCGACGTGGCTCGTGCGAGACCTGGCCAACACCCCCTCCAACGTCAAGGACCCTGCGTGGGTCGCCGAGCAGGCCACGACCCTGGCCGGCGCTGCCGGTCTGGCCGTCGAGGTGCTCGGGCCGAAGGAGCTCGCGGCGCAGGGCTTCGGCGCGATCCTGGCGGTCGGAGCGGCCTCGGCCAGCCCGCCCCGCCTCGTGACCGTCACGTACGAGCCGGAGGCCGCCGAGCGGCACGTGGTGCTCGTCGGCAAGGGCATCACGTACGACACCGGCGGTCTCTCGATCAAGCCGCGCGAGGCCATGGTGCCCATGAAGACGGACATGGCCGGCGCCGCCGTCGCGCTGGCCGCGGTGCTCGGCGCCGCGGAGTCGGGCGTGCGCCACAAGGTCACGGCCGTCCTGCCGCTCGCCGAGAACCACTTCGGCGCGGACTCCTACCGGCCGGGCGACGTCCTGCGGACGTACTCCGGCACGACCGTCGAGATCGCGAACACCGACGCCGAGGGGCGCCTGGTGCTCGCCGACGCGCTCGGGTACGCGGTCGCCACGCTCGCACCGGACCTGCTGGTCGACGTCGCGACCCTCACGGGTGCGGCCAGCGTCGGCCTCGGGCGGGGGCACGCTGCGCTGTACGCCACGAGCCCCGAGCTCGTGAGCGGCTTCGAGGCGGCAGCCGCGGTGACGGGGGAGCGGGTCTGGCACATGCCGCTCGTCGAGGACTACACGAGCGCGCTGCGTTCGGACGTCGCAGACCTGCGTCACGTGCCGCTCGAGGCCCGTGGTGGTGGCTCGATCACCGCTGCCCTGTTCCTGCGCGAGTTCACGGGCGGTCTGCCGTGGGTCCACCTCGACATCGCGGGGCCGGCGCGTGCCACGGCGTCGCGGCACGAGGTCACGGAGGGGGCGACCGGCTACGGGGCCCGCCTCCTGCTGCAGTTCCTGCGCGACCTGGACTGACCCTCGACGTGCGAGAGGGCCCCTCACCGTCCTCGGTGAGGGGCCCTCTCGTGGTTCCGGCTACCGACGGACGCCCAGCAGGAGGCCGTCGCCGCTGGGGATCAGGGCGGGCAGGACACGCTCGTCGGCGCGCAGGGAGCGGCCGACCTCACGGACGATCGCCGTGACCTCGTCGCGGCGTGCGGGGTCCGCCACGCGGTCGCCCACCAGAGCGCCGTCCACCGCCACGATCCCGCCCGGACGCAGGAGGCGCAGCGCCTGCTCGACGTACTCGGGGTAGCTGTGCCGGTCGGCGCCGACGAGCACGAGGTCGTAGGCGTTGTCGGTCAGGCGAGGCAGCACGTCGCTCGCCCGGCCGGGGATGGTCCGGGTGCGGGTCGGGCGGATCCCTGCCTCGGAGAAGGCCTCCTTGGCGGCGCGCTGGTGCTCGACGTCGACGTCGATCGTCGTCAGGACGCCGTCCTCGGGCATCCCGCGGAGCAGCCACAGGGAGGCCACGCCGGTGCCCGTGCCGATCTCGACGACGGCTCGGGCGGCCAGGGCGGCGGCGAGGGCCTGGAGGACCGCTCCCACGCCGGGCAGGACGGCGGGACAACCCAGCTCGGCAGCGCGCGCGCGAGCGCGCAGGAGGACGTCGTCCTCCGGCACGAACTCCTCGCAGTAGGTCCAGCTCGACGCCTTGGCGTTGGTCCGGCCGATGTCGGTGGTGATAGAACCCTCCTGGTCTTGGGCACCGCGTGTCGCCGGAGACCCGGACGGACTGCTGCGGTGCGGCGGCACCGCGCGGTGCAGGTGATGCGATCGTACCGGTCGAAGGCCCTCTGAGCGCTGGCTGGAGCGTGTTCGGGGGGAGGTTTCGTGCACGTCGTGTCGACGTCCCCGTGCGCGTGGGAACGGATGCGGGTCCCGCGGCGTTGAGAGGGGACAATGGACCGTGTGAGCAGTGACGTGAGTGCCCAGCCCTGGACGCCCCCCTCGTGGGACCAGATCGTGCGGGAGCACTCCGCGCGCGTGTACCGGCTGGCGTACCGCCTGACGGGGAACCAGCACGACGCCGAGGACCTGACCCAGGAGACCTTCATCCGGGTGTTCCGCTCGTTGTCGAGCTACACGCCCGGGACGTTCGAGGGCTGGCTGCACCGCATCACGACCAACCTCTTCCTGGACCAGGTGCGGCGCAAGCAGCGCATCCGTATGGAGGCCATGGGGGACGACTCGGCGCAGTACCCGGCCACGGGCGAGATGACCCACCCGGAGCGAGGGTATGAGCACACGAACCTCGACCACGACGTGCAGCGGGCGCTCGACGCCCTGTCCCCGGAGTACCGTGCGGCGGTCGTGCTGTGCGACATCGAGGGACTGAGCTACGAGGAGATCGCCGTCACGCTCGGGATCAAGCTGGGCACGGTGCGCTCGCGCATCCATCGCGCCCGCACCCAGCTCCGGGCGGCGCTGCCGCACCGTGATCCTTCGGAGCGCCCCGGGAACGACGTCGGCGACCTGACCTCGGCGGACACCGCCGTCGACGAGCTGGCCGCGCTCGCGACGCACAACGCACCGGGGGGACCATGACGCACCTCGGGACGCTCGTCAGCGCTCTCGCCGACGACCAGCTCTCACCGGCCACGCGTGAGCGTGCACTGACTCACGTCGCGGGCTGCGACCAGTGCGCCGCGGAGCTCGCGGTGGCGCGTGCGGTGCGCAAGCGGCTGTCGTGCGCACGGGACGTGCTGCCCACGACGGACCTGACCTCTCGTCTGCTCGCGCTGTCGTCGGAGATGCCCGCCGCGCAGGGGGACCCGCTGCGGCAGGGGCCACCGGTGCGAGACCCGTGGGCCGCGTCGCCCGAGGCCGGAGCGTTGCGGGACGCCCTCACGGGGGACTTCGTGGCGCACGCCCGACGACGTCGCGCGCGTCGCGTGGCCGTCGCGGCCTCGAGCGGGGTCGCCGTGCTCGCCGTCGCGCTGTTCACGCTCGGTGACCGTCCGGTGGTCGTGCCCGACCGGCACGTGGCAGCCCCGCTGACCCTTCTCGCGCAGGCCGGGAACGAGGTGCGCGACGCGGCCGGCGCCGACCTGGTGCCGGTGCTGCCCTCGACGGGCGGGTCGGGGACGAGCGCCGCGGGTGCGGACCCGGGCGCGGCATCCGGCGACTCGATGGACCTGGTCGACTCGGCCGCGCTCGCATGGATGGCCGACCACGGCTGGACGAGCCCGTCAGGGATGCTCGAAGGGTTCGACGTGACGGGCGTCCACCTCGTCGGCGAGGACAAGGACGTCCTGCAGGTCGACCTCGCGGGCCCCGCGGGGACGATCGTGGTGCGCGAGCAGCTGGGCCGGCTGGACACCACGTCGCTGACCCGGTCCGAAGGGTTCGACGGACGCGCGGTCTACGTCCTGTCCGACGAGCCGTGGCACGTCGTGTGGCAGGCTGGGGACACGGTGATCGACGTGGTGGCCGAGGCTCGCAAGGAGGTCCTCGCCGCGTTCGTGGCGACGTTCCCGGCGCACGACTTCGACGAGGGGGTCCCGGCCCGCATCTCCCGGGGATGGACGACCATGACAGGAGCCTTGGGCACCCCATGACCGCACACGACTCAGCGCCCGGACCCGCGGAGCCGCAGCCGGCCCTACCGCCGCGCCCCACGCCGGAGCCCGCACCGACGACGCCCGAGCCCGCGCAGGCCGCGACGCAGGCCGCGGCGCCGCCGCCCGAGCCGCGCAACCCCTTCGCGCCGCCGTCGGCCTACCGGCCCACGCCCGGTGCACCGCTGACGCCCGCCGTCCAGACACCTCCTGCGGCTCCGGCCGCCCCCGCGCCGACGGCACAGCACGACACGCGCCCGTACGGTGCACCGCTCGGCTCCTTGCCCGTCGCGCGCCCCGGCCTTCCGGGCTACGGCGCCGCCCAGGGAACGCAGCCCCCGGTCCCGCCACCGCCGTCCTACCAGGTGCGCCGCCCCGGGACGTACCCGCCGGGGCAGATGCCCCAGCAGCAGGAGCTGCCGACGCACCCGCAGCCGGGACCGTCGCCGACCCCCGTCGAGCCCTGGGCCGCGCAGACGGCGGTGGCCCCGCCGAAGCGACGCCGGCTCGGTGCGGGCGCGGTCGCCGGTATCGCGGCGCTCGCCCTGGTCGCCGGCGCCGTGGGCGGAGTCGCGGCCGAACGGATCGTCGACGGGACGGACCGCCGACCCGTGGACGTCTCGCTCCCCGCAGCGGGCACGGCGCCGGGGGAGGAGCGCCCTGCGGGATCGGTCGCGGCCGTCGCGGCGAGCGTCCTGCCGAGCGTGGTCTCGCTCCAGGTGGAGGGAGCCGACGGCGTCTCCACGGGGTCGGGCTTCGTGATCCGGGAGGACGGGTTCATCCTCACGAACAACCACGTCGTCGCGGGAGGTGCGTCCGGTGGTGAGGTCACGGTGCTCTTCGCCGACGGCAGCGAGCGTCCTGCCGAGATCGTCGGCCGCACCCCCGACTACGACCTCGCGGTCGTCAAGGTCGACGAGACGGGGCTGACCCCTCTCGTGCTGGGCGACAGCGACGCGGTCGTCGTCGGCGACCCCGTCGTCGCGATCGGTGCGCCGCTCGGTCTCAACGGGACGGTCACCACGGGGATCGTGAGCGCGCTGCACCGACCGGTCGCAGCCGGCGACTCGGCGGAGACCGCCTTCATCGACGCGATCCAGACGGACGCCGCGATCAACCCCGGCAACTCGGGGGGACCGCTCGTCAACGGGGCGGGGGAGGTCGTCGGGGTGAACTCGGCGATCGCGCAGCCGCCGGGCACGGGTGCGGCCACGGGCAGCATCGGGCTGGGGTTCGCGATCCCGTCGAACCAGGCACGGCGCACCGCGGAGGAGCTCATGGCGAGCGGTACGGCCACCTACCCGGTGATCGGCGTGCTGCTCGACTCGCGCTACCAGGGCGAGGGCGTCCAGGTGACGACCGAGCCGCAGGGTGGTCAGGCACCCGTGACGGCCGACGGCCCGGCCGCCGTGGCCGGGATCCAGGCGGGTGACGTCATCCTGTCGATCGACGGCAGGCCTGTGAGCCAGAGCGACGAGCTCATCGTCGCGATCAGGGCCAAGGCGCCCGGGGACACCGTGACGCTGCGCGTCCGCACGGAAGACCAGGAGCGCGACGTCCGCGTCGTGCTCGACGAAGCCACGAGCGAGTAGTCTGACCGCGTGTTCGGAATCAACGGCTGGGAATTCGGGATCATTCTGGTGGTCGCCGTGATCGTCATCGGTCCGGAGAGGCTGCCCCGGTACGCCGAACAGCTCGGCGCGTTCGTCCGCACCGCCCGCGGCTTCCTGAAGGACGCCAAGGAGCGGGTGGACGACGAGCTGGGCGACCAGGTGGGCGACGTGGACTGGTCCAAGCTGGACCCGCGGCAGTACGACCCGCGCCGCATCGTCCGGGAGGCGCTGCTCGACGACGACGTGCTCAGCCCGCCCTCGCGCCCGCGTGCCCCGGGCCCCGTCCCGCCCCCGCCCTCCGGGGGCCCCGTCGCCGAGGTGCCAGTGCCAGGACGGCGCGCCCCCTTCGACGACGAGGCGACCTGAGGCCGGTCCCGTCCCGGACGCCTGGCACCGGATTCGGCCAGGGCACGGCGACCTGTCAGAATGGGGCAATGGTCAACGAGGTTCCCGGCGTACGGCGTCCACGCATCTTCTCGGGGATGCAGCCCACGGAGGATTCCCTCCAGCTGGGCAACTACATCGGGGCTCTGAGCCAGTGGGTCGCCCTGCAGGAGTCCTACGACGCGATCTACTGCGTCGTCGACATGCACGCCCTGACGGTCAACCCCGAGCCGGAGAAGCTCCGCGAGCGCACGCGCCGCACCGCGGCCCAGTACCTGGCGGGCGGGGTGGACCCCGACGGGTCGACGCTGTTCGTGCAGTCGCACGTCCCCGAGCACGCCGAGCTCGCCTGGGTGCTCTCGTGCCAGACCGGCTTCGGCGAGGCCGGACGCATGACCCAGTTCAAGGACAAGTCCGCGAAGCAGGGCACGGACGGCACGACGGTGGGGCTCTTCACCTATCCCGTGCTCATGGCTGCCGACATCCTGCTCTACGACGCCGCACTGGTCCCGGTCGGTGAGGACCAGCGACAGCACCTCGAGCTCGCGCGCAACCTGGCCGAGCGCCTCAACTCCCGGTTCGGGGAGGACACCGCGGTCGTCCCCGAGCCGCACATCGTCAAGGCCGTCGCGAAGATCTACGACCTGCAGGAACCCACGGCCAAGATGAGCAAGTCCTCCTCGGGGGGCAAGGGGGTCGTCTGGCTGCTCGAGGACCCCAAGGTCGCGGCCAAGCGCATCAGGTCGGCGGCGACGGACTCGGAGAACGAGATCCGCTACGACCCGGTGGCCAAGCCCGGCATCTCGAACCTCCTGACGATCTTCTCCGCACTGACGTCACGGCCCGTCGCGGACATCGCCGCGGACTACGAGGGCAAGGGCTACGGGCACCTCAAGGTGGACCTGGCCGAGGTCGTGGTCGACTTCCTGACCCCGTTCCAGGCGCGGGCGAACGAGTACCTGTCGGACCCGGCGGAGCTCGACGCCGTCCTCGCACGCGGTGCGGAGAGGGCTCGGGGCCTGGCTCAGGCGACCCTCGACCGGATCTACGACCGGGTCGGCCTGCTGCCTGCTCGTCGGACACGCTGATGAACCTCCCGGAGCGGGGTCCGCACCAGGTGCGGATCGGTATCGCGATCGAGATCCCCGAGCCCTACGGCACCGCCCTCCAGGAGGCACGGGCCGCGTTCGGCGACCCGTTCGCGGGAGACATCCCGCCGCACATCACGCTGCTCGGGCCGACCGTGGTGGACGAGTCCGACCTCGACGAGGTCTACGCCCATCTCGAGGGCGTCGTGGCTCAGGCGGCGCCGTTCCGGGTCATCCTGCGCGGGTCGGGGACGTTCCGCCCCGTCTCGCCCGTGGTCTTCGTGATCGTCGCGCAGGGGATCGCCGAGTGCGAGGGGCTCGAGGGGGCGGTGCGGTCGGGCATCCTCGACCAGGAGCTGCGCTTCAACTACCACCCGCACGTGACGGTCGCGCACGAGGTCGACGACGAGGCGCTGGACCTCGCGTTCGACGAGATGGCCGGGTTCGAGGCGGCGTTCGACGTCACGGGCATCCACCTTTACGAGCACGGGGACGACGGCGTGTGGCGGCCGGCCCGCAGGTTCGAGCTCACCGGGCTGTCGGACGGGTGAGACGGGCGGTCGTCTTCTAGGCTCGGGCGATGACCCAGGCAACCAACCCGGCACCCGATCGCAAGGCCGGGGCCGTACGTCCGGGCCGTGACGGCCCCTCCTCCGACGCCCAGAAGACGAGTACCCCGCACGCCCGCACGCCCCGCACCGCGCGCGGCACCACGCCCGACGGCAGCGCCCCCGACGCCCCCGACGCCCCCGGGGCCCCGGGGACGGTCGCCCGCCTGACGGCCCGTGCGAAGGCCGTCCAGGCCTGGTGGAACACGACCCGCCCGGCCAGGGCGCTCGCGCAGTACGGGGTCCAGCGCGGAGCCCTCCTGTGCGGTGGCATGGCCTACTCGGCGCTGTTCTCGCTGTTCGCCGGGCTGACGATCTTCTACACGGCCTTCATGGCGTTCCTGGGCAACAGGGAGGAGCTGCGCGACGAGATCTTCGCGCAGATCGACAAGGCGATCCCGGGACTGATCAAGCAGACGCCCAACGGGCCGGGCGTCATCTCGCCCGACGACCTGATCCTGGACCGTGGTTTCGACCTGTCGAGCATCATCGCGGTGTTCGTGCTGCTCTTCAGCGCGATCTCCTTCATGGCGGCGCTGCGCACCTCGACCCGGGCGATGTTCTCGCTCACGGACGTGGGGCAGAACCCTGTGCTGTCCAAGCTGCGCGAGCTGGGCGGGTTCGCCGTGCTCGGGATCAGCGTCGTCATCTCTGCGGCAGCGACCGTCGTGGTCCAGACACTCGGGGCGACGCTCTTCGGCGACGGCGTCCTGGCGTCGGTCCTGGTGCCCGTGGTCGGCATCTTCGTCGGGCTCGTCTTCGACGCGATCGTGGTCCTGCTGATCATCCGCTTCGTCGCGGGCGTACAGCCGCCGCGCAAGGACCTGTACATCGGCGCCCTGGCGGCGGCGGCCGCCTTCGGGGTGCTGCGGTACCTCGGGACGAGCATCATCGTCGGGAGCTCGTCGCGCAACGCGCTGCTGGGCTCGTTCGCGACGTTCGTGACGATCCTGCTGCTCGCCAACTTCGTCACACGGATCCTGCTGATGGTCGCGGCGTGGATCGCGGACCCGCCGGCACAACCGACCGCGGACGAGCTGCGGGAGCGGGCCGAGGCGGAGCAGGACGAACGCCTCGAGGCCCGGGTCCGTCGCGGGGCCGGGTACGGCTATCCCTGGAGCCCCGTCGTCCGTGGGGTCCGCCGGGGCAGAGCGCCCAGGGTGTCCGTCAAGATCTGAGCCGACGAACGCCGACGGCGGCCCACCGGCAGGAGCCGGGGACCGCCGTCGGGCAGTGCGGGGAAGAGGTGTCAGAACGCGCGGGTGATCATCGCGCGCTTGACCTCCTGGATGGCCTTGGTGACCTCGATGCCACGAGGGCACGCCTCGGTGCAGTTGAAGGTCGTGCGGCAGCGCCACACGCCCTCCTTGTCGTTGAGGATCTCCAGGCGCTGGGCCGCTCCCTCGTCGCGCGAGTCGAAGATGAAGCGGTGGGCGTTGACGATCGCCGCGGGGCCGAAGTACTGCCCGTCGGTCCAGAACACGGGGCAGGACGACGTGCACGCCGCGCACAGGATGCACTTGGTCGTGTCGTCGAACCGCTCGCGCTGCTCGGCCGACTGCAGGCGCTCCTTGCTGGGCTCGTTCCCCGAGGTGATGAGGAACGGCATGATCTCGCGGTAGGAGGCGAAGAACGGCTCCATGTCGACGACCAGGTCCTTGATGACCGGCAGGCCCTTGATGGGCTCGACGGTGATCGGCTTGTCCGGGTTGACGTCCTTGAGCAGCGTCTTGCAGGCCAGGCGGTTGCGGCCGTTGATCCGCATCGCGTCCGACCCGCAGATCCCGTGCGCGCACGAGCGACGGAAGGTCAGCGAGCCGTCGTGCTCCCACTTGATCTTGTGCAGGGCGTCGAGGACGCGGTCCGTGCCGTGGGCCAGGACCGTGTACTCCTCCCAGTACGCGTCCTCACCGTGCTCGGACTCGGGGTTGTACCGGCGGAGCTTGATCGTGACCTCGAAGGAGGGCACGGCACCGACCTCGGTCTTCTCAGAACCGGCAGGGGCTTCGAGTGTGGCAGTCATCAGTACTTACGCTCCATGGGCTCGTACCGGGTCTGGGTGACGGGCTTGGAACCCAGCACGATCTTGTAGGAATCGAACTCCTCGACGTGGTCGAAGTAGCCGTCGACGTGACCGTCGGCGGTGTCGCCGGCGGACGTGGGGCGACGGTAGGCCATCGTGTGGAGCATGTAGTTGGCGTCGTCGCGGTTCGGGTAGTCCTCGCGGTAGTGACCGCCGCGCGACTCCTTGCGGTTGATCGCGGCGATGACCGTGACCTCGGCGATGTCGAGCAGGAAGCCCAGCTCGATGGCCTCGAGGAGGTCGGTGTTGAACAGGCGTCCCTTGTCCTGGACCGAGACGTTGCGGTAGCGGTCCTGGAGTGTGCGGATGTCCGAGAGCGCCTGGTCGAGCGACTCGCCCGTGCGGAACACCTGGGCGTTGGCGTCCATGGTCTCCTGGAGCGCCTTGCGGACGTCGGCCACACGCTCGCCGTCGGGCCGGTTGCGCATCTCGTCGAGCTGCGCGATCACGGCCGCTGCAGGGTTCTCGGGGAGCTCGCGGTACTCGGCCGTCGCGGCGTACCGCGCGGCCTCGCGACCGGCGCGCTTGCCGAACACGTTGATGTCGAGGAGCGAGTTGGTGCCGAGGCGGTTCGATCCGTGGACCGAGACGCACGCGACCTCGCCGGCCGCGTACAGGCCGCGCACGACGTTGTGACCGTCGCGCAGCACCTCGCCGCCGACGTTGGTCGGGATGCCGCCCATGGCGTAGTGCGCCGTGGGGTAGACGGGCACGGGCTCCGTGTAGGGCTCGATGCCGAGGTACGTGCGCGCGAACTCCGTGATGTCCGGCAGCTTGGCGTCGATGTGCGCGGGCTCGAGGTGCGTGAGGTCGAGCAGGACGTAGTCCTTGTTCGGCCCGGCGCCGCGGCCCTCGCGGACCTCGTTCGCCATCGAGCGGGCGACGATGTCGCGCGGTGCCAGGTCCTTGATGGTCGGGGCGTAGCGCTCCATGAAGCGCTCGCCCTCGCCGTTGCGCAGGATGCCGCCCTCACCACGGGCGGCTTCCGACAGGAGGATGCCGAGGCCCGCGAGGCCCGTCGGGTGGAACTGGAAGAACTCCATGTCCTCGAGCGGGAGGCCGCGCCGGTAGGCGAGCGCCATGCCGTCGCCCGTGAGGGTGTGCGCGTTGGACGTCGTCTTGAAGATCTTGCCCGCGCCGCCCGTGGCGAAGATGATCGCCTTGGCCTGGAACACGTGGATCTCGCCGGTCGCGAGGTCGTAGGCGACGACGCCCGTCGCGTTGACCTGCTCGCCGTCGGGCACGTCCTCGGCCGCGAGGTCGTGGTCCGTGATGAGGTCCAGGACGTAGAACTCGTTGAAGAACTCGACGTTCTGCTTGACGCAGTTCTGGTAGAGCGTCTGGAGGATCATGTGACCCGTGCGGTCCGCGGCGTAGCACGAGCGGCGTACCGCGGCCTCGCCGTGGTTGCGCGTGTGCCCGCCGAAGCGGCGCTGGTCGATCTTGCCCTCGGGCGTGCGGTTGAACGGCAGGCCCATGCGCTCGAGGTCGAGCACCGCGTCGATGGCCTCCTTGGCCATGATCTCCGCGGCGTCCTGGTCGACGAGGTAGTCGCCGCCCTTGACGGTGTCGAACGTGTGCCACTCCCAGTTGTCCTCCTCGACGTTCGCGAGGGCGGCGCACATGCCGCCCTGCGCCGCGCCGGTGTGGGACCGGGTGGGGTAGAGCTTCGAGATGACCGCCGTACGGACCTTGCCGGACGACTCCAGTGCCGCGCGCATGCCGGCGCCGCCTGCTCCGACGATGACGACGTCGTACTGATGGGTTTGCATCGGTGTCGATGCCTCCTGTGACGAGTGGGAAGGGGGGACGGGACGTCAGGCGACGGCTGGGGGAACGTCGCCGGGCGGGTCCGTCAGGCGGTGCAGAACGACGGGAGCTGGTAGTCCAGGGCGTTCGGGGGGCACGGGTCGAACGTGAAGACCACGAGCGTGCCGAGCACGGTGACGACCACGAACGCGAGGTACAGCGCGAGCTTGAGCACGAGGCGCGTGCCGTCACGCTGCGCGTAGTCGTTGATGATCGTACGGACGCCGTTGGTGCCGTGGATCATCGCGAGCCACAGCATCAGGAGGTCCCAGACCTGCCAGAACGGGGAGGCCCACTTGCCGGCGACGAAGCCGAAGTCGATCGCGTGGACGCCCTCGCCGACCATGAGGTTGACGAACAGGTGCCCGAAGATCAGGACGATCAGCACGACGCCCGAGGCGCGCATGAAGACCCAGCTGTACAGCTCGTAGTTCGAGCGCGTGGACTTCTGCCGCTTGTACGGGTCGCGGGGGGCCGCGAGGGGAGAGCTGGTGCTCGTGGTGCTCATCAGTGCCCACCTCCGAAGACGTTCATGAGGTGGCGGGGCAGGAAGCCCGCCATCGTCACGGCGAACAGGCCGACGACGACCCAGAGCATGGTGCGCTGGTACTTGGGCCCCTTGGCCCAGAAGTCGACGAGGATGATCCGGACACCGTTGAAGGCGTGGAACACGATGGCGGCCACGAGGCCGGCCTCTCCGAGTCCCATGATCACGGTCTTGTAGGTGCCGATCACGGCGTCGTACGCCTCGGGCGAGACTCGTACAAGTGCTGTGTCCAGCACGTGCACGAGGAGGAAGAAGAAGATGAGCACGCCGGTCACGCGATGCGCGACCCACGACCACATGCCTTCACGGCCGCGGTACAGCGTGCCAGCAGGTGCACTGGGCACTTAGGGGCCTCCTGTGGCGAGTTCAGGGGTGAGATATCGAGCTGGACGACGTCGTCCGCCGGGGGCCGTTCACGACCGCTCCGCGCCGAGGCTCTGGCGAGTCCGGTGGAGCGGCAGATCCAGGGCTCGCCGGAGTCCGCCGATATCCGTCTCTGGGGTTCCACCATAGTGACACCGGCATCGTGGTGCGGACCGCGGGGGGTTCCAGGCGGCCCGGCCACCCCTGTTTGTGACCCATTCCACACGGGGGTCGATGGCTCGTGGATGCCCGTCCACGGGAGGTCGCCGCACGCCCGGTCACGCGTCGGTCACGCGTCGGTCACTATGCTTCGAGGATGTCGACGCACCCTTCTCCCGCTCCTGCTCCCGCACCCGCCGACTCGACCTCGCAGGTCCCGGCGATCCCCGGTTTCTACGCCGTGATCCCCGCAGGGGGAGCCGGCACCAGGCTCTGGCCCCTCTCGCGCCGTGGCAACCCCAAGTTCCTGCTGGACCTCACCGGGGCCGGGCGATCGCTGCTGCAGGCCACGGTCGACCGGCTCGTCCCCCTCGCCGGTGAGGAAGGCATCGTCCTCGTGACGGGCCGGCAGCACGTCGCCTCGGCACGCACCCAGCTCCCGACCCTGCGGGACGACGCGCTGCTGGCCGAGCCCTCTCCCCGGGACTCGATGGCCGCGATCGGCCTGGCCGCCGCGGTGCTCGAGCAGCGGCACGGCGACGTCGTGATCGGTTCGTTCGCGGCGGACCAGGTCATCACCGGACGGGCGGCGTTCGAGCAGGCCGTCCGTGAGGGTGTGGAGGCGGCCCGGGCGGGATACGTCGTCACGGTCGGGATCGCGGCCTCCCGGCCGTCGACGGCCTTCGGCTACGTCAAGAGCGGGGCCTCGCTCGACCTCGAGGGCGCTCCCAGCGCGCTGCACGCCGAGGGGTTCACCGAGAAGCCCGACGCGGCGACCGCCCAGCGGTACGTCCGCTCGGGGGAGTACCGCTGGAACGCGGGCATGTTCATCACCCGCACGTCGGTCCTGCTGGGGCACCTCGCGGACCAGCGCCCCGAGCTGCACGACGGTCTGCGTACCGTGGCCGCGGCCTGGGACACCCCGGACCGCGACCGCGTCCTGGCGGAGGTCTGGCCCGGTCTCGAGAAGATCGCGATCGACCACGCGGTCGCGGAGCCGGTCGCGGCCGTGGGCGGGGTCGCGGTCGTCCCGGGGAACTTCGGCTGGGACGACATCGGTGACTTCAACTCTCTCGCCGCGCTGCTCCCCTCGGCCGACGAGTCGGGTTCCAAGGTCCTCGGCGACGTCGGGCGCGTCGTGCGACACGAGAGCGCGGGCTCGGTCGTCGTCCCCGCGAGCAACCGGGTCGTGACCGTCCTGGGGCTCGACGACGTCGTGGTCGTCGACACGCCCGACGCGCTCCTGGTCACCACGCGGGCGCGGGCCCAGCAGGTCAAGTCGATGGTCGACCTCGTGCGTGAGCGCGGCCTGGACGAGCTGCTCTGACGCCTCGCGCCCGGGTGCGCTGGTGCACGGGCCAGCGTCGCCGTCGGGCACGGAGGAGTTCCTCCTGCCCGACGGCGACGCCCGTCCCGTGCCGTCCGGTGCGTGACCCCGTCGCCCGCGCCGACGAGGCCGGGGATAGTCTCGGCTGGTGAGCAGTCCTGAGGAGAGCACCGAGAACAGCACCCCGTCGGACCGTGCCGGGAC
Organism: Oerskovia paurometabola; assembly: GCF_016907365.1. Lineage (NCBI taxonomy): Bacteria > Bacillati > Actinomycetota > Actinomycetes > Micrococcales > Cellulomonadaceae > Oerskovia > Oerskovia paurometabola. The sequence goes on along the minus strand of NZ_JAFBBV010000001.1, from coordinate 3,016,182 downwards.
GGGGGCGAGGCCGCCCGCGTCGGTGCACGTGCTGCCGCGGACGGTGCGCGGGGACAGGGTGGTCGAGCTCGCGGCGGCCTTCGAGGACGAGCTCGTCGCGATCCGCCGGGACATCCACGAGCATCCCGAGGTGTCGCGCACCGAGACCCGCACGACGGCGTTGATCGCCGACCGGCTGCGCGCCGCGGGCCTGGAGCCACGGCTCCTGCCGGGCACCGGCCTCGTGTGCGACATCGGCGACGGGCCCGACGGCGCGGCGCCCGGGAGGGTCGCGCTGCGGGCCGACATCGACGCGCTCCCGGTCCAGGACCGCTGCGAGCTCCCGTGGGCCTCGACCACACCGGGGGTCGCGCACGCGTGCGGGCACGACGTGCACGCGACCGTCGTGCTGGGCGCAGGGCTCGTCCTGGCCGCGCTCGCCGAGCAGGGTGAGCTGCCCCGTCCGGTCCGGCTCGTGTTCCAGCCGGCGGAGGAGGTCCAGCCCGGCGGCTCGCTCGACGTGATCGCCGCGGGCGGCCTGGACGGGATCGAGGAGATCTACGCGGTCCACTGCGACCCCAAGGTCGACGCCGGGCAGATCGGGACGCGCATCGGCCCCATCACCTCGGCGTCCGACGAGGTCTCCGTGACCATCACCTCGCCCGGCGGGCACACGTCCCGCCCGCACCTGACCGGCGACGTGGTCTATGCGCTCGGGCAGGTCATCACGCAGGTCCCCGCGGTGCTCGGCCGGCGCCTCGACCCGCGCTCGGGCGTCAACCTCACGTGGGGCGCGGTGCACGCAGGGTCGGCGCACAACGCGATCCCCAGCACGGGTACCGTCCGCGGGACGCTGCGCTGCCTCGACGTCCGGGCGTGGGAGTTCGCGGGTCAGGTGCTGCACGACGCGGTCGAGCAGGTCGTCGCCCCCTACGAGGTCGAGGTCACGGTCAACCACACCCGTGGGGTTCCGCCGGTCGAGAACGCCGAGGACTGCACGGCCTCGCTCGAGGCTGCTGCGCGCGACGTGCTCGGACCCGCGTCGGTGCTGCTCACGGAGCAGTCGCTCGGCGGCGAGGACTTCGCGTGGTACCTGACGAAGGTGCCCGGCGCGATGGCCCGGCTGGGCACGCGGACGCCCGGTGGGCGGTCGTACGACATCCATCAGGGGGACCTGCGCGTGGACGAGAGCGCGATCGGCGCGGGCGTCCGCCTGCTCGCGCGCGTCGCGCTGGGCTGAGCGGCCCGGAAACCGGAACCCGGGTCCCGGGTGCTCTGTCGCGTACGGCCGGGGACGCACGCAGGACGAACCGTTGCCTTGTGCAACCAAGTGTCCGACGGCTGGAACGCGAACGGTCACGGCTGAGACGTCAGATGACGCTTCCATAACGAAGCGTCCGCGTTACCCGCAAGTAACGTCCGACGTCCCTCGACGTGGCTAGTGTTCGATCAATACAGGCCGACGGACCCCGTGACCTACCCGTGCAACGTCGCGCGGGCAGGTCCCGGTTTTCTCCCGGGGGCCATCGACGAGATCGAACGGAGCTCATGGTGAAGAGAGCAACGCAGATGACAGCGCTCGCGGCCGTCGCCGCGCTGGCGCTGGCTGCATGTGGGAGCGCACCCGACGAGGGCAGCGCGTCGGGCACGGCCGGGGGCTCGGAGTCGAGCTTCAAGGCGTGCATGGTGTCCGACGCCGGAGGCTTCGACGACAAGTCCTTCAACGAGTCGGGCTACAACGGCCTCAAGGCTGCCGAGAAGAGCCTGGGCATCCAGACCGCCACCGCCGAGTCGAAGGAGGAGTCGAACTTCGCTCCGAACATCGACAACCTGATCTCCGAGAACTGCAACGTCATCGTGACGGTCGGCTTCCTCCTCGCGACGGCAACGGGCGACGCCGCCCAGGCCAACCCGGACGTCGACTTCGCGATCGTCGACTCGACGGCACAAGACGCTGACGGCAACACGATCGAGCTCGACAACGTCAAGCCGATCAGCTTCGACACCGCCCAGGCCTCGTTCCTCGCGGGCTACCTCGCCGCGGGCATGAGCAAGACCGGCACCGTCGCGACCTACGGTGGCCTGGAGATCCCGTCCGTGACGATCTTCATGGACGGCTTCGTCGACGGCGTCGCGAACTACAACGAGACGCACGGCACCGACGTCAAGACGCTCGGCTGGAACAAGGACACCCAGGACGGCTCGTTCGCCGGTGGCTTCGAGGACCAGTCCCAGGGCCAGCAGCTGACCCAGACCTTCATCGACCAGGGGGCGGACATCATCATGCCCGTCGCCGGTCCGGTCGGCGTCGGCACGCTCGCCGCCGCCAAGGACGCGACCGACGTGTCGGTCATCTGGGTCGACGCCGACGGCTTCGAGACCAACCCCGACAGCGGCGACCTCATCCTGACCTCCGTGCTCAAGGAGATCGGTGCGGGCGTCGAGGACGTCATCACGGCGGCCTCCGAGGACGAGTTCTCGAACGAGCCCTACGTGGGCACGCTCGAGAACGGCGGCGTGGACATCGCGCCGTACCACGACTTCGACTCGAAGGTTCCTCAGGAGCTCAAGGACGAGATCGACCAGCTCCGCAAGGACATCATCGACGGCACGATCGTCGTGGAGTCCCCGAGCTCGCCGTGACCTGACGCAGTACATCGTGGTCGAGCCGGCCCGGCACCTCGCCGGGCCGGCTCGACCAGTCTTGGGCTAACGTCGCAGGCAAGGCTGCCTGTGCATCGAAGGAGACCGTACGTGAAGCTGGAGCTCCGCGGAATCACCAAGTCGTTCGGACCGCTCGTCGCCAACGACCACATCGACCTCGTCATCGAACCGGGGCAGATCCACGCCCTGCTCGGGGAGAACGGCGCGGGCAAGAGCACGTTGATGAACGTGCTGTTCGGCCTCTACCAGGCCGACTCGGGCAAGATCCTGCTCGACGACGTCGAGCGCGCCTTCCGTGGACCGGGAGACGCCCTGGCCGCCGGGATCGGCATGGTGCACCAGCACTTCATGCTCGTGCCGGTCTTCACCGTCGCCGAGAACGTCATGCTGGGCCACGAGGACACCAAGGCCGGGGGACTGCTCGACCTGGACGCGGCCCGCAAGCGCGTGCGCGAGCTGTCCGCGCGGTTCGGGTTCGGGCTCGACCCGGACGCCGTCGTCGAGGACCTCCCCGTCGGCGTCCAGCAGCGCGTCGAGATCGTCAAGGCTCTCGCTCGTGAGGCGAAGGTGCTCATCCTCGACGAGCCCACCGCGGTGCTCACGCCGCAGGAGACCGACGAGCTGATCGAGATCATGCGCCAGCTCCGCGAGTCCGGCACCTCGATCGTGTTCATCACGCACAAGCTGCGCGAGGTCAAGGCCGTCGCCGACGTCATCACGGTCATCCGCCGGGGCGCCGTCGTCGGGACCGCCGAGCCGACCGCCTCCGAGAGCGAGCTCGCCTCCCTCATGGTGGGACGCGCGGTCTCCCTCGGTCTCGACAAGGCGCCCGCGCAGCCCGGCGAGGAGACGTTCGTCGTCACCGACCTCACGGTCCTCGCGCCGAACGGGCAGGCGGTCGTGGACCACGTGTCGTTCTCCGTCGCGCAGGGCGAGATCCTCGCCGTCGCAGGCGTGCAGGGCAACGGGCAGACCGAGCTCACCGAGGCCATCCTCGGGCTCCTGCCCTCGGCCGAGGGGTCGATCTCCCTGCACGGGCAGGAGCTGCGGGGACTGACGCCCGACGCGGCGCTCGACGCCGGGATCGGCTTCGTCCCCGAGGACCGCAAGGTCGACGGGCTCGTGCTCGACTTCTCGGTCGCCGAGAACCTCGTGCTCGACCTCTACGACAAGCGTCCCTACGCCAAGGGCATCGGCCTCGACCTGGGGGCGATCCGCCGCAACGCCGAGCAGCGCATCTCGGAGTTCGACATCCGTACCCAGGGCCCTGGCCAGGAGGTGGGGCGGCTCTCGGGCGGCAACCAGCAGAAGGTCGTGCTGGCGCGCGAGCTCTCGAGGCCGCTCAAGCTGTTCATCGCGAGCCAGCCGACACGCGGCGTCGACGTGGGCTCGATCGAGTTCCTGCACCGTCGCATCGTGCAGGAGCGCGACAACGGCACGCCCGTGATCATCGTGTCGACCGAGCTCGACGAGGTCGTCGAACTCGCCGACCGCATCGCCGTGATGTATCGGGGCGGGATCGTCGGCGTGGTGCCGCCGACGACGTCGCGCGAGGTGCTCGGCCTCATGATGGCCGGGGTCCCGCACGACGAGGCCATCGCACAGGTGCACGACCAGACCGACACGACGGGAGCAACCCAGTGACCGACCAGCAGCCCGCCCCGCCACCGACGGGAGAGCCGGCGCCCGAGCCGGCCGGCGCGGCAAAGCCTCAGCCCGAGGGCTCGGAGTCCGCTCGCTGGACCGCCACCTTCCGCGAGATCACGACCGGACCGTTCGGCGTGACCGTCCTGGCGTTCGTCCTCGCACTGGTCATCGGCGGGCTCCTGATCATCGTCACCGACCCCGACGTGACCGCGGCCGCGAGCTACCTCTTCGCCAAGCCGGCCGACTTCTTCGGTGCGGCCTGGACGGCCGTGAGCGAGGCCTACGCCGCCATGTTCCGCGGAGCGGTGTACAACTACGACGCACCGACGTTCGCGCGCGGCATCCGTTCCCTCACGGAGACCATGACGGTCTCGACCCCGCTGATCATCGCCGCGCTCGGCGTGGCGGTCGGCTTCCGCGCGGGGATGTTCAACATCGGCGCCCAGGGCCAGGTCATCATGGGGGCCGCGATCGGCGGCTACGTCGGCTTCGCGTGGAACCTCCCGCCGGTGCTGCACCTGCTGCTCGCCCTGCTGGGCGGCATCCTCGCCGGTGGCTTCTGGGCCGGCATCGCGGGCTTCCTCAAGGCACGCACCGGTGCGCACGAGGTGATCGTGACGATCATGCTGAACTACGTCGCGCTCTACCTCGTGGCGTGGTTCCTCACGACGAGCGCCTTCACCCGGCCCGGGTCGAACCAGCCCAAGAGCCCCGGGGTCAAGGACACCGCGCAGCTCCCGCTGCTCCTCGGTGACCAGTTCCGCCTGAACGCTGGCTTCCTGGTCGCGATCCTTGCCGCGGTCTTCGTGTGGTGGCTCATGACGCGCTCGACCTGGGGCTTCCGCTTCCGGGCCGTGGGCTCGAACCAGCAGGCCGCCCGGACCGCGGGCATGGGCGTCGCGTCGTCCTTCGTCCTCGTCATGGTCGTCTCCGGTGCCCTCGCCGGGCTCGCAGGTGCCGTGCAGATCCTCGGCACCGAGAAGGCGCTCACGGGCGGCATCGCGGGCTCGATCGGGTTCGACGCGATCACCGTCGCCCTCCTCGGGCGTTCCAAGCCGCTGGGCATCTTCTTCGCCGGACTCCTGTACGCCGGGCTCAACGTCGGCGGGCGCGCGATGGAGGCCTCGACCGGGACCTCGATCAACATCGTCCTGGTCATCCAGTCGCTCGTCGTCCTCTTCATCGCGGCGCCGCCGCTCGTGCGGGCGATCTTCCGCCTGCCCGCCCCGAACCCCGTCGTCATGAAGGGAGTCAGCGCATGACCGCCATGGCTGCACCTGCTACCCAGGTCGCTACCGTCACCGCGGCCCGCAGCTGGAAGCTCCCCATCACCCTGGGCGTCTTCGGGCTCCTCTCGTTCGTCCTGTTCGGTCTCCTCGGACCGGCGGGGTCGGTCACGACGTTCGGCATCTCGACCGGGGCTGACCTGCTCCAGTTCGACCCGGTCGCCGTCCCGACCAGGGCGACCGCGATCGTGCTCTCGGTCCTGTGCCTCCTGCTCGCGGGCTACGCGTACGTCCGGGTGCGCGCGGACCAGCCGGTCGGCCGGTGGGTGGTCGCCGTCTTCGGTGTCCTGTGGGTCCTGACGTTCCTCGTGTGGGCCGTCGCGGACAAGAGCACCTCGATCGTGAGCCTTCTCCAGGGGTCGCTGCTCCTCGCGGTCCCGCTCGCGTTCGGCGCCCTCGGCGGCCTGCTCAACGAGCGGGCGGGCGTGGTCAACATCGCGATCGAGGGTCAGCTCCTGACGGGGGCCTTCGGCGCCGCGGTGCTCGCCTCGGTCGTGGGCAACGCCTACATCGGGCTGGTCGCCGCCCCGATCGCGGGTCTGCTCATCGGCGCGATGCTCGCGCTGTTCACGGTGAAGTACCACGTGAACCAGATCATCGTCGGTGTGGTGCTCAACGTGTTCGCCGTGGGCCTGACGAGCTTCCTGTTCAGCTCGGTGCTCAAGAACGACGCGGCCACGCTCAACACCCCGCCGCGCCTGCCGACGCTGCCGATCCCGCTGCTGTCGGAGATCCCGATCGTCGGACCGGTGCTGTTCCGCCAGTCGATCATCGTCTACCTGCTCTACGTCGCGGTCATCGTGATCAGCATCGCGCTGTTCCGCACCAAGTGGGGTCTGCGTGTCCGTTCGGTGGGCGAGTACCCGCAGGCGGCCGACACGGTCGGCATCGACGTCAACCGCACGCGGTGGCGCAACGTCCTGCTCGGGTCCATGGTCGCGGGGCTCGGTGGCGCGTTCTTCACGATCGGCTCCGTGGGGGCGTTCGGCCAGGAGATGACGGCCGGCAAGGGGTACATCGCGCTCGCCGCCATGATCCTGGGTCGGTGGACCCCGTGGGGTGCGCTCGGCGCAGCTCTCCTCTTCGGCTTCGCCGACAAGCTCCAGCAGGTGCTCGGTGTCCTCGAGACGCCGATCCCCAACCAGTTCATGCTGATGCTGCCGTACATCGTCACGATCTTCGCCGTGGCGGGTCTCGTCGGCCGCGTCCGTGGTCCCGCCGCGGCGGGTCAGCCCTACGTGAAGGGGTGACGGCGTGAGCGAGAGCAACCGCGCGGCCGTCGACGCGGGCGACCGCTTCGACTGGCCGGCGCTGCGCGACGCCGCACGGGTCGCCATGCAGAAGGCGTACGCGCCGTACTCGTCCTTCAAGGTCGGGGCGGCGGCGTTCGTCGACGACGGCCGTCTGGTGACGGGCGCGAACATCGAGAACGCGGCGTACGGCGTGACGCTGTGCGCCGAGTGCTCGCTCGTGAGCGACCTGATCGGGAGCGGGGGCGGTCGCCTGGTGGCGTTCGCGTGCGTCGACGGTCATGGCAACACGCTCATGCCGTGCGGGCGGTGCCGCCAGCTCCTGTGGGAGCACGGCGGTCCCACGCTGCTCGTCGAGACGACCCGTGGCATCAAGCCCATGAGCGAAGTGCTGCCCGACGCTTTCGGGCCCGAGGATCTGGTGGAGCGAGCATGAGCACGAAGAGCATCCCGGCGGGCGCCTCCGGCGCGCTGCCCGACAAGGCGACCGAGTCGTTCGACGCGGTCGACGTCATCCGCACCAAGCGGGACAAGGGCCGGCTGTCCGCCGAGCAGATCGACTGGGTCATCGACGCCTACACCCGTGGCGTCGTGGCCGAGGAGCAGATGGCTGCCCTCAACATGGCGATCCTGCTCAACGGCATGGACCGCACGGAGATCGGCCGGTGGACGGCCGCGATGATCGCCTCGGGCGAGCGCATGAACTTCTCGGAGCTCTCCCGGCCCACCGCGGACAAGCACTCGACCGGTGGCGTGGGCGACAAGATCACGCTGCCGCTCGCCCCGCTCGTCGCGGTCTTCGGCGTGGCCGTGCCGCAGCTCTCGGGGCGCGGCCTGGGGCACACGGGAGGCACGCTCGACAAGCTCGAGTCGATCCCGGGCTGGCGTGCTGCGCTGACCAACGAGCAGATGATGCACCAGCTCGAGCACGTGGGTGCGGTCATCTGCCAGGCGGGCTCCGGGCTGGCGCCCGCGGACCGCAAGCTCTACGCGCTGCGCGACGTCACGGCCACGGTCGAGGCGATCCCGCTCATCGCGTCGTCGATCATGAGCAAGAAGATCGCCGAGGGCACGGGCGCGCTGGTCCTGGACGTCAAGGTGGGTTCCGGGGCGTTCATGAAGGATCTCGACCAGGCGCGCGAGCTCGCGCGCACCATGGTGGACCTGGGCACCGACGCGGGCGTGCGCACGGTCGCGCTCCTGACCGACATGTCGACGCCGCTCGGCCTGACGGCGGGCAACGCGCTCGAGGTCCGCGAGACCCTCGAGGTGCTCTCGGGCGGTGGCCCGCGCGACGTCGTGGACCTCACGGTCGCGCTCGCGGTCGAGATGCTCTCCGCCGCTGGCAAGCCCGTCCCGGAGGAGGAGGTCCGGCACGCGCTGTCCAACGGCCGGGCCATGGACAAGTGGCGCGAGATGATCGCGGAGCAGGGCGGCGACGCCCGTGCGCCGCTGCCCGTGGCACGCGAGAAGGAGCACGTGGTCGCGGACCGCGACGGCGTGCTCTCGCACCTCGACGCGTTCGGCGTCGGGGTCGCGGCCTGGCGCCTGGGGGCGGGCCGGGCCCGCAAGGAGGACCCCGTGCAGGCGGGGGCCGGTGTCGAGATCCACGCCAAGCCGGGCGACGTCGTGACCAAGGGCCAGCACCTGCTGACCCTGCACACCGACACCCCCGAGCGTTTCGACCGCGCGGTCGAGGCCCTCGACGGGGCGTGGGGCGTCGCGGACCCGGGCACGGTCGTCGAGACCCCGGCCCTGATCCTCGACCGCCTGAGCTGAGATGACGGCGCAGGCGGGGGAGCCCTCGGACGACGCGGCGACGCGTGGCCCGGGGGCGCCCCCGCCCGACGACCGTCGCCCGCGCTCGGTGTACGGCGTGGGGGAGGAGCCCGACATCCGCTTCAGCCTGGCCAACGAGCGCACCGCGCTGGCCTGGGTGCGGACGGGGCTCGGTCTCGTCGCGGGCGGTGTCGCGCTCACGTCGTTCGCGTCGCTCGCGAGCATGTCGGGCTTCGTCGACGTGATCGCGGCGGTCGCATGCCTCGCGGGGGCGGGCTTCGCGGCCTATGCGCTGCTCGCGTGGCGACGCAACGAACGGGCCATGCGCCGCGGCGAACCGCTGCCCGCGCCGACGGGGCTGCCCGTGCTCGTCGCGGGCGTGCTCGTCCTCGCGCTGCTCGTGGCCGGGTACGCGGTCACCGAGGTCTGGCGGACGTGACCTCCGCGGCCCGCGACCCCGGCCTGCAGCCCGAGCGCACCGCCCTCGCGTGGCAGCGCACGGTCCTCGGCGTCGTGATCGGGTCGGTCCTGCTGGCCGCGGTGAACCTGCGGGTGGGGCAGCCCGTCCTGTCCGTGCTCGCGGGCGCCCTCGCGGTCACGACCCTGGTGCCCGCCGTCCTGCGGCCTCCGTCGGGCGGCCTGCCCAAGGACGGTCGGTTGCGCTCCTGGGGATTCCTCGTGCGGGTCGCGACGCTCGTGGGCGTCCTCGGGTTCCTCGGTGCGGCGAGCGCGGTCGTGAGCCTGCTGTGAGAGCGGGTCGTCGGTGGACCGGAGGGGATGGCAGGCTGTCGGCATGATCGTCGCCGACCTCCATCTGACCCGGGTCCTGCGTGCTCTGGGAGCGGGGCGCGGGCCGTTGCCGCCTGCGCCGCCGTCGGGACGCTACGGCGCCCCCGGGCCCGACGGTGCCGCACCCGCGGTCCGTCGGCTCGCCCGCCGCGCAGGTCACCCCGAGCAGGTCGCCGACCGCCTGGTCGACGCGCTCGGGACGCTGCGCCCGTGGGAGCGGGCGCACGTGCTCGACCCGCTGCGTCGGGCCGCGCCCGACCCGGCGCACGGGGAGGTGGCGGGGGGACCGGCCTCGCCCCCTGCAGGGCCCGACGCCCGCTTCGGCGAGCCGCTCGTGCTGGGCAGCGCCCGCGCGGTCCAGGTCGACCAGACGACGTGCGGCTCGGCGGTGCTCGCGGTCCTCGCAGCAGCGGGCGACCCCGTGGTGGCGCTGTGGCTCGTCGCGGGCACGGACGTCTCGCAGGGGGCGTCGACGCACGTGGTGAGCGAGGGCCAGGGCGGCGCGACCGCCAGAGAGCTCGAGACGTCGTCGGGCCGGTTCGCGGCGCTCCAGCGCGTCCTGAAGGCCCGCACGACGCACGCCGCGCTCGGCCCCCTGCCCTGGCCGGGGGCGCTCGGCACGCCGCCCTGGACCGCCGCGCGCGACGCCCGCTACGCCGACGTCCGCTACGCCCACCGGATCGTCGGCGACGGCGAGCGCGACCCCGTGCTCGCGAGCGCGCTGCGCTCGGCCGCCGCCGGCGTGCCCGTGCCGCTGTACACGGGCGGGGACGTCGGGACGGGGTGGTCGACCGCCGTGCCGCGTCACGTCGTGCTGCTCGCGGGCGTGAGCGGCCCGCAGGAGGACGCCGCCTCGGCGTTCGGCGGACGCTGGTGCGCGGTCTACGAACCGTCCTCCGGGACGCTGCACCGGCTGCGTGTCGCGGACCTGCTCGCGGGGGTCGGTGAGGACGGCGAGCCCGGCAAGGGCGTGCGACGCGCGCTCGGTGGGTGGTCGCACGTCACCTGGGCCGTCCTGCCCGCCGGACGGGCTGGCGGGTCGCGCCGCGTCGGGTGACGATGGGGAGAGACGAGAGGAGCTCACCATGAGCACGGTCCCCGGTACCGATTCCTGGCGGGACGCAGGCCTGGTCACGCCCGACGACGACGCCCCGAAGAACCTGGTCGAGGAGGAGCTGACGCCCCCGGACGCCCCTGGCGACACGGACGACGTGGAGGACTACAGCCCCCGGACGCCGCGCCCCGACCTCGACGGCGCGGCGGACGAGGCCGACGTCGTCGAGCAGGCGTCCGTGGTGCCCCTCGGCGAGGACGCGGACGCCGACGGGGAGTGAAGGCAGGCAGGAGCCCGGCGTGACGCACCCGTGATGCACCCGTGACCTGGGACCGGGCCGTTGTCGCGTGCGCCCGCCCCGCGCCCGGTAGCGTGAGCCCATGACCTCCACACCCTCCTCCGTGAGCGAGACCGTCGCGGCGATCGCCGCGCTCCCCAAGGTCGTCCTGCACGACCACCTCGACGGTGGGCTTCGGCCCCAGACGATCATCGAGCTCGCCGCCGAGATCGGGCACGACCTGCCCGCGACCGACGCCGACGCGCTGGGCGCCTGGTTCGTCGAGTCGGCCGACTCGGGCTCGCTCGTGCGCTACCTCGAGACCTTCGACCACACGATCGCCGTGATGCAGACGCGCGACGCGCTCGTGCGGGTCGCGCGCGAGTCCGTCCTGGACCTCGCCGCCGACGGCGTCGTGTACGCCGAGCAGCGGTGGGCCCCCGAGCAGCACCTGCGCGCCGGCCTGAGCCTGCAGGACACGGTCGACGCGGTCCAGGCCGGGCTCGAGGAGGGCGTCGCCCTCGTGGCGGCGCAGGGTCGCACGATCCGTGTCGGCCAGCTCGTGACCGCAATGCGGCACGCCGACCGCTGGCAGGAGATCGCCGAGCTCGCCGTGGCCAACCGGGGCAACGGCGTCGTCGGGTTCGACATCGCGGGCGCCGAGGACGGCTTCCCGCCCTCGCGCTTCCCGGGCGTGTGGCAGTACCTCGCGGACCAGAACTTCCCCGTGACGATCCACGCGGGCGAGGCCTCGGGCGTCTCGTCGATCGCCGAGGCCGTCCACCTGGGCCAGGCCTCGCGCGTCGGGCACGGTGTGCGCCTCATCGAGGACATCTCGTTCGACGAGCACCACGGCACCGCGGCCCTGGGGCAGCTCGCCCACTGGGTCCGCGACCACCAGATCCCGCTCGAGCTGTGCCCCGTCTCGAACCTGCAGACCGGTGCGGCGGCGACCTCGATCGCGGCGCACCCCATCACGCGGCTCAAGGAGCTCGACTTCGCGGTCACGCTCAACACGGACAACCGCCTCATGTCGGGCACGTCCATGACCCACGAGATGACGCTGCTCGTCGAGCAGGCCGGCTGGACGCTCGAGGACCTCTACGACGTCACGGCCACGGCCGCGTGGAGCGCCTTCATCCACCACGACGAGCGGCGCGCGCTCATCGACGACGTCATCCTTCCCGGTTACCAGGAGATCCAAGGAGCACAGCTGTGAGCACCCCCGGCACGTCCCCGCTGGACCGCGCGGCCCTCGCGCAGTTCGTCGACCACACCCTGCTCAAGCCCGAGGCCACCCGCGCGGACTTCGAGGCGCTCGTCGACGAGGGCGTCGCGCTCGGCGTCTACTCGGTGTGCGTCTCGCCCTCGGTCCTGCCGCTCGACGGCAAGGGCCTGAAGATCGCGACCGTGTGCGGGTTCCCGTCCGGGACGCACCACAGCGAGGTCAAGGCCGCCGAGGCGGCCCGCTCGATCGCCGACGGCGCGGACGAGGTCGACATGGTCATCGACCTGGGTGCGGCCAAGGCAGGCGACTGGGCGTACGTCCAGTCCGACATCGCGGCCGTCCGAGCCGCAGTCCCTGCCCCCAAGGTCCTCAAGGTCATCATCGAGTCCGCCGCGCTGACGGACCACGAGATCGTCGAGGCGTGCCGCGCCTCGGAGGCCGCCGGTGCCGACTTCGTCAAGACCTCCACGGGCTTCCACCCGGCCGGCGGCGCCTCGACGCACGCGGTGTCCATCATGGCCGAGACGGTCGGCGGACGCCTCGGGGTCAAGGCCTCGGGGGGCGTGCGGACGCTCGCCGACGCGCTCGCCATGATCGAGCACGGTGCGACGCGCCTGGGCCTGTCGGGCACCGCCGCGGTGCTCGCAGGCTTCGACGGGGTCGAGCCGGCCGAGGGCGGCGCAGGGGGTTACTGACCTGTTCTCACGGATCGAGGGGTGGCCGAGCCTGGACGGGCGGTCACCCCTCGGTGCATCCGGGGTTAGGCTAGCCTCACTTCGTCATCGCGGGCGGAGCGCACCCTGGAGGACCGTATGACCGACCCTGCCCCCCGCAAGCCCGAGCGCGTCGCGACCCACGCCGTGGTCGTGCGCACCGAGCGCCTCACGCCGCACATGATCCGTGTGGTCCTCGGGGGAGAGGGGCTCGACGGCTTCGACCCCGGCCCGCACACCGACCGCTACGTCAAGCTGCTCTTCCCGGCCGCGGCCGGCCCCGAGGGACGCGTCCCGATGCGCACCTACACGATCCGCTCGTGGGACCCCGCGGCGCACGAGCTGGCCATCGACTTCGTCGCGCACGGCGACGAGGGCCTCGCGGGCCCCTGGGCGTCCGCCGCCCGGCCCGGTGACACGATGTCCTTCTACGGCCCCGGTGGCGACTACGCGCCGTCGGGCGGCTACGACTGGCACCTGCTCGTGGGCGACGAGAGCGCCCTGCCCGCCATCGCGGCGGCCCTCGAGGCCGTGCCCGACGGCGCACCCGTCCTCGCGGTCGTCGAGGTCGCCTCGGCAGCGGAGGAGCAGACCCTCACGTCGCCCGGGGACCTCGACCTGCGCTGGGTCCACCGGGACGCCCACCCGGACCGAGCGCCCGGCGAGGTCCTCGTCGAGGCCGTCGAGGCGCTCACGTTCCTGCCCGGGCAGCCCCAGGTGTTCCTGCACGGCGACGCCGGGTTCGTGCGCACGCTGCGCCGCCACCTGCGCCTCGAGCGCGGCGTGCCCGTCACGGCGCTCTCCGCGTCCGGCTACTGGCGTCGCGGGCGCACCGAAGAGGGGTGGCGCGCCGAGAAGGCCGACTGGAAGGCCGCCGTCGCGCTCGACGAGGAGCCCGCGCTCCACACCTGACGGTTCCTCAGCGCCGAGCCGACGGCGGCCGCAGCGGACGCGCTGAGCGGTGTGCTCAGCGGGCGCGCTCGACCGCGATCGCGAGCGCGACCCGGTTGGGAAGGTCGAGCTTGGTCATGGCGCGGCTCAGGTGCGTCTTGACCGTCGCCTCGGCGCAGTAGAGCCGCTCGCCGATCTGCGCGTTGCTCAGCCCTTCCGCGACTCCCTGGGCGACCGCCCGCTCACGCTCGGTGAGCCGACCGACGAGCGCGCGGGCACGCTGCTGCTCGCTGCTCACCTGCCCCTGCGCGACCCGCGTGACGACGTAGCGGACGACCCGCGGCGCGAGCACCGACTCGCCACCCGCGACCGCGAGGACTCCGCCGATGAGCTCGTCCGGCGAGGCGTCCTTGAGGAGGAAGCCGCCCGCCCCCGACTCCAGCGCCCCCAGGACGTCGGTGTCGCTCTCGAAGCTCGTCAGGACCAGCACGACCGGGGGATCGGGGAGGGCCCGCAGGGCGCGCGTCGCCTCGACCCCCTGGACCCGCGCCATGCGCAGGTCCATGAGCACGACGTCAGGACGGTGCGCGAGGAACGCCGGGACGGCCTCGTCGCCGTCGGTCGCCTCTGCGACGACCTCGATGCCGGGGTTGCTCGAGAGGATGAGGCGCAGGCCCGTACGGACGAGCGCGTCGTCGTCGACCAGGAGGACTCGGATCACGCGTCGATCGTAGGGGGTGGCGCCCACGGCCTCCTCCTCCGCGGCGTCCGAGCCGGCCGCCGGTCGTGTGCAGCCCGGGCGGGCCTGCGGCGTGCGCCGGGTCGGCTACGCTCTGGGCGCATGACGTCGCTGGCGGAGGCATACGTGCGGTGGGCCGACATCGAGACGCGCGGGTCGTCCCCGTCGTACGAGGGATGGGCGCGCGCGATCGCGGGCGACGACCAGGTGCTCGCCCTCATCGAGGCCCTGCCCGCCCGCAAGCGGCAGCCCAACCTCGTCTTCGCCGCGGCCCGGACGGCGGGCGCCCCGCTCGACGTCTACCAGCGGTTCCGCCCGTGGCTCGTCCAGCACTGGTCCGACGTCGTGGACATCGTGCTCGCCCGTTCCACCCAGACCAACGAAGCGGCGCGCTGCGCAGTCCTCCTGCCCGAGCTGGCCCGCCTCGAGGGCCCGCTCGCGCTCGTCGAGGTCGGCGCGTCCGCAGGACTGTGCCTCTACCCGGACCGGTACTCCTACCGCTACCGCACGCCGGACGGCGTCGTCACGCTCGACCCCGTCCCGGGTCCCTCGCCCGTGGTGATCGAGTGCAGGATCGACGACGAGAGCGCGGCGCCGACGCGGCTGCCCGACGTGGTGTGGCGAGCGGGCATCGACCTCAACCCGCTCGACGTCCGCGATCCCGACGACGTCGCGTGGTTGCGGGCCCTCGTGTGGCCCGAGCACCACGACCGTCGCGAGCGCCTCGAGGCCGCGTGCGCACTGGTGGCCACCGAGCCCCCGCACCTCGTCCGCGGAGATCTCCTCGACGACCTCGACGCGCTCCTGGGGTCCGCGCCCCCGGACGCGCACCTGGTGGTCTTCCACAGCTCGGTGCTCACGTACGTCGAGCCCGCGCCTCGACAGAGGTTCGTCGAGCGCATGCGCGGGCTCGACGGGACATGGATCTCCAACGAAGGGTCCCTGGTGCTGGAGTCCTCCGCCGGTCTGGTGCACGACGGCAGGACCGTGCTCACCGTGGACGACGTCCCGGTCGCGCGGGCGGACCCGCACGGGCGGGGACTCGTGCGCCTGTGAGGGAGGACCGCACGCGTGCGGCGTGCGGTCAGGGCCGGCGACCCGCCGTGGCGGGCGGCGGTTCACCGAGGTCGACGACGTCGCTGACCCACGGCAGCCACACCTCGACGACGAAGCTGCCGTCTCGCGGCCCGACCGTCGACCGTCCCCCGAGCAGCTTGACCCGCTCGGCGATGCCCGTGACCCCCGCGCGGCTCCCGGGTGCTCGCGGGCCCGGCGACTCCGGGAGCACGTTGGTGACGCGCAGGCTCACACCGCTCGCCGGGGTACCGCCGAGATCGATGAGGACCTCGCTCCCCGGCGCGTGCTTGTGCACGTTGGTCAGCGACTCCTGGAGGATCCGGTACGTCGCGCGCGCGACCTGCGGGCCGACCGACGAGGCGTCGTCGAAGACCACGGTCGCGACCAGGCGCGTGCCTGCGGCCCGCGTCGTGGCGAGCAGTGCCGACAGGTCCGCCAACGTCCCGCCCGCGCGTCGGGCCTGGCGCTGGGCCAGCCCGTCCGGATCGCGCAGGATCTCGATCAGGTCCCGGAGGTCCTCGAGCGACCGGTGAGCGTTCTCGCGGACCACCTTGGCCGCGTCGCGCAGCTGCCCGTCCTCCTCGGGGACCGACACCTCGAGCACCCCCGAGTGCAACGAGACGAGCGAGAGGCTGTGGGCGAGCGTGTCGTGCACCTCGCGGGCGATCAGGTGCCGTTCCTGCTGGCGGGCCACCTCCTCCTGCTGCCGGGTCACCTCGTCCCGCAGCCTCTCGGCCTCGGCGTCCTGCCGGGCGACCTCGTCGCGCAGGTGCTCGGCCACGACCTCGTGGCGCTGCACCTCGCCCCGGAAGCGACCGACCTGGTAGTGAGCCCGGCGGGCCCAGCCCACGCTGACCGAGAGCGCGAGACCCGCGACGAGCAGCACCACGTAGACCCAGGCCGCCGCGCCCACGGGCGTCTGGGAACCCGTGGGGGTGAACGAGAAGATCTGCTGCTCGGGCGCACGGAGCAGGTCCCGCCCGAGGGCGACCGTCGTCGCGAGGGCGGTGAGCACGCCGAGGATCCAGCCCTGCCGGGCCGGGCGCGACGAGATCACCCAGGACAGCGCGACGAGCGCCCCGACCGCGTCGAGCGGGAAGACCAGCGCGCCCGCGCACGCGACCAGGCACACCGCGACGGGGTAGCGGCGCCGGAAGACGAGGAGGGTCGCGACGCCGAGCGCGTACATCCAGCCGAGGGCGACCCAGAGCACCGTGCCTCCGCTGGGGGCGGCGCCGTCGACCATCCCTCCCGCCGACCCCGCGAAGGCGATGCACAGCGTCGAGGCGACGAAGGAGGCGACCACGATCCAGACCGTCGCGACCCTCGACCACCACCGACGCCCGGCGGTCGGGCGGTCGGGGACCGCGCCGGGCGGGCTCGGCGGCACGGGCCCGCCGCGCGGCGGCGTCGCACGGGGCCAGGAGGAGCCCGGGGGTGGGTACGGGGTGGTCACGGACCCAGCGTAGGGAACACCGCCGACGGCGTGGTCCACCGACCAGGTCGGCGGCCCCGTCCGCGTGTACGACTTTCGGTGCGCAGGCCGTA
The DNA here is from genome assembly GCF_016907365.1 of Oerskovia paurometabola. Lineage (NCBI taxonomy): Bacteria > Bacillati > Actinomycetota > Actinomycetes > Micrococcales > Cellulomonadaceae > Oerskovia > Oerskovia paurometabola. The sequence continues at coordinate 2,999,261 of NZ_JAFBBV010000001.1, read as the reverse complement.
GCCGTTCCGCCGACGCGCCCGCGCGGCGTGAGGCGATGAAGTGGTCCCGTACCGATCCGGAACCACGAGAGGCCCTCCCATGAGCAACGACCCTGCGCAGCAGCCGCCCGTCCAGCAGTACCCGCACCAGCCGCACGCCCCGCAGCAGCACCCGGGCCAGCCCTACCCCGGGCAGCCCTACCGGGGGCAGCCGGAGCCCGCCCCGCGGAAGTCGTTCTTCGCCCGGCACAAGGTCCTCACGGTCTTCCTGGCGATCGTCGCGCTGATCGTCGTCGTGTCGGTCGCCTCGAGCCTCGGCGGCGGTGACACGACCACGGGGACGGCCGGCACCGCGGACACGGCGGGCGGTGCGCAGGCTCCGGCCGCCGCAGCCCCCGAGGAGACCGTCCCTGGCCTCGGCACGGCGGTGCGCGACGGGAAGCTCGAGTTCACGGTCACGGCCGTCGAGCCGGGGGTCACGAACGTGGGCGACGAGTTCCTGAGCGTGGACGCGCAGGGGCAGTTCGTCCTGGTGCACGTCACGGTGACGAACATCGGGGACGCTGCCCAGATGTTCGACGCGAGCTCGCAGAAGTTGTTCGACACCCAGGGACGCGAGCACTCGGCCGACTCGACGGCCGGGATCTACCTCGGGGACGCCAACAGCTTCCTCAACGACATCAACCCCGGGAACTCGATCCAGGGCGTCGTGGTGTTCGACGTGCCTGCCGACGCGGTGCCGGCGAGCGTCGAGCTGCACGACTCGTTCATGTCGGGCGGCACGACGGTCGCGCTCGGCTGACGGCCGGGAGGGCCCGCCGCGCACGACGAAGGCCGTCGCCCGCTCCTCGCGGAGGGGGCGACGGCCCTCGTCGTCACGGGGTCGCGGCGCCGGGCGCCTGCGCCGTCAGATGCCGAGCGCGGCCGCGACGTCCTGGCGCACGTGGTCGAGGCGTGTCCGGGCGAAGGCGCGGGCGGCCGTGAGGTCGTCGTAGCTCGCGTCGGGCGCGACCGGGACGATCACCTCGAGGTAGCACTTGACCTTGGGCTCGGTGCCGCTGGGGCGGACGATGACCCGGGTGCCGTCCGCGGACAGCAGCCGGACGCCGTCGGTCGGCGGCAGCCCGTCCAGACCCTCGGACAGGTCGACGACGTCGCTGACCCCCGAGCCCGCGAGCGTGCGCGGAGGCGCCGCCCGCAGCCGGGACATGGCCGCCGGGATCTGGTCGAGGTCGGTGAACCGGGCCGAGAGCTGGTCGGTCACGTGCAGACCGTGAGCACGGGCCAGGTCGTCGAGCGCGTCGACGAGCGTGCGCCCCTCGGCCTTGAGGCGGTTCGCGAGCTGGGCGAGGAGCAGGGCGGCGCTGATGCCGTCCTTGTCCCGCACGACCTGCGGGTCGACGCAGTAGCCGAGCGCCTCCTCGTAGCCGTAGACCAGGCCGTCGACGCGCGAGATCCACTTGAACCCCGTGAGCGTCGCGGAGTAGCCCAGCCCGTGGCTGTCGGCGATCTTGCGCAGCAGCCGCGAGGACACGATCGAGCTCGCGAAGAACGGGGTCCCGTGATCGGCGCGGACGCGCCCGTCGTGTGCCGCCCGTCGGCCGATCTCCTCGCCGAGCAGCGATCCCACCTCGTCGCCGTGCAGCATGCGCCACCCGTTCGACCGGGCGGTCTCGGCCCCCTGGTACGTCCCGACGCGCGGGTCGTACACCGCCAGGGCGCACCGGTCCGCGTCGGGGTCGTTCGCGATGACGAGGTCCGCCTTGGCGTCCTGCGCGTACGCGAGCGCGAGGTCGATCGCGCCGGGCTCCTCGGGGTTGGGGAAGGCGACGGTCGGGAACAGCGGGTTCGCCTCGAACTGCTCGGCGACGCTGATGACGTCGGTGAACCCCGCGTCCTCGAGGACCCGGTTGAGCACCTCGCCGCCCACTCCGTGCAGCGGGGTGGCGACGATGCGCAGGTCGCGAGCGGCGCCGTCGGACAACCTGCCCACGGACTCGACGTAGCCGAGCGCCAGGTCGCGCCCCAGGACCGTCCAGCCGTCGGTCGCGCGGGGAACCTGCGCGGCCACGGGGGAGCGGTCGATCGCGGCCGCGATCTCGGCGTCGTACGGGGGCACGATCTGCGCCCCCTGGCCCGAGTCCGTGACCACGCGGCCGCCGAGGTACACCTTGTAGCCGTTGTCGGCCGGAGGGTTGTGGCTCGCGGTCACCATGACGCCCGCGTCGGCGCCCAGGTGGCGCACCGCGTAGGCGAGCACGGGCGTCGGGAGCGCGGACGGCAGGATCGACGCCTCGACGCCCGCGGCCGTGAACACCGCGGCGCTGTCGAGCGCGAACGTGTGCGAGTGGTGACGGGCGTCGTACCCGATGACGACACGCGGCGTCTGCCCCGGCAGGGCGTCGCGCAGGAACGACGCGAGGCCCGCAGCGGCCCGGATCACGACCGCACGGTTCATCCGGTTGGGGCCCGCCGCCATCTCCCCGCGCAGGCCCGCGGTGCCGAACTGGAGCGTGCCCACGAAGCGGTCACGCAGCTCGGCTCGTGCCCGGGCGCGCACCTCGTGGTCGCGCGGGTCGGGGGAGTCGGCCTCCGCGAGGAGCGTGCGCAGCTCGGCCTGGTCGCGCGGCTCGGGGTCCGCCTCGATCCAGGCCTCGACCTGCGCCAGGAAGGACGCGTGGCCCTGCCCGGCCTCGTAGCCGGGGTCGTCCACGTCGAGGGAGTCGTGGGGGTTCGTCATGTCACACCAGCTTCGCGATCTCGGCGAGCAGGGAGCTGATCCGGGGGCCGGCCGCCTGGCCGGCCTCGATGACCTCGCCGTGCGAGAGCGGCGTCGGGCTGATGCCCGCGGCGAGGTTCGTGACCAACGAGATGCCCAGCACCTCGAGCCCCGCGTGACGCGCGGCGATGGCCTCGAGCGTGGTCGACATGCCGACCAGGTCCGCCCCCAGGATGCCCGCCATACGCACCTCGGCCGGGGTCTCGTAGTGCGGTCCGGGGAACTGGGCGTACACGCCCTCGCCGAGCGAGCCGTCGACCGACCGGGCCAGGTCCCGCAGGCGCGGGGAGTAGAGGTCCGTCAGGTCGACGAACGTCGCGCCCTCCAGGGGCGACGTCGCGGTGAGGTTGAGGTGGTCACGGATGAGGACCGGGGTGCCCGGGCCGTGGTCGAGGTTCAGGCCGCCGCACCCGTTGGTGAGGATGACGGTCTGCGCGCCGGTCGCCGCCGCGGTCCGCACGCCGTGCACGACGTGCCGCACGCCCTTGCCCTCGTACAGGTGGGTGCGCGAGCCGAGCACGAGCGCGTGGCGGACCGAGCCGTCGGCGCGCTCGATGCGGATCGAGCGCGTCGTCGCGACGTGGCCGGCGACGGCAGGCTTGGAGAACCCGGGGATCTCGTTCGTGGGGATCTCCGCGACGACGTCGCCCAGGAGCTCTGCCGCCCCGCCCCAGCCCGACCCGAGCACGAGGGCGACGTCGTGGCCCTCGATCCCGGTGGCTTCGGCGATGTGGTCCGCAGCGGCGCGGGCCACGAGGAACGGGTCGGTCGTGGGGTCGTCGAGAGACAAGGTCGTCGTCATAGGACGAGGCTATCCGTTCTGGGGCGCAGCGCCGCGCGGAACGCCCGTCCTCGCCTCATCGGGTCGCGGTGTCCGCATGCTGACACGAACGCACCTCGGATGCTGACAGAATGGCACCCGTGACGAACGAGAACCCCGACCTGCAGGCCACCCGCATCGTGATCCTGGGCGGTGGACCCGGAGGCTACGAGGCGGCGCTCGTCGCCCGTCGGCTCGGTGCCGACGTCACCGTCGTCGAGCGCCAGGGGCTGGGCGGCGCCGCCGTGCTCACCGACGTGGTGCCGTCCAAGACCCTCATCGCGACGGCCGACTGGATGACGATCGCCGACCGTGCCGCCGACCTCGGTATCCGCCTCCCCGTCGACACGGTCAAGGCCGCGCACCCCGCGATGCGCCGCCACATGGTCGACCTCGACGCCGTCAACACCCGCGTCATGGCGCTCGCGGCCGCGCAGTCCGCCGACATCCACGCCCGCCTCGAGCGCGAGGGCGTGCGCGTCCTGATCGGGCAGGGGCGCCTCGAGAGCCCGTCCCGCGTGCACGTCACGCTCCAGGAGGACGGGGCCGAGGTCCCGGTCGACGCCGACGTGATCCTGCTCGCGCTCGGCGCGACCCCCCGCGTCCTGCCGACCGCGATCCCCGACGGGGAGCGCATCCTCACGTGGACCCAGCTCTACAACCTCAAGGAGCTCCCCGAGCGCCTGATCGTCGTGGGCTCGGGCGTCACGGGCGCCGAGTTCGCGGGCGCCTACAACGCGCTGGGCTCCGACGTCGTGCTCGTCTCGAGCCGCGACCGCGTGCTGCCGGGCGAGGACGCCGACGCGGCCGAGCTCATCGAGGGCGTCTTCCGCTCGCGCGGCATGACGGTCATGTCGCGCACGCGCGCCGAGGCCGCCGTGCGCACCGACGAGGGCGTCGAGGTCACGCTCGCCGACGGTCGCGTGGTCAAGGGCTCGCACGTGCTGCTGGCCGTCGGGTCCATCCCCTCGACCGCGGGCATCGGCCTCGAGGAGGCCGGCGTGCGGCTGACCCCGAGCGGCCACGTGCAGGTCGACAAGGTCTCCCGCACCTCGGTGCGCGGCATCTACGCGGCCGGTGACTGCACGGGCATCCTGCCGCTCGCCTCGGTCGCGGCGATGCAGGGCCGCGTGGCCATGTCGCACGCCCTGGGCGACGCCGTGAGCCCCATCAAGCTGCGCACGGTCGCCGCGAACATCTTCACGGCCCCCGAGATCGCGACGGTCGGGTACAGCGAGGAGAAGCTCAAGGAGCAGGGGTCGAGGTACGTGACCACGACGCTCCCGCTGGCCCGCAACCCGCGCGCCAAGATGCTCGGCATGCGCGACGGGTTCGTCAAGCTGTTCGCGCACCCCGAGGCGAGCGTCGTCCTGGGCGGCGTCGTCGTGGCCCCGCGCGCGAGCGAGCTCATCTTCCCCATCACTCTCGCGGTCGCGCACCGCCTCACGGTCGACGACGTCGCGGAGGCCTTCACGGTCTACCCGTCGCTGTCCGGGTCGATCGCCGAGGTCGCGCGCATGCTGCACCACCGCGAGGACTGAGGCGCGGGCAGCGGCGGCCAGCGGGGCCGACGGCGCCCGGCCGGCACGGGCAGCGGCGTCGAGCGTTGCCGCCCGCTACCCGGCCGGGGCGGGCTCCGGCTCCTGCCCGGGTCGCACCACGGTCACGAGCGGGCGGTGGTCGGACGAGACGTCGTCCAGGACCCTGAAGCGCTCGAAGGTCATGCCCGACCCGAACATCCAGTCGATGCGGTGGCGCGGTGCGTCGGCCGGCGACGTGAGGTCGTCGGGGTTGCCCGCCGTGTCCTGCCCGCTGACCAGGCCCTGCGACTCGACGAGGGTGATCTCCTCCCAGTCCGGCTCGGCGTTGAAGTCCCCCGCGAGCAGGTACGTCCCGTCGACCGGTTCGGCGGCGAACAGCGCGTCGAGCTGGTCGAGCCGGGTCGGCGTGCTCTGCTCGCGGTGCTGCAGGTGCACCGAGGTCACGCGCACACCGCCGGCCCACGCGGTCTCCGTCCCTGCCCGCGGGGCCACGGTCGCCGAGATCGCCGAGCGGTGCTGAGGGCCCGCACCGAACGGGAGCGCGAGACGGGAGACGTCGGCCACGGTGACCGCCGCCGGGTCCCACAGGATCGCGTTCCCGAACTGGCGGTCGGCGGCCCCGACGAAGGCGACCTCCATGTCGGTCGCGCGCGCGAGGTAGCTCGCCATGTCGACGCCGCCGCCCAGCACCCAGCCGCGCGAGACCTCCTGGAGCGTCACGACCTGGGCGCCCGAGTCACGGATGGTCGCTGCGACGTCGTCGAGCTCGACCGACGGCGTCGCGCTGACCCCGTAGTGCAGGTTCCAGTCGAGGACGACGAGTCCCGGCTCGGCGCCAGCCGCCGGGCTGCCCGACGTGCCCGTCGGCAGGTCGACGAGCTGCACGGCAGCGCCGCCCGCGGCCAGCACGGCGACCGCGGCGACGACGGGCAGGGCGACCCGCACGCTCGGCGGAGCGACACGCGCTGCCGCTGCGGTGCCCGCGGCGGCCTGCGGCAGGAGACGGGTGCGGCGCAGACCCGCGGCCCCGATCGCGAGCGCGACCAGGACCGGCACGACGGCGTTGGGCACGGGCAGCGGGACGTCGTAGTCGAGCTGGTAGACCAGGAGCGGGAGGATGAGCCCCAGCCCGACGGCGGTGCTCGCCCCGGCCAGTCGCAACCAGCCGATGTCCTGGGCGGGGCGGGTGAGGGCGTGCACCACGGCGTCGGTCGCGGCGACGGCGAGGCCGACGATGCACACCAGGAGCGCCCAGGAGAGCAGGCCGTCGAGCACCTCGGTCCGGCCGGGCAGCGCGAAGACCACGAGGGCGAAGGCGAGGAGGGCCACGAGGTCGGCGCACCGTCCCAGTGCCGACAGGAGGGCGTTGCCCCCGGGGCGGCTCGACCGAGCCGTGCCTCGAACGGTGGTCAACCCGACCATGAGGGCCATCGTCGCGACGGCACCCGCGGCCACCGACAGCGGGAGGCCCGTCTGGGAGGCGATGAAGGCCGGGTTGCCGAACACCAGGACACCCAGCGCCAGGTACGGACCGAGCACCCAGAACCCGCGGGCCCCGGGGGCGGCGGTGTCGCGGCGCAGCAGCCACGCCGAGACGACCGCCATGCCGCCGAGCGCGAGGGGAGCCACCCAGGAGAGCGGCCCCGTGCGCCAGTACGCGTCCCACGTCCCGTGGAGCAGGCTCACCCCCGCGGCGCCCAGCACCCCCAGCGAGACGCCCAGCGCGACCATCCGGCCGTTCGCGAGCGGTGTCCAGGCACCCGCGACCCGCTCGGGGGAGTCGTCGGCGGGGACCGGACGGACACCGCTCACGAACGCGGCCACGATGACGAGCGTGGCGACCGCGAGCGCGGTGCCCCCTAGCCCCAGCCCGTAGCGGGCCGACCCGAGCACGCCGTCCGCGCCGGCGGCGACCCCGAGCCCCTGCAGACCCAGCCGCCAACCGACCAGGGCGAGGACCGCTCCGAGCGTGACCCGCCCCGAGATCGGCAGCCGCGCGGCGATGATCGTCACGGCGAGCGCGGGAGCGGCGTAGGTGATCAGGGCCGTCCCGGCCGCGATGGTCACGCCGGAGGCGAAGGCGCGGTCCAGCAGCGGGCCGCTCGCCCGGATCATCTCGACCGCGATCGCCGTGACCACGGTGAGCAGGAGGAGGCGGGCTGCGTTTCCGCGCCCGAGGCGCGTCACGTGCCGGGCCGCGTGGGAGATCTGGCGACGGGTCGGGAACGGCGTCGAGGAGCTGACTGCGGCGGTGGGGACGCTGCCCTCGGTGCTGGGCGGGGGCCCCGTGAGGGTGAGCGTCGGCTGGGTGTGCGACGAGGCTCCCTCAGAAGGGTCCTCGACCTCGCGAGAGGCCCCGACGGACCTCCTCGGGGACGGCGCGTCGGGTCCGGCCGGGGCTGCCTGGACTGCCGGCACGTCGGTGCCCGGCGCCGGCGCCGGTGCCAGAGTCGGGGCGAAGCGTGCTGCGCGCTCGCGCCAGGCCGAGGGCGGCGGTGACGGCTCGGCCGACACCTCGACCCGTTCCCAGGCCGTGGCACCGGTCGTGGTGGGCAGCGCCGCTGTCGCCGGGCGTGCGGTGGGCAGCGCGCCGGTGGGGGTCGGTGAGCGCCACGACGTGCCCGCCTGGCGCTCCAGGGCGGCCTGCTCGGCAGCGCGTCGCTCGGCGCGGGTCATCGGCAGTGCGGGAGCGGGGTCCGGTCCGGGAGGGAGAGGCCCTGTCGGGGCTCGGCCGTCGCCCGGGTCGTGGCTGCTCGTGCGGTGCTCGTCGGTCACGGCCCGACCGTACCCGGGCCCGGTGGCGCGACGACAGCGGCACGCACGGCGGCGCGGCGCTCCAGCACGCTTCACCCGGGCAGACCCCGAGCGGTGTGATCGACCTCACACCAATGGCGTCCTCGTGCCACACTGAGACTCAGTCGTCGACGACCCGGGCCGCCGCCCTGCGTGCCGTACCCGGGAGGGAGGCCAGCATGACGAGCAGCACCCCCGAGCAGACCCCAGGGGTGATCGGACACGTCGTCGGTGGCCGACGCGTGGACGAGGCGCAACGGTACGGAACCGTCCACGACCCGGCGACCGGACGCGTCACGGGGCGCGTGGCCCTCGCCTCGCCGGCCGACGTGGACGCGGCCGTCGCAGCGGCGGTCGCGGCCTTCCCGGGCTGGTCCCGGACGGGCCTGTCGCGGCGCGTCGAGATCCTGATCGCGTTCCACGAGCTGCTGCGCGGGCACCGGGACGAGATCGCCCACCTGGTCTCGGCCGAGCACGGCAAGGTCGTGTCCGACGCCGAGGGGGAGGTGGCGCGGGCGCTCGAGAACGTGGAGTTCGCGGCCGGGATCCCGCACCTGCTCAAGGGGGGCTTCAGCCAGCAGGTCTCCACGGGCGTGGACGTGCACGAGGTCAAGCAGCCGCTGGGCGTCATGGTCGGCATCACGCCCTTCAACTTCCCGGCCATGGTGCCGCTGTGGATGATCCCGACGGCCATCGCGTGCGGCAACACGTTCGTCCTCAAGCCGAGCGAGCGCGACCCGTCGGTCTCGTTGCTCGTCGTGCGCCTCCTGGCCGAGGCGGGTCTGCCCGACGGCGTCGTCAACGTGGTGCAGGGCGACCGGGTCGCGGTCGACCGGCTCCTGGAGCACCCCGACGTCGCCGCGATCAGCTTCGTCGGCTCCACGCCCGTCGCCCGCCACGTCTACGAGACGGGCACGCGCCACGGCAAGCGGGTCCAGGCGCTGGGCGGGGCGAAGAACCACCTGGTCGTCCTGCCCGACGCCGAGCTCGACGCCGCGGCGGACGCTGCGGTCTCGGCGGGGTACGGGTCCGCGGGCGAGCGGTGCATGGCGATCTCGGTCGTGGTCGCGGTGGGCGACGTCGCCGACGCCCTCGTCGAGGCGATCCGGACGCGCGTGGCGGGGCTTGTCGTCGGGCCGGGGAACGACCCCGCCTCCCAGATGGGGCCGCTCATCACGGCCGAGCACCGGGACCGGGTCGCGGCGCGCGTGGGCAGCGCGGTCGAGGAGGGGGCGGTCCTGGTCCTGGACGGGCGGGACGGGCCGCCTGTCGGGCCGGGGCCGGACGGGCAGGACACGAGCGGCGGGTTCTTCCTGCGACCCAGCCTCGTGGACCACGTGCGACCCGAGCACACGGTGTACCGCGAGGAGATCTTCGGGCCCGTGCTCTCGGTCGTGCGCGCCGAGACGTTCGACGACGCCCTGCGGCTCGTCAACGAGAACCCGTACGGCAACGGCGCGGCGATCTTCACGCGAGACGGGGGAGCGGCCCGACGCTTCGAGGTCGAGGCGCAGGCCGGGATGATCGGGGTCAACGTCCCCATCCCGGTACCCGTCGGCTACTACTCGTTCGGCGGCTGGAAGGGCTCGCTGTTCGGGGACTCGCACATGTACGGGCCCGAGGGCATCCACTTCGCGACCCGGACCAAGGTCGTGACGTCGCGGTGGCCGGACCCCGCGACCAGCAGCATCGACCTGGGCTTTCCGCGGACGCGGTGAGGGGCGGGGCGAGATGAGCGACGCGACGAGACGGACCGGGCGGGCCGGGCGCGACGACGCCCACGTCTTCTACTCGTGGTCCGCGCAGGAGCTGATCAGCCCCGTGACGATCGCAGGCGGGGAGGGGGCCTGGTTCTGGGACGAGCAGGGCACGCGCTACCTCGACTTCGCCTCGCAGCTCATCAACCTCAACCTGGGCCACCAGCACCCCGCGCTCGTGGGCGCGATCCAGGCGCAGGCCGGACGCCTCGCGACCGTCGCGCCCTCGTTCGCGAACCCGGTGCGCAGCGAGCTCGCGCGCCTGATCGTCGAGCGTGCACCGGGCGGCGCCGACGGCGGGCTGAACCGGGTGTTCTTCACGAACGGGGGCGCCGACGCCGTCGAGAACGCCGTGCGCCTCGCCCGGCGTCACACGGGTCGGCAGAAGGTCCTCGCCGCCTACCGCTCCTACCACGGCAACACCGGGACGGCCGTGACCGCGACGGGCGACCCGCGGCGCTGGCCCAACGAGGTGGACCCGGGGGTGCGGCACTTCTTCGGGCCGTTCACCTACCGGTCGGCGTTCGGGGCCGCGACCGACGCCGACGAGTGCGTCGCGGCGCTGCGCCACCTGCGCGAGGTCGTCGAGCTCGAAGGGCCCGCGACGATCGCCGCGATCCTGCTCGAGACCGTGGTCGGGACCAACGGCGTGCTCGTGCCCCCCGACGGCTACCTCGCCGGCGTCCGCGAGCTGTGCGACGAGCACGGCATCCTGTACGTCGCGGACGAGGTCATGGTGGGCTTCGGGCGCGTGGGCGAGTGGTTCGCCGTGGACCACTGGGACGTGGTGCCGGACCTCGTGGTCTTCGCCAAGGGCGTCAACTCGGGCTACGTCCCGCTCGGCGGGGTGATCGTGTCCGAGCCCGTCGCCGCGAGCTTCGACCGCACCCCGTTCCCCGGCGGGCTGACCTACTCGGGCCACCCGCTCGCGTGCGCGCCCGGCGTCGCGAGCATCCACGTGTTCGAGGAGATGGGCATCCTCGACCGGGTCCGGTCGCTGGGTGAGCGGGTCCTGGGCGACCGGCTGCGCGACATGGCCGCCCGGCACCCCAGCGTGGGCGAGGTCCGTGGCCTCGGGTTTCTCTGGGCGATCGAGCTCGTCCGCGACCAGGTCACGCGCGAACGCCTCGTGCCGTTCCAGGGCACGCCCGAGCAGAACGCCCCCATGGCCGAGGTCGTCGCCGCGGTGACCTCGGGCGGCGTCTGGCCCTTTCCGCAGGTCAACCGCCTGCACCTCGCCCCGCCCCTCGTCACGTCGGTCGAGGACCTCGAGCACGGCCTCGACGTCGTCGACGCGGCGCTCGACGTCGCCGACCGGTACGTCGTCGAGCCGGCTCAGCACCGGCGACGCGCCGTGTCGTCGGCGCCGTCGGCCGAGCACAACGGTCACCGCCCGCGTCCTGCCCAGCCCCCACCCGAGGAGACCCCATGATCGTGCGTGCCGCCCTCACCCAGGTCCGCTGGACCGGCGACCAGGAGTCCATGGTCGCGGCCCACGAGACGCAGCTGCGCCTCGCCGCGGACCAGGGGGCGAAGGTCATCTGCTTCCAGGAGGTGTTCAACGCGCCCTACTTCCCCCAGGTCGAGGACGCCGCGTTCTACTCCTACGCCGAGTCCGTCCCGGGCCCGACGACCGAACGCTTCGCGGCCCTCGCCCGGGAGCTGGGCATCGTGGTCGTGCTGCCCGTGTACGAGCTCGAGCAGCCCGGGATCCTCTACAACACCGCGGCCGTGATCGACGCCGACGGCCGCTACCTCGGCAAGTACCGCAAGACCCACATCCCGCACCTGCCCGGGTTCTGGGAGAAGTTCTACTTCCGCCCCGGGAACCTCGGCTACCCGGTCTTCGACACCGCGGTCGGGCGGATCGGGGTCTACATCTGCTACGACCGGCACTTCCCCGAGGGGTGGCGAGCGCTGGGGCTCGCGGGGGCGACCATCGTCCTCAACCCGAGCGCCACGAGCCGCGGCCTGTCCAACTACCTGTGGCGGCTCGAGCAGCCCGCGGCGGCCGTGGCCAACGAGTACTTCGTCGGAGCCATCAACCGGGTCGGCTTCGAGGAGCTGGGGTCGAACGACTTCTACGGCACGAGCTACTTCGTCGGCCCCGAGGGGGCCTTGGTGGGGGAGCCGGCCGACGCCTACGAGGAGGAGCTCGTGGTGCGCGACCTCGACCTCGACCTGCTGACCGAGGTCCGCAACCGGTGGCAGTTCTACCGCGACCGCCGCCCCGACGCGTACGGCCCGCTGACCGCGCCCTGACGCCGTCCTAGCCGGCCCAGCCGACCCCGCACCGACCGACGAACGAGAGGACGCACGCCATGGCACTGACCCTCATCACGGGTGGCACCGTCGTCGGGCCCACGGGGCGCTCGCGGGCCGACGTCCTGCTCGACGGCGAGCAGGTCGCCGCGCTGCTGCGACCGGGCGACACGTCGCTCGGCGTGGACCTCGCCTCGGTCGCGCAGACCGTGATCGACGCGACCGGTAAGTACGTCATCCCGGGCGCTGTCGACCCGCACACCCACATGGAGCTGCCGTTCGGCGGCACGGCCGCCTCGGACACGTTCGAGACGGGGACGCGCGCCGCGGCCTGGGGAGGCACGACGACGATCGTCGACTTCGCGGTCCAGCGCACCGGGGAGCGGGTCCAGGACTCGCTCGCCGCCTGGTTCGCCAAGGCCGAGGGGAACTGCGCCGTCGACTACGGCTTCCACCAGATCCTCGGCGGGGTCGACGACGACTCGCTCAAGGCCATGGACGAGCTCGTGGCCGAGGGCATCACGAGCTTCAAGCTCTTCATGGCCTACCCCGGGGTGTTCTACAGCGACGACGGGCAGATCCTGCGAGCCATGCAGAAGGCCGCGACCAACGGGTCGCTCGTCATGATGCACGCCGAGAACGGCATCGCGATCGACGTCCTCGTGCGTCAGGCCCTCGACCGCGGCGACACGGCCCCGTACTTCCACGGCACCACGCGCCCGTGGGAGACCGAGGAGGAGGCCACGCACCGCGCGATCATGCTCGCGCGCCTCGCGGGCGCCCCGCTCTACGTGGTGCACATGTCGGCCAAGCAGGCCGTGGCCACGCTCGCGCGGGCCCGCGACGACGGGTGGAACGTGTTCGGCGAGACGTGCCCCCAGTACCTGTACCTCTCGCTCGAGGAACAGCTCGGGGCGCCCGGGTTCGAGGGGGCCAAGTGGGTGTGCTCGACCCCGCTGCGCTCGCGGGCCGAGGAGCACCAGGAAGAGCTGTGGCGCTACCTGCGCACGGGCGACCTGTCGGTCGTGAGCACCGACCACTGCCCGTTCTGCTTCAAGGAGCAGAAGGAGCTCGGGCTCGGCGACTTCTCGAAGATCCCCAACGGGATCGGCGGCGTCGAGCACCGCCTCGACCTCGTCTACCAGGGCGTCGTCGACGGGCGGATCTCGCTCGAACGCTGGGTCGAGCTGTGCTGCACGACGCCGGCACGCATGTTCGGCCTCGGCGACCGCAAGGGCGTGCTCGCCCCGGGAGCCGACGCCGACGTGGTGGTCTACGACCCCGCCGGGCACACCTCGATCGGCTACCCCTCGGACGGCAACGGCAAGACCCACCACATGAACATGGACCACTCCGCGTGGGAGGGCTTCGAGATCGACGGGCACGTCGACGTCGTGATCTCGCGCGGAACGGTCCTGATCACCGGCGGCCAGTACCACGGGCACCCCGGGCACGGTCGGTACCTGCGCCGCAGCACCTCGGCCTACCTGCGATGACGGGCGGGAACCAGCCATGACCGCAGCAGGCACCGCCGCGCGCCTCGACCTGGGCGTCGTCCTGCAGACCAACCCGCCCGCCTGGCGCGTGGTCGACCTCGCGCGGCGCGCCGAGCTCCACGGGTTCAGCCACGTGTGGACGTTCGACTCCCACCTGCTGTGGCAGGAGCCGTTCGTCATCTACTCCCAGGTCCTGTCCGCGACCCACCGCGTGACCGTGGGGCCCATGGTCACCAACCCCGCGACGCGGGACGTGACCGTGACCGCCTCGCTCTTCGCGACCCTCAACGACATGTTCGGCAACCGCACCGTCTGCGGGATCGGTCGCGGGGACTCCGCGGTCCGGGTGACCAACGGCAAGCCCGTGACCCTGGCCGAGCTGCGGGCAGCGGTCACGACCATCCGGGGGCTCGCCGGCGGGCAGTCGGTCGAGTACCACGGCACGACCCTGCACCTGCCGTGGGCCCCCGACAGCCGCACCCCCGTGTGGGTCGCGGCCTACGGCCCGCGTGCGCTGGCGCTCGCGGGCGAGGTCGGGGACGGCTTCATCCTCCAGCTCGCCGACCCCGACATCGTGGCCTGGTCGATCGACGCGGTGCGCCAGGCGGCCGAGCGGGCCGGCCGCGACCCGGCCGAGGTGACCATCTGCGTGGCCGCACCCGCGTACGTGACGGACGAGGCGCCGTCGGGCACGGGTGGGAGCGCGGGCGGGCGGTCGCTCGCCCACGCCTACGACCAGTGCCGCTGGTTCGGCGGCATGGTCGGCAACCACGTCGCGGAGATCGTCGCGCGCTACGGGGCGGGGGACGGCACGGGCACAGGGCTGGGTGGCGGCGGGCCGAGCATCCCCCGCGCCCTGACCGACTTCGTGGCCGGGCGCGTCGACTACGACTACAACGAGCACGGTCGTGCGGGGAACACGCACACCGCGTTCGTGAGCGACGAGATCCTGGACCGGTTCTGCCTGATCGGGCCGCCCGCGCGGCACGTCGAGCGGCTGCTCGAGCTCAAGGCCCTCGGCGTCGACCAGTTCGCGCTCTATCTCCAGCACGACGCGAACGACGAGACGCTCCAGGCGTACGGCGAGCTGGTCCGCCCGGCCGTGCAGGGGGCGGGCCGGGTCAGGGAGTGAGCGGGCCGCGCCCGTGGTGCCCGGGCGCGGCGGACGGCTCAGGAGAACAGGTCCTGACCGACGAACGCGCCCTGGGCCCCGCCCAGCGTGGCGCCCTCGGCGACCCCGCGCGGCACGGCCCAGATCCCCGACCCCGTGTGCCGCAGGTACTCGCTCATGAGGTCGTGCTTGGCGAGCGCGTTCTGCAGGGGCACGTACTGCGTGGCCGGGTCGCGCACGTACGCGAGGAAGAACAGCCCCGCGTCGAGCCTGCCCAGCCCGTCCGAGCCGTCGGTGTAGTTGTAGCCGCGGCGCAGCATGCGCGCCCCGCCGTTGCTCGTGGGGTGCGCGAGGCGCACGTGCGAGGCCGGGTCGATGAGCGGGGCGCCGCCGCGGCCCGCCGCCTCGAAGTCGGGCTCGGTCCGCTCCTCGCCGCCGGACAGCGGAGCCCCCGAGCCCTTGGTGCGGCCCACGATGGTCTCCTGCTCGCGCAGGGGAGCCCGGTCCCACGTCTCGATCGTCATGCGGATGCGGCGCGCGACCAGGTACGAGCCGCCCGCCAGCCAGTCGGCTCCGTCGGCCCCGTCGCCCGGGGCGACCCACACGTGCTCCTCGATCGCCGCCGACTCCTCGGACGTGATGTTGGCCGTGCCGTCCTTGAAGCCGAACAGGTTCCGGGGCGTGGGCTGGGTCGTCGTGGTCGACGACGTGCGCCCGTAGCCGAGCTGGCTCCACCGCACCGACGCCGTCCCGAACGCGATGCGCGCGAGGTTGCGGATCGCGTGGACCGCGACCTGCGGGTCGTTCGCGCACGCCTGGACCGCGAGGTCACCGCCGCAGCGCGCGTCCTCGAGCATGTCGCCCGGGAAGTGCGGCAGGTCCGCGAGGAGGTCGGGCCTGCGCCCGTCGAGGCCGAAGCGGGCCGACCCGTCGGCGGCCGTGAAGAACGAGGGGCCGAACCCGAACGTGATCGTCAGCCTGGAGGCAGGCAGCCCCTCGGCCTCGCCCGTGTCGTCCGGCGGCGCGTCGTACGGACCCGACATGGGCCCGAACTCCCCGGCGGGCAGGCCCTGCGTCATGCGCGAGGCCGCGAGCGTCCAGGCGCGCAGCAGCGCGACCACCTCGTCGCGGTCCTGGGTCGTGACGTCCCAGGTCGCGAAGTGCAGGCTGTCCTGGACCGGGGTCGTGATCCCGGCCTGGTGCTCGCCCGCGAAGGCGTACGCGCCGTCCCCCTCGGCGGGGCCCGCGCTGGGCGCCGCGGTGCGGGCCGCGGCGTTCCCGGCCGCGAAGCCGCCGGCGAGCCCCGCCCCGGCCAGCCCGACGCCGGCCATCCCCAGGAGCGCGCGCCGCGAGATGCGGCGCGCCTCGTGCGCGGGTTCGGCAGGTCCCGCCGGGGCGCCGGGCGAGGAGGGACGGGAGTCGGGCTGGTCGGGCTGGTCGGGCTGGTCAGGCACTGTCGTCATGTCGCGTCGGTCCTCAGAGCACCACGGCGGCGGTGAGCTGCGAGAGCGGCTCGCTCAGCGAGTCCACGGCCTGCGAGAGGGCCTTGACCTGTTCGGGCGTCAGGTCGGTGTAGAGCACGAACCCGTCGCCCTGCCGCTGCTCGTCGAGCAAGCCCTGAAGGGCCTGGAATCGCTCGTCGAGCGTCGTGGCGAGCTTCTCGTCCTTGGCCGAGACCACGTCGCGCAGACCGTCGTAGGCGACCTTGGCGCCGTCGACGTTGGCCTGGAAGTCCCACAGGTCGGTGTGCGACCAGATCTCCTCCTCGCCCGTGACCTTGCCCGTCGCGACCTCGTCGAGCAGGCCCTTGGCGCCGTTGCCGATCGCGGGCGCGTCGATGCCGTCCGCGAACGACGCCTCGTGCGTGCGGTCGAAGAGCTCCTGGGTGTCGGCGAGGAGCTGGTCGGCGTACTGCGCGCGCTGCTCGGGCGTCAGCGCCACGTAGGTCTCGCCGCCGTTGGCGTCGGGCGCGGGCTGCCACAGGTCCTTCTCGAGCAGGTGCCAGCCGGTCCACTCCTGGCCCTCTTCGAGGTCGGCCTCGCGCAGGTCCATCTTGGGGTCGAGGTCGCCGAACGACTCGGCCACGGGCTCGATGCGCTCCCAGTGGACGCGCACCGGGGCGTAGAGGGCCTTGGCGGCCTCGTCGTCGCCCGCCTCGTACGCGGTCACGAACTCCTGGGTGCCCTCGAGGAGCTGCTCGGTCTGGTCCTTGACGTACGCGACGTAGTTGGTCGAGGCCAGGGCGATCTGGTCGGCGACCGCGCCCGTGGGTTCGACGTCCGCGCCCGAGTCGGTCACGGTGAAGTCGGAGCGGATGCCGTCGCCGATCATGCCGGGCTTGCACGCGGTGACGTACTGCCCTGGCTTGGCGGTGAGCACCAGGTCGCGGCTGATGCCGGGGCCGATGTTCTCGACCTCGGACACGATGCGCAGGCCGTCCTCGGCGAGCAGGTAGAACTCGGTCACGTCGTCGCCCGTGTTGGTCACGGTGAAGACGATGTTGCCCGAGGGGGCCTCTGCGGCCGAGAGCGTGCACGCGTCCGCCGACGAGTCGACCGTGAGCTTCGCGGAGCCGGCCGCGGAGCCGCTCGCGCCGCCGGGGGCCGGGTCGTTGGGCGTGCAGGCGGCCAGGACGGGGACGAGCAGTGCGGCAGCGAGCAGCGGCGCTGCGACGCGGGTGGCCCGTGAGCGGGTCATCGGTTTCCTCCGGGAGTCGTGATGGCAGGTGCCGGGGTGCTGGCCTGCGCGGGGGCACTGCTGCGAGGCGCGCTGAACCAGACGGTCCGGACGAAGAAGAACAGCGTGGGGACGAGGTAGAGCCACCAGGCGGCGAGCTCGAGCCAGGTGGTCGCGGGGGAGAAGTTGAAGACGCCCTTGAGGACCGTGCCGTACCAGCTCGAGGGCGGGATCTGCGCGCTGACGTCGAACGCAAGGTTGTGCAGCCCGGGCAGGATGCCGGCCTCCTGGAGGTCGTGCACGCCGTAGGCGAGCACCCCGGCGGCGACGACGATCAGGAACACGCCGGTCCAGGCGAAGAAGACGCGCAGGTTGAGCCTCACGGCACCCTTGTAGACGGCCCAGCCGAGCACGACGGCGACGGCGAGCCCCAGCACCGCGCCGAGCAGCGGCTTGGTCGTGGTGCCCGTGGCCTGGGCGCCGGCCCAGAGGAACAGGGCGGTCTCGAGGCCCTCGCGCCCGACGGCGAGGAGCGCCATGACGACGACGGCCCACCTCCCGGCGGCGACGGCGTCGTCGAGCTTGTGCTGGAGGTCGGCCTTGAGGTGCCGGGCGGTCCTGCCCATCCAGAAGATCATCCAGGTGATGAGGCCGACCGCGAGGATCGACAGCGTCCCGCCGATGGCCTCCTGGGCCTCGAACGTCAGCCCTTGCGGCCCGTAGGTCAGGGCTGCGCCGAAGCCGATCGAGACGACCACGGCGATGCCGACGCCGAGCCAGAGGAAGGGGAGCAGGTCGCGCCGTCCGGTCTTGACCAGGTAGGCGACGAGGATGCTGACGACGAGCGCGGCCTCGAGACCTTCACGCAGGCCGATGAGGAAGTTGGCGAACACGGGAGTCCTTCGACGGGTCGCGGGGCGGGGAAGCCCGGGAGCCGGAGGCCGTGGCGGCCGGTGGTCGCAGCGGTGGGGCCCGGCCGACTTGGGACTCGCGTCCTAGTTTGGTAAGGCTTGCCTTCCTCCGCGAGAACAGTACTCCTGTCGTCGGGGTGCGCGAACCCGCGTCCGCGTGACTCGCCCCACACGGCGGCGCCGCGTCGGGTCGGGCGACCATCGGGCGCGGCGCTGGTGCGCCGCGCCCCAGGGGCGCGAGGGGCGCGAGGGGCTAGGCCGGCGGGCGGTCGGCCACGACCACGAAGAGAGTCACCGACGCGAAGAACGGCTGCGTCGCGAGGTGCTCGGTCCAGCGTGCCCCCGCACGCTCGCGCAGGTATCCCGCCTCGACGGCTCGGCGGGCGACCCGTGCCAGGCCCAGGACCCTGTCCGCCTCGCGGACGTCGCGGAAGACGGCGGTCACGGGGACGACGCGCTCGACCGTGAAGCCCGTCCGTTCGGCGAGGCCGGTGAGCCGGCGCCCGATCCTGCCGTTGCGGACGACCTGCTCGACGACGAAGCGTCCGTAGGCGTCGCTCGTCGCGGCGTCGGGGCCGTCGACGACGAGCGTGCCCCAGTCCGGCTCCGCGAGCACCGCGCGACCGCCGGGGCGAAGGACCCGGAACGTCTCCGCGAGGACGAGCCCGGGATGCGCCACGTGCTGGAGCACCCTGTCGGTGTGTGCGCGGTCGACGCTGCCGTCGGCGAGGTCGAGGCGGTGGACGTCCGCCTCCTCGACCCGGACGGTGGCCAGGTCGCTGACCCGCTCGCGGGCCCGGGCCACGGCGTCGGCGTCGTGGTCGAGCCCGAGGACGCTCCCGGTCGGCCCGACCGCCTTCGCGTACGCGAGCAGGTCGGCACCCGGGCCGCAGCCCAGGTCGAGCACGTCGAGGCCGTCGTGCAGGTCGAGCTGGGCCGTGGCGAGAGCCTTGTAGCCCCGGCCCAGGTCGGAGGCGGCGAGGCGCATCAGGTAGTCGTCGGGAGGGGAGGGCTCGAAGGCGGTCGACATCCGACGATCCTGGCGGGACGGCCGTACCCGAAGGTGGAGGCCGGTCGGGGAGCGAGGGGTGGCCGTGTGAAGCCACGGTGGTAGACGCGACGATCCCTGGCCAAGACGACACGATGTCGGTACGCTGGTACCAAGTTCCTCCGACGAGGGACGCGCGGACGAGGGAGCAGTACCCGCACGGACAAGACTGACTCAGAGGGGTTACTTGTCATGGCTTGGGTTGTCCTCGTCCTCTCCGGGATGCTGGAGGCCGTCTGGGCGACGGCGCTGTCCGCATCCGAGAACTTCACGCGCAGACGGCCGACGGTCGTCTTCCTCGTCTCCCTGACGCTGAGCATGGTCGGTCTCGCCTGGGCGATGACCTCCTTGCCCACCGGCACCGCGTACGCGGTCTGGGTCGGCATCGGGGCGACGCTCACGGTCGTCTGGGGCTTCATCACCGGTTCCGAGACCTTCACCTGGCTGCGCGGGCTCCTCCTGGTCCTGCTCGTCGGGTCCGTGGTCGGCCTCAAGGTGGTGAGCTGACATGCCGTGGATCGTCCTGCTCGTCAGCGCCGTGTTCGAGGCCGTCTGGGCCACGGCCCTCGGCAAGTCCGACGGGTTCTCGCAGCTCGTCCCGTCGATCGTCTTCTTCGTCGCGCTCGCCGTCAGCATGGGCGGGCTCGGCTGGGCCGTCAAGCACATCCCGATCGGCACCGCGTACGCGGTGTGGGTCGGGATCGGCGCGGCCCTGACCGTGTCCTACGCGATCCTCACCGGTGACGAGTCCGCCTCGGTCGGCAAGGTCGTCTTCATCGCGGGCATCATCGCCGCGGTCGTGGGGCTCAAGCTCGTCCCGCACGGCCCCGCGAAGAAACCTGCGACGCCCGGACGCGGGGCGGAGGCGTCCGGGACCGGCACCCCGTAGAGACCGCGCCACCGCACGGCCCGTGACCACCCGCACAGCGGGCGGTCACGGGCCGTGCGTGCATCCGGAGGACTTCCGGCGACGGGCTCCGCTCCGGCGGCGCCCTGGTCAGGCGACCTCGGCGAAGCGCCCCACGAGCTCGGGCCACGCGTCCCGGAACGCCTCCAGCAACGGGAGCGAGAGGACGTCACCGACCGCGACCCACGCGATCTCCAGGCTCTCCGCGTCGGTCGCGCGGGCTTCGAGGTGCGCGCCGTGCACGACTTCCGCGAGGACGGTCGTGTACCGCCAGGGCCCGTGGTCCAGGACCCGGTCGCCCACGATCGTCACGAGCGCGGGATCGACGCCCGCCTCCTCGTGCGCCTCGCGCAGCGCGCCCTGCTCGGGCGTCTCGTCGGGATGGATCGCGCCGCCGGGCACGCCCCACGTGCCGCCCTGGTCGCTCCAGGGAGCCCGGTGCTGGAGGAGCACGTGGCTCACGCGGCCGTCCTCGTCCCGGCGGGCGACGAGCAGCCCCGCGGCGCCCGCGAGCCCCCAGTGCCGCCTGCCGCACGTGCACTCGACCCACCCGTCCCCGGGCTGGAGGTGGCGCGGTGCGTGCGGGGTGTCGGCTGCGTCGCGGGGAGGCGTGGGTTCGGTCGGGATCGTCACGGTCCCACCCTGCCATCCGGGCGAGTCCCAGGACAGCGCGTCGCCCGGGTGCCCACCACGTGGACCCCCGCGCTCGTGACGCGCACCCGCGGTGCCCCCGGCGCGATCGATCACCGGTGGAAATTCCTGGACGTGCAACCCCCCGCCCCGCACCATGGACGGGTGAGCCATCCCGAGCCGAACACCGTGTCCGACCCGACCGCAGAGGATGCCTCGACAGGCGCCGACGCCACGCCCTACCACCCCCGTGAGTCCGCCGACCCCGCAGCCGCCGACCATGGCCCCGTCGACCCCGTCGACCCCGCAGCCCGGGCCGGAGCGACCCCGGCGGACGACGAGGCGGACAAGCCGCGCTGGCGACGCGACGCGACGATCTTCCTGGGCGGCCAGACCGTCTCGCTGTTCGGGTCGATGCTCGTGCAGTACGCGATCATGTGGCACCTGACCCTCGAGACGAAGTCCGGGTCCGTGCTGGCGCTCGCGACGGTCTTCGGATTCCTGCCGCAGGCGGTCGTGTCGATCTTCGGCGGGGTCTGGGCCGACCGGCTCAACCGCAAGGTCCTGATCATCGCGGCCGACGCCTCGATCGCCGTGACCACCCTCGCGCTCGCGCTGCTCATGCTCTCGGGCACCGACGACCTGTGGCTCGTCTACGCGGCGCTCGCGATCCGTTCGGTCGGCGCGGGGATCCAGATGCCCGCGGTGTCCTCGCTCCTGCCGCAGCTCGTCCCGGTGAGCAAGCTCATGCGGGTCAACGGGATCAACGGGTCGATCCAGTCGGCCATGACGCTGCTGGCCCCCGCGGTAGCGGCGGGCGTCTACGCGAGCGCCTCGATCGTCGCGATCTTCTTCGTCGACGTCGTCACGGCCGTGATCGGGATCGGCCTCCTGGCCCTGATCCCCGTGACCAAGGTGCTGCGCGCCGACGTCGCGGCCGGTGAGAAGGTCGGGTACTTCGACGACCTCGTGGGCGGCCTGCGCTACCTGCGCGGCCACACCTTTGTGCGCTGGGTCCTGGGCCTGTACGCGGTCGTGTTCCTGCTGATCGTGGCCCCGTCCTACCTCACGCCGCTCATGGTGGTGCGCACGTTCGGCGAGGAGGTCTGGAAGCTCACGGCCAACGAGCTCGCGTTCTCGTTCGGGGCGATCGTCGGCGGCGTGCTGCTCGCGACGTGGGGTGGGCTCAAGAACCGCGTCGCGATGATCGTGGGCGCGACGTTCGTGTTCGGCGTGCTCTCCGTCGGGCTGGGGCTCTCGACGAACATGTGGGTCTTCTTCACGTTCATGTTCCTGCTCGGCGTCGCCGTGCCCGCGTTCGCCACGACCTCGATGACGGTCCTGCAGGAGACGGTCGAACCCGACCGGCAGGGGCGTGTCTTCGGGTTCGTCGGCATCGTGATGGCGCTCGCGATGCCGGTCGGGATGCTGATCTTCGGGCCGCTCGCGGACCGGTACTCGGTCGAGTCGCTCCTGATCGTCTCAGGCGCGCTCATGTTCCTGGTGATCGCGATCGCGGTGCTCGTCCCCTCGGGGCGCCGCGCGATGCGCGCGGCCGACGCGCACAGCAGCGCCGGCGCGTAGCGGCACCGGGGGAGGACGAGCAGAGGCCGGTCGGGCGGCTCGTAGGAGCCGCCCGACCGGCCTCGGGGTCGACGCGTCAGGTCGCCCGACGCGTCGTCAGTCGACGATCTCGCAGATCGCGGTGCCCGAGCTCACGCTCGCGCCGACGCCGGCCGACAAGCCCGTGACCCGGCCCGCACGGTGCGCGACGAGCGGCTGCTCCATCTTCATGGCCTCGAGGACGACGATGAGGTCTCCCTCGGCGACCACGGCGCCGTCGGCGACCGCGACCTTGACGATCGTGCCCTGCATGGGCGAGGCGAGGGTCGTGCCGTTGCCCGCGGTGGCCTTGGCGGCGGCGCGACGCGCGGGACGACGGGCGGCGTTGGCCGTACGTGCGCGCCCCGCGGCCATCCCGAGCCCGGCGGGCAGGACGACCTCGAGGCGCTTGCCGCCGACCTCGACCACGACGCGCTCGGTCGCGGGCGCCTCGTCCTCGTCGGGGGCCGGGGCGGGGGTCGCAGGCGTGAGCTGCTTGAGCTCGTCGGCGAAGGCCGTCTCGATCCAGCGGGTGTGCACACGGAAGGCCGAGTCGTCGGCCGGGACGAAGTCCTCGGCGTCGAGCACGGCCCGGTGGAACGGCAGGACCGTGGGGATGCCCTCGACGACCGTCTCGCGCAGTGCGCGGCGGGCACGCTCGACGGCCTCGCGGCGCGTGGCACCCGTGACGATGATCTTGGCGATCATGGAGTCGAACGCCCCCGAGATGACGTCGCCCTGCGTGACGCCGCTGTCGACGCGGACACCCGGCCCGCTGGGGAAGTGCAGGCGCGAGATGCGGCCGGGGGCGGGGAGGAAGTTCGCGGCCGGGTCCTCGCCGTTGATGCGGAACTCGAGCGAGTGGCCGCGAGTGGCCACCGAGGAGTAGCCGAGCGGCTCGCCCGCCGCGATGCGCAGCTGCTCGCGCACGAGGTCGATGCCCGAGACCTCTTCCGTGACGGGGTGCTCGACCTGCAGGCGCGTGTTGACCTCGAGGAAGGAGATGGTGCCGTCGGCGCCGACGAGAAACTCGCAGGTCCCGGCACCCACGTAGCCGGCCTCGCGCAGGATGGCCTCGGAGGCCTTGTAGAGCTCGGCGCGCTGCTCGTCCGTCAGGAAGGGCGCAGGTGCCTCCTCGACGAGCTTCTGGTGGCGGCGCTGGAGCGAGCAGTCGCGCGTCGAGACGACGACGACCGTGCCGTGCTCGTCGGCGAGGCACTGGGTCTCGACGTGGCGCGGGGTGTCGAGGTAGCGCTCGACGAAGCACTCGCCGCGGCCGAACGCGGCCGTGGCCTCGCGGACCGCCGAGTCGAACATCTCGTCGATCTCGTCGACCGTGCGCGCGACCTTGAGGCCGCGCCCGCCGCCGCCGAACGCCGCCTTGATCGCGATGGGCAGCCCGTGCTCCGCGGCGAACGCGTGGACCTCGGTCGCGTCGGCCACGGGGTCGGGCGTCCCGGGGACCAGGGGCGCGCCCGCACGGTGCGCGATGTGCCGGGCGCTGACCTTGTCGCCCAGCGCGTCGATGGCCGCGGGCGGCGGGCCGATCCACACGAGGCCCGCGTCGATCACGGCCTGGGCGAACCCGGCGTTCTCCGCGAGGAACCCGTAGCCGGGGTGCACGGCGTCGGCGCCCGAGCGGCGGGCGACGTCGAGCAGCTTGGCGATGTCGAGGTAGGTGTCCGCGGCGCGCGCACCGTCGAGCGCGAAGGCCTCGTCGGCGAGGCGGACGTGCAGGGCTTCGCGGTCGGAGTCCGCGTAGACGGCGACCGACGCGATCGAGGCGTCGGCGCAGGCGCGCGCGATGCGCACCGCGATCTCGCCGCGGTTGGCGATGAGAACCTTCGACAGGCGTCGGGTCGGGCTGGTCGCGGGGTTCGTGGAGTTCTCGGGCACGGCTCACGGTAGCGCGTCCGGCGCCCTGGGTTCACGCTCCGACCGGCGGTACTGGACAAGATTGGAGATCAGGCCAAGGCTCACCGGGGCCGTTTGTAGGAACCCTCCATGGTCGGCGGGGCGAACCGGGCCGTGGCTCGTCATGGTTGTGCGGCACCGACAAGCAGGCGGCCCGCCGCGTCCTCGCGCCCGGCGCCGGAGCGCACGAGCAGGAGGAGCGGTCGGGCCGCCTGACGAGCAGTGGCCCAGCAGTCGCCGGGCCGGAGGGACCTCAGGACCAGAGGTCGGTCCAGGCCACGCCGATCTCGCCGAGCAGCTCGCGCACGAGCGGCAGGCTGATCCCGACGACGCCGTGGTGGTCGCCCTCGATGCTCTCGACGAACGCACCGCCCAGGCCGTCGACCGTGAACGCGCCCGCGACCGCGAGGGGTTCGCCCGTCGCGACGTAGGCTGCGATCTCGGCGTCGGAGAGGTCGGCGAAGTGGACCGTCGTGGAGCTCGTGGCCCCGAGGGTGGCACCGCTGCCGCCGTCCTGCGGGTCGCGCAGGTCGACGATCCAGTGCCCTGTGTGGAGCACGCCGGTCTTGCCGCGCATCGCGCGCCAGCGCTCGGTCGCCTCGGCGGCGTCCCGGGGCTTGCCGTGGATCGCGCCCCCGAACTCGAGCATGGAGTCGCAGCCGACCACGAGGGGTGCGACCTCGTCCGGCCCGACGACGTCGCTCGCCTCGTCGCGCTCGCGCGCCTCGCGCGTGACGACCTGGGCGACCTCCTCCGCCTTGGCCTGGGCGAGGACGAGCACCGCGTCGGCCGGGTCGAGCGCGCCGAACCGGGCCGCGGCCGACGCCAGGACGGCGTCCTCGTCGAGCCCCGAGACGCGGACCTCGGGTGTGACCCCCGCAGAGCGCAGGGTCGCGAGTCGCGCGGGGGACTGCGAGGCGAGCAGGAGACGGATGCTCGGAGCAGGCGCCGAGGTCGTCGGAGCCGTCACTGGAGAGCCCCGCGCAGGACGTCGAGGCCGACCGACCCGAGGTTCAGGGCGCGCTCGTGGAACGCCTTGACGTCGAACTCCTCGCCGCGCGCCTCGGCGGCCGCGCGGGCTGCGTCGCGGGTCTGCTCCCACAGTCGCTGCCCGACCTTGTACGACGGCGCCTGGCCGGGCCACCCGAGGTAGCGGTTGAGCTCGAAGCGCACGAACGACTCGTCCATGTTGACGTTGGCCTTGAGGAACTCCCAGGCCTTGTCGGCGTCCCAACGGGGGTCCTCGGAGTCGCCGCGCCACTCCTCGGGGGCGTCGAGCCCGAGGTGCACGCCGATGTCGAGCACGACGCGGGCCGCGCGCATGCGCTGACCGTCGAGCATCCCGAGGCGGTCGCCCGGGTCGTCGAGGTAGCCGAGGTCGGCCATGAGGCGCTCGGCGTACAGGGCCCAGCCCTCGCCGTGGCCCGAGACCCAGCAGGCGAGCCGGCGCCACGAGTTGAGCGTGTCGCGCGCGGCGACGGCCTGGCCGCACTGGAGGTGGTGGCCGGGGACGCCCTCGTGGTAGACCGTCGTCTTCTCGCGCCAGGTGTTGAACTCGGTCACGCCCGGCGGGACGGACCACCACATGCGCCCGGGGCGCGAGAAGTCGTCGCTCGGGGGCGTGTAGTAGATCCCGCCGGTCTGGGTCGGGGCGATCATGCACTCGAGGTCCAGGACGGGGGTCGGGATGTCGAAGTGCACGCCGTCGAGCGCCGCGATCGCGGCGTCCGAGGTCTCCTGCATCCAGGCGCGCAGCGCGTCGGTGCCGTCGAGCTTGCGGCTCGGGTCGGCGTCGAGGACTGCGACGGCCTCCTCGACCGTGGCACCGGGCCCGGCGATCTGTGCCGCGACGGCCTCCTGCTCGGCGACCACGCGCGCGAGCTCTTCGAGGCCCCAGCGGTAGGTCTCCTCGAGGTCGACCTCGGCGCCGAGGAAGGCGCGCGAGGCCAGGGCGTAGCGCTCGCGCCCGACACCGTCGGCCACGGGGGCCTGCGGCGCGAGGTCGTCCTCGAGGAAGTCGGCGAGCCTGGCATAGGCGGCCAGGGCGCCCGCGGCACCGAGCTCGAGCTCCTTGCGCACCAGGGAGCAGGCGGACGACTCGTCGAGCACGGCGGCGGCGGCCTCGCCCCGGACGAACTCCACGAAGAACGAGGACTCGGGGTCGGCGAGCTCGCGGGCCTGCTTGACACCCTCGCGGACCTGGCGGACCGCCGCGACGTTGCCGCGCTCGGCGGCGGCGGTCAGCGAGGCGATGTAGCCGTCCATGGCGCCGGGAAGCGCCGCGAGCCGGGCTGCGATGTTCTCCCACGCCTCGAGGGTGCCCGTGGGCATCATGTCGAAGATGTCGCGCAGCTCCTGGAGCGGGGACGCGATGTTGTTGAGCATCGCGAGGTCCTCGCCGGCCTCGTGCAGCTCGAGCGAGAGCCCGATGCGCTCGCGCATCGCCGCGAGCGTGACCTGGTCGACGTCGTCGACGGGGTCGGCGTCCGCGAGCTGGGCCAGCACTGCGCGGTCAGCGGCTGCGAGGGCCTCGTACCCGGCGGGCGACAGGTCGGTCATGAGGTGGTCGTACCCGGCGAGGCCCATGGCGGTGGCGGCGAGCGGGTTCAGGTCGGCGACCGTGCGCACGTAGGCGTCGGCGATCGCGTCGATCGCCGTGGGCGTGCGGGGGGTCCGGGCGGTGGGGGTGCCGGGCTCGGCCGGCGCGGTGGGTGAGGTCACCCGGTAGAGGTTACTGCGCGGTACCCGGTCGGGCGTCGTCCGGGAGGATGATCAGTCGGCTCGCAGGAGCCGTTCGGCCAGGTCGAGGACCTCGGCCGGGTCGAGGGTGTCGAGCGGGACGGGGCGGCCCCCGTCGGGTCCGATGCACACGAGCTCCTCGGCGTCCTCGAAGACGAGGACCGACCGCACGCTGCCCGGGAGGGAGAGGTCGATGCGCAGGGTCCGCCACGCGTCCGTCGGGGCGACCACCTCGACGGCCAGGCGGGGGTGCTCGGCCCCGGCCCGACCGACGGCCGCCAGGACGTCCTGGTTCGAGGCCGCGACGGGCTCGTCGGTTCCGTGGTCGGCCGACGTCGGACCCTCGGTGGTCGGAGCCCGGTCGTCGGCCCGGCCCGGGTGCATGGCCGCGAGCAGGTCGTCGGCCCAGGCGCGCTGGTAGCGCACGAGCACGACGCGCGGTCGCCCGTCGGTACCGCGGGGGTACCAGACGGCGACGGGGTCGCCCGAGCGCGGGCCGGCCGTCCCCGCGGGGACGGTGACCGTGAACGGTGCCCGGACGGGGAGGTGGTCGACCGAGAACGTGAGCCGGCCGCCGAGGTGCGTGGCGCCGTCGGGCAGGACGCCCGGGGCGGGCGCCGAGTCCTGGCCCGCCCCGTCGGATCCCGCCGCACCGTCGACGAGCAGCGAACCCGTGGTGCGCTCGGCGTCCGCGAGCAGGGCGCCCCGCGCGCGCGACTCGCGCAGTGCGTCGCGGTCGTCGAGGTAGCGCGCGAGCGCGAGGACCGCGACGAGCAGCAGCAGGACGGCCAGGACGCCCAGCACGGCCGCGGGCAGCGGCCAGCCCTGGGAGGGCGCGAGCTGGCGGTAGGCGACGAGCGCGACCGCGGGGACGGTCGGCACGACCCACGCCCACCGGCGCCAGCCGGTACGTACCGGGAGCGGGGGAACGCTCGACCCGGGGCCGTCCGCCAGCGGGCGTTCGACGGCCCCGGGGTCGTCCGCGAGCTCGACCAGGACGGTCGTGGTCTGGCTCATGACTGCAGGCTCCACCGCCAGGAGTCGGCGTTGTGCCGACCCGAGCGTCCGCCGAAGCTCTTCGCCGTCGCGCCCGACCCCGTCCCGCGCAGGCCGCGCGACCGGTTGGTCCACTCGGGCAGCGGCGCCTCGTCGTCGGGCACGTGCGCGGCGGCCGCCGCGGCGGCGAGCCCAGCGACGAGCGCCGCGACCTCGACGTCGTCCGGGGCGCCGCGCACCACGCGCAGCTCCCGGCCGGACGACGCCGCGCCGGTCTCGCTCACAGGGCGCCTCCCGGCGCCTCGTCGTCCGCGTCGCCGTAGCCGTCGAAGTCCGCCGCCTCCCCGCGCGACGCGGCCCACTCGGGGACGTCGAAGCCCGACTCGACGAGCGCGGCCACGACCTGCTCGCCCGCGTTGTCGAGGAAGTCGATCACGGAGTCGAGCGACGTGTCGGGGGTCTGGCCCGGGCCCACGACGAAGCCCAGGTAGAACGGCTCGGCGACCTCGGGGGCGGGCGGCGCGTCGGCGTCGGTCCCGGCGCCGAGGTCGTCCTCGGTGCCCCACACGAGCGAGCTCAGGTCCGGGTGCATGCCGAGCGAGTCGTGGAGCGCGTCGTAGAGCCGGGCGTTGAGCGCGCCGATCGCGGCCTCGAGCGCCAGGACGCGCGGGTCCTCGTCGGCCTCGGAGGCGCCGAACTCGGCACGTACCCCGACTGCCGTGCCGACGTACTCGTGCAGGGCCGCGGCCAAGGCGTCCACGGCCGAGTGCATCGGGGCCTCGTCGACCGGGCCGAGGGGGGTGGGGCCGTGCGACTCGCCGTCGTGGCCGCCCTCGGCGTGCTCGTGGCCGTGTCCTGCGTGGTCGTCGCCGTGCTGCTGGTCGGGCATGTCGTCCTCGCCGTTGGTCTCGTCGTTCGGTGGTGGTGTCGGGGGCAGGGCCGGTGGCGGCCCTGGTGTCAACGCGTCCCCAGGATCACAGCGGGATGTTCCCGTGCTTCTTGGGGGGCAGGCTCGCACGCTTGGTGCGCAGGGCGCGCAGCGCGCGCACGACCTGCACGCGGGTCTCCGACGGGCGGATCACCGCGTCGACGTAGCCGCGCTCGGCCGCGTCCCACGGGTTCACGATGGCCTCCTCGTACTCGGCGACCAGGCGGGCGCGCTCGGCGTCCACGTCCAGCCCCTGGTCGGCTGCGGCCTTCAGGGCCCCGCGCTGGAGGATGTTGACCGCGCCGCCGGCCCCCATGACCGCGATCTGGGCCGTGGGCCAGGCGAGGTTCACGTCCGCGCCGAGCTGCTTGGAGCCCATGACGATGTACGCGCCACCGTACGCCTTGCGCGTGATGAGCGTGACGAGCGGGACCGTGGCCTCGGCGTACGCGTAGATGAGCTTGGCGCCGCGCCGGATGATGCCCTGGTGCTCCTGGTCGACGCCCGGCAGGAAGCCCGGGACGTCGACGAGGGTCAGGACGGGGATGTTGAACGCGTCGCACGTGCGCACGAACCGGGCGGCCTTCTCGGCCGCGTCGATGTCGAGCGTGCCGGCCATCGCGAGGGGCTGGTTCGCGACGACGCCGACCGACTGCCCCTCGACGTGCCCGAATCCGACGATCACGTTCTTCGCGAACAGCGGCTGGACCTCGAGGAAGTCGCCGTCGTCCAGGACGTGCTCGATCACGGTGCGCATGTCGTACGGCTGCGAGTCGGAGTCGGGGATCAGCGCGTCGAGCTCGAGGTCCTCGTCGCTCACCTCGAGCTCGGTGTCCTCGGGGGCGAAGCTCGGCGCGTCGGAGAGGTTGTTCTGCGGCAGGTAGCCGAGGAGATGGCGCACGTAGTCGATCGCGTCGTCCTCGTCGGTGCCCATGTAGTGCGCGACGCCCGAGCGCTCGTTGTGCGTGCGTGCCCCGCCGAGCTCCTCGAAGCCCACGTCCTCGCCCGTGACCGCGCGGATCACGTCCGGGCCCGTGATGAACATGTTCGAGGTCTGGTCGGCCATGACGATGAAGTCCGTGAGGGCGGGGGAGTACACCGCGCCGCCCGCGCTCGGGCCCAGGATGAGCGAGATCTGCGGGATCACGCCCGAGGCCGCGACGTTGCGGCGGAAGATCTCCGCGAACTGGGTCAGGGCCGCGACGCCCTCCTGGATGCGCGCACCGCCGCCGTCCGAGATCCCGATGAGGGGGACTCCCGTGCGCAGCGCGAGGTCCTGGACCTTGGTGATCTTCTGGCCGTGCACCTCGCCGAGGCTGCCGCCGAAGACCGTGAAGTCCTGCGAGTAGATGCACACCTGGCGGCCGTCGACCGTGCCGTGGCCCACGACCACGCCGTCGCCCGCGAGGCGCTTCTTCTCGAGCCCGAAGTTCACCGAACGGTGCTTGGCGAAAGCGTCGAGCTCGACGAAGCTGCCCTCGTCGAGCAGGGCCTCGATGCGCTCGCGGGCCGTCTTCTTGTTCCGGGCGTGCTGCTTGGCACGCGCGGCCTCCTCGGGCGCGAGCGACGCCTCGGCGCGCCGACGGTCGAGGTCGGCGAGCTTCGCTGCGGTGCCGATGAGCTGACCGGTGGGGGCCGGGGTGGTGCCGGCGACAGGTTCGTTCACGCAGCCGAGCCTAGTTGGTGGGTGGGACCAAGAGGGTGCGAGGGATCGCACCGGCGTGGCCGCAGACGTTGGAGGGTTTCCACAAGGTGTTCCCTCTGCCGTGCACGGCCCGTGCGCGTGCATGATGAGCACATGACGACTGCCGACCACCCTGCGCTGCGTCCCGGCTTCCTGGCGGACCTCCTCGTGGCCCCGCACGGCCCGCTCGCCCGGCTCGAGGTCGTGGCGGAGTCGGCCTCGACGAACACCGAGCTGGCTGCGGCCGTGGCCGCCGACCCGCAGGCCTGGCCCGCGCCCGCGCTGCTCGTGGCCGAGCACCAGGTGGCCGGGCGGGGGCGCTCGGGCCGCGCGTGGGAGACGCCCGCCCGGACCGCGCTGACGGGCTCGCTCCTGGTGCGTCCCGACGTGCCCCGCGAGCGTCTGAGCTGGTTGCCGCTGCTCGCGGGCCTCGCGACGGTCCGGTGCCTGCGCGCGACCGCGGGGGTCGAGGCCGTGGTCAAGTGGCCCAACGACGTCCTGGTCCCTGCGCCGGGCGCGGGACCCGTCGTCGAGATGGCCGGGTGGGGCACGTACCGCAAGGTGGCGGGCATCCTGTGCGAGCTCCTGCCCGACGGCGGGGCGATCGTGGGCGTCGGGCTCAACGTCCGGCAGAGCGAGAGCGAGCTCCCCGTCGCGTCGGCGACCTCCCTCGCCCTGGTCGGGGCCGCGACGACCGACCGTGAGGTGCTGCTGACCGCGCTCGAGGAGTCGTTCGCCCAGACCCTCGGCCGGTGGCAGGAGGCAGCGGGCGACGCCGTCGAGGCCGGGCTCGCCGAGGAGTGCGCCGAGGTCAGCGCGACGCTCGGGGCGCAGGTGCGGGTCGACCTCACGGGCGGCGGCCAGGTGAGCGGTGAGGCCTACGGGTTCGGGCCGGACGGCTCGCTGCTGGTGCGGGAGCAGGACGGGACGTCCCGCGTGCTGCACAGCGGCGACGTGCACCACCTCCGGCTGGGAGCGCCGGAGCGCGAGGTCCCCCTGAACTAGGATCGCTCTGTGACGCACGACATCCCTGAGGCAGCCGACGAGACCATCGAGACCATCGAGACGACCGAGGCTGCTGGGGAGAGTCGGCTGGAGAGTCGGCTGGAGAGTCGGCTGGCGCGTCGAGAGGACGCGGCGGCGCTCTCCGCGATCGTCGGGGCCGGCGGTTCACCCTCGGCCCCGTCGCCGGTCGAGGCGGACCTCGACGAGGCGCTCCTGGGTGGGCCCCGTGCCCTGACGGTCGAGGGCCTGGCGGAGCGAGCCGGGCTCACCGAGAGGCAGGTGCGCTCGTACTGGCAGGCGCTCGGGCTGCCCATCACGGAGCAGCAGGAGCAGATGTTCACCGAGGACGACGCGGTCGCCCTCGAGGAGATCTACTCGGTCGCGGAGCACGAGAAGTTCGACGACAGGTCGCTCACGACGCTCATCCGTTCGATGGGGCACACGACCGAGCGGCTCGTGCTGTGGCAGGTCGAGGCCCTCGTCGAGCACATGACCAAGCGGTTCGACCTCGACGACACGAGCGCCCGTCTGCTCGTGCTCGACCGCCTGCCGGACCTCGCCCCCGTCCTGGAGACCCAGCTGCGTCACGCGTGGCGTCGTCAGCTCGCGGCCGTGGCCGCGCGGTTCACGGTCGAGTTCTCCGAGGCGCGCGCCGGGGACGTCACCGACTCGCAGGCGCTGCCGCTGCCGCGCGCCGTGGGCTTCGCGGACATCGTGTCCTTCACCAAGCGCACCGCGGGCCTCGGGTCGAGCGAGCTCGCGGAGTTCGTCCAGCTCTTCGAGACCCGTGCGCGCGACATCATCACGGCTGCGGGGGGCCGGGTCGTCAAGACCATCGGTGACGCGGTCCTCTACGTCGCCGACGACGTCGCGACCGGCGCCAAGGTCGCGCTGGGGCTCGCCGAGGAGGGTGAGCGGGCCGGCGAGGGCGTGGAGGTCCCGCCCGTGCGGGTCAGCCTGGTCTGGGGCCGGGTGCTCTCCCGCTTCGGCGACGTGTTCGGACCGTCGGTGAACCTGGCCTCGCGACTCACCGAGATCGCCGAGCCCGCGACCGTGCTGATGGACCGAGAGACCGCGGCCCTGCTGGCCAGGGACTCGCGGTTCGCGCTGACCGCGCAGCCCGAGCGCGAGGTGCACGGGCTCGGGGTCATCGAGCCCGTGCGCCTGCAGTGGGCGTACAAGGGCTGAGGTCGGGCCTCAGACCGCCTGGACGAGCTCCGGGCCGTCGTTGACGACGCTGTTGACGAGCGGCGCGACCTCCTGGGCCTCCATGCGGACCTCGGGTGCGACCAGCAGCCCGGCGGCCTCGTCCTTGCCGACCGCAGGGTCGAGCCACGCGTCCCACCGGTCCGGGGCGAGAGCGAGCGGCATGCGGTCGTGGATCGAGGCGAGCGCCGGGGCGGCGTCGGTCGTGATGATCGTGGTCGAGACGAGCCAGCGGGTGGGGTCGTCGTCGGCCTTGGCGGGGTCCCGCCAGAACTCGTAGAGGCCCGCGAAGGCGGCGACCGCGGGCCCGTCCGGATGGATGTAGAACGGCTGCTTGGTCACCTTGGGCCTGCGCGCGGTGGATCCGGGAGCCGGAGGCGTCTCGACCTTCCGCCACTCGTAGTACCCGTCGGCCGGCACGAGGCAGCGGCGGGCCGCGAACGGCTTGGCGAACGCGGGCTTGTCGAGCAACGACTCGGCCCGCGCGTTGATCATGCGCGCCCCGACGCCGGGGTCTTTGGCCCAGCTCGGCACCAGGCCCCAGCGGGCGACGCGCAAGGAACGGCGGACCTCGCCCGTGTCCTTGGCCGCTCGTTCGACGACGATTCGCACGGGGTCGGTGGGGGCGACGTTCCACGACGGTGGCAGGAGCCGCGCGTCGTCGGCGAGGTCGGCGATCGCGAAATCGTCGGCGAGGTCCTGGGCGTCCCGGAAGGAGGCATAGCGTCCGCACATGTCTCCCAGGATGCCTCGTGCCACCCACGCCGCGCGCTGCGCTCGGCGATCGCGTCGGCGAGCGGCGCCGTCGGGCCTCGGTCGTGGCTAGGTTGACAGGCTGACTAGTTAGCGACACGATCTAGCCATGACCGAGAGCACCTGGCCCAGCGAGTGGCTCCGCGGCGTCCTCGACGTCTGCGTGCTGCGCACCCTCGCCGAGGGCCCCACCTACGGGTACGCGATCGCCGCGCGACTCGCCGACGGCGGCCTCGGGGTCATCAAGGGCGGGACCCTCTACCCGCTGCTCGGGCGCCTCGAGACGGGCGGTCTCGTCACGGTCGAGTGGCGGGCCGGAGACGGCGGGCCCGGGCGCAAGTACTACGACCTCACCGACGCGGGCCGCCACGAGCTCGCGCAGCGTGTCGCGCTGTGGGAGGCGTTCACCCGGACGACCCGTGACCTCGTCGCAGGCACCGGGGCCGAGGCCGAGCAGCCCGGCGCCGACGACCCCGCCCGTCGATCCACCCCCACCGAGGAGAACCGATGACCCGCACGAGCGAGAAGCGGACCGCCGCGCGCTACGAGATCGAGAGGCGCCTCGCGCCGCACGTCGAGGAGGAGTGGGCCGAGGCCTTCCTGATCGAGCTGAGGCTGCTCGACGTGCCGGGCGCCGCCCTCGGTGGGGCGCTCACCGAGGTCGAGTCCCACTGCGCGGAGAGCGGAGAGTCCGCCGCAGAGGCGTTCGGGAACCCCGTGGCCTACGCGAGGAGCCTCGACCTGCCCGTCGAGCCCGACAGGCGGTGGGAGGTCGTGAAGGTGCTCGGGCCGGTGACCGCCCAGTTCCTGGGGCTGCTGCTCCTCGGCTGGGGCGGCTCGGCGGTGGCCCTGGCCGGGCGAGTCGGCGATGCGGCGCCGAGCGTCGACGTGACGGCCGGGATGCTCGCGATGATCGCGGCGTTCGGGGCGGCGATCCTGCTCTTCTACCGGTTCAGCTCCCCGGTGCTGCGAACCATCCTGGAGCGACCGCTGGTGTCGTTCTTCGCCCTGGCGGGCTGCATGGCGGTGCTCGTCGTGGTCCCCGTCCTGCTGGACGGCGTCCTCGTCTCGCTCCCGGCCTGGCCCGTCGCGGTCGCCGGTGCGCTCGTGCTCGCCGTGGGCACGGCGTGGAGCGCGGTCCAGGCCAGGAGAGGCACGCTCGACGACCCGATCGTCTCGCCGCTGCCCGGTGAACCGCAGGACGGCCCGGTGCGGCGGACGCGACGCCTGTCGGCGACGGTCATGTGGGTCGTCCCGGCGTTCGCGCTCGTCTCCCTCGGTGTCACGTGGCTCCTGCTGGGCCGCTGAGCGTGCGGTGAGGTCGGGTGGCACAGGCGGCTGCGCCGTCGGGCACGTCACGAAACCTGGTCCCGGATCCGGGCGTGGCCGGGCGGTCGAATCGTTATGATCGAACCCATGGAGACACCCCCGGCAGGAACTGCACCCACCCCGCCGGCGCCGTCGAAGGACAGCGAGGGGCGTGCCACGGCCCGGCGCCCCGGCCGCTCCACCGTCAAGTGGGTCCTCCTGCTCGGCGCACTCGCCACGCTCCCGGCGTTCACGGTCGACATGTACCTGCCGTCCCTGCCCGACGTCGCGGCGGACCTCGACGCCAGCCCCGCCCTCGCGCAGCTCACCCTGGCCGGGATGCTCGTCGGCGGCGCGTTCGGACAGCTCGTGATCGGCCCGCTGTCCGACCGGTACGGACGCCGGGCGCCCGTCATCATCGGCCTCGCGCTGCACGTCGTGACCTCGGTCCTGTGCGCGGTCGTGCCGACCATCGGCTGGCTCATCGTCCTGCGCGTCCTCCAGGGCTTCTTCAACGCCTCGGCCCAGGTCGTCTCGATCGCCGTGATCCGCGACCGGTTCACCGGGTCGGACGCCGCCAGGATCCTGTCGCGGCTCATGCTCGTCATCGGGCTCGCGCCGCTCCTGGCGCCGACCATCGGCTCGTTCGTCGCCGGGCACGGCGACTGGCGCTGGGTGTTCTGGGTCCTCGCGGTCCTGGGCCTCGTCCTGGGGCTCATCGTCCTGCGTTTCATGCCCGAGACCCTCGAGACCGAGCGCCGCCAGGTGGGCGGGGTCGGCAGCGTCTTCCGCGGCTACGGAGCGCTCCTCAAGGACCGCCACTTCGTCGCCCTGGCCGTCCTCCCCGGGCTCGGCATGGCCGTCCTGATGAGCTACGTCGTCGGCTCGCCGTTCGTCCTGCAGGAGGGGTACGGGCTCACCCACCAGCAGTTCGCCGCCCTGTTCGCGGTCAACGGGATCGGCCTCGTGATCTCGGCCCAGGTCAACGCCTCGCTCGTGCGGCGCGTCGCCCCCGTGCGGATCCTGCGCGCCGCCCTGGTCCTCCAGGGGGTGTTCGCGGTGGGGCTGTTCGTCGTGGCGCTCACCGGGGCGGGCGGCCTGATAGGGCTCCTGGCCGCGCTGTGGCTCACGCTCGCGCTCCAGGGACTCATCCCGGCCAACGCCTCCGCGCTGGCGCTGACCCGGCACGGCGAGAGGGCCGGTACGGCCGCCGCGGTCATCGGGGCCTTCCAGGCCGGGGTCGCCGGGCTCGTGAGCCCCCTCGTCGGGGTCCTCGGAGGCGACGCGGTGGCCATGAGCACGGTCATGCTGGGGGCCGTCGTGGCTTCCCTCCTCGTCCTCGGGCTCGCGACGCCCGCGTTCCGCAAGGGTGGCTGGCACCTGCCCGCCTGAACCGCAGAGAGGGCCGGTGCCAGGCCCTGGTGTGCCTCGTCCATGCCCGAGATCGCCCGAGATGCGCCATATGAAGGAGCACGGGAGGGGCCCGGCTCGGCCTCGTGGGCAGCAGATCCAGCAGGACACTTCACATTTCCTTTGCACGACACGAAGCCCTTGGCCCTGCCGTGCATCTAGGCTCGTCTCATGCCCAGCCCGAAGACCGCCTCGAACAGCGGCCCTCATCACGCGCGCTCGCAGCGCACGCACAAGGTCCTTCGTGCCACCGGTCTCGTCACCACCGCGGTCCTCGCCTTCGGCGTCGTCGGCGGAGCCGCCGCCTACATGGACTGGCAGTCGGCCGTGACGGTCAGCGACGTGTCGGCCCTGGTCGACTCGCCGTCGGAACCCGAGGCGCCGCGAGACCCGGACGACCCGTACGCGGGCAAGGCCCTCAACATCCTCGTGATGGGGACCGACTACCGCGACGAGGAGAACGCCGAGCTCGCCGGTGCCGAGGACGGCATGCGCTCCGACACGACGTTCGTGGTGCACATCTCCGGCGACCGCAGCCGCATCGAGGTCGTGTCGATCCCGCGCGACTCGCTCGTCGACATCCCCGCGTGCAACCTGTCCGACGGCAGGACCACCCGCAAGCAGAACGACGCGATGTTCAACTCCGCGTTCGAGATCGGGTCCGGCGGAGTCGACGACATGGTGGGCGCCGCGGCGTGCACCATCACGACCGTCCAGGAGCTCACCGGGCTGACCATCACCGACCACGTCGTGGTCAAGATGACCGGTGTCATCGGGGTCGTCGACGCCCTCGGTGGCGTGCGGATGTGCTTCCCGGAGCCGGTCGTGGGTGGATCCCACTCGCGCGACCTCAACATCGCGGCAGGCGAGCAGGTCCTCGACGGTCGTACGTCGATCAGTTTCCTGCGCGCCCGCAAGGGCAGCGGCATGGGACTCGAGATGGGCAGCGACCTGGCCCGCATCGCGCGTCAGCAGGCGTTCCTGGACTCGATGATGCGTGAGCTCCTGTCGAAGAACATCATCACGGACACCCCGCAGCTGTACGGCCTCATCAAGGCCGTGCTCTCCTCGATCAGCGCGAGCCCCAACCTCGCGGGCCTCGACTCGTTGGCAGGGCTCGCCTTCTCGCTCAAGGACATCAAGCCGTCCGAGATCGTCTTCACGCCGCTGCCCGTCGTCGAAGCGCCGAACGACAAGAACCGCGTGGTGTGGACCAAGGACGCCCAGGCGATCTGGGACCGCATGGCCGCCGACGAGCCGCCGCCCGGTCACGAGACTGCTGCGCCCCCGGCCGACGGCGGTGCAGCAGCCCCCGACGCTGGTGCGACGGTTCCCGACGCGGGTGCGACGGTCCCGGACGCCGGCGCGACCGTCCCCGACGCCGGCACGACCGTCCCCGACGCCGGCACGACCGGCGAGGTCGCGCCGCCCGCCGACACCGGCACGACGACGACCACCCCGCCTCCGCTCCTCGAAGGGGTCTGCGCCTCCTGACAGGTCGTCAGCGCAGCTCCGCGAGGCGGGAGACCGCCTCGCGGAGCACGTCCTCACGCTTGACGAACGTGAACCGGACCCGAGAGGCCAGGGCCTGCGCCGTCGTCGGGCCAGAGGGGTCCCCATCGCCCGGTGACGCGGCGCAGAACGCGCTCACCGGCACGCCCACGACGCCCGCGAGCCCGGGCAGCCGGCGGCACAGCTCGGTGCCGTCCTCGAAGCCCAGGGGTGCGCCGTCGGCGACCACGAAGTACGTGCCCCGCGGCACGACGACCTCGAAGCCCGCGGCCACCAGGCCCTCGCACAGCAGGTCCCGCCGGGCCGCGAGGGACGCGGCCAGGGCGCGCGGCGCCTCGTCGTCGGCCAGGGCCTGCGCGATCGCGGGCTGGAACGGCGCCCCCGACGTGTACGTCAGGAACTGCTTGACCGTGCGCACGGCCTCCACGAGGTGCGCCGGGCCGTGCAGCCAGCCGATCTTCCAGCCCGTGAAGGAGAACGTCTTGCCGGCCGAGGAGATCGTGATCGTGCGCTCGGCCATGCCCGGCAGGGTCGCGACGGGCACGTGCACCGCGTCGTCGTACACGAGGTGCTCGTAGACCTCGTCCGTCACGACGACCGCGTCCACGGACCGCGCCGCCTCCGCGACCACCTCGAGCTCGGCGCGCGTCAGGACGGTCCCGGTCGGGTTGTGCGGCGTGTTGACCAGGATCAACCGCGTCCGCGGCCCGACGGCGGCGCGCACCTGCGCGGGATCGAGGTGGAACCCGTCCGGGGTCGGGTGGAGCGGGACGCGCACGTGCGTGGCGCCCGCGAGCGCGATGCACGCCGCGTGCGAGTCGTAGAAGGGCTCGAGGGTCACGACCTCGTCGCCCGGTCCCGCCAGAGCCAGGATCGTCGCGGCCAGCGCCTCGGTGGCCCCCGTGGTGACCAGGACCTCGGTGTCCGGGTCCAGGTCGAGACCGTAGTGGCGGCGCTGGTGGTCCGCGACCGCCTCGCGCAGCACCGGGATGCCCGTGCCCGGCGGGTACTGGTTGTGACCGTTCTCGATCGCGCGGATCGCGGCCTCCTTGATCGCGTGCGGGCCGTCCACGTCGGGGAAGCCCTGGCCCAGGTTGATCGCCCCCGTGCGCAGCGCGAGGTTCGTCATCTCGGCGAAGATCGTCGAGGCCACCGAGCCGTCGGGGCGCAGCAGGCCCGTCGCGGCGGCCGCGGCGCGCCAACGGCCGGGGACCTGGGGAAGGGCGGGACGGGGGACGGCGGGGGTGCTCGCAGACATGCGCCGACCCTATGCCGGGTGTGCGCTCGCCGTGGCGGCCCGCGCTGCTGCCCTGCCCGGAGCTCGTGGGGCCCTGACCACAGTTCGGACATCCACCGAGGTGTGATCCGCGAGATCCCGCGGATCCTGAGCGGTTGTCCACAGGGGGCGGTGCGGACCCGGCCGGTCGTGCCCTAGTCTCGGCGCGCAACCACCCCGCCGGGTGGTCGACTGCGCGGGGGGCGCGCAGGGACGCAGGGGAGCGTGGCACGACGATGAGCACCGCAGGCGTGGCGATCCTCGAGCGCGAGGTCCGCGAGCTGATCCGCCGCCGAGGCGTCGACCCGCTGCGCGACAAGGCGGGGATCGACCAGCTCGTCGCCGACGCCCTGGCGGACTACGACACCCGCACCGCGCTGGGCGTCGTGCCCCCGCTCGCCGACGTCCCCGGCGCCGTGCGGGCGGTCCTCGACGCCGTCGCGGGGCTCGGCCCCCTCCAGAAGTACCTCGACGACCCGGAGATCGAAGAGGTCTGGATCAACTCGCCCGCGCAGGTCTTCGTCGCGCGCGGCGGGACGGCCGAGCTCACCTCGACCATCCTCACGAGCACCCAGGTCCGCGACCTCGTCGAGCAGATGCTCAAGTCCTCCGGTCGGCGCCTCGACCTCTCGAGCCCCTTCGTCGACGCCGCGCTGCCCGGGGGCGAGCGGTTGCACGTCGTGATCCCGGACGTCACGCGCGAGCACTTCGCCGTGAACATCCGCAAGCACGTCGTGCGGGCCTCTCACCTCGAGCACCTAGTGCGCCTGGGGTCCCTCACCCCGCACGCCGCGGCGTTCCTGCACGCCTGCGTCCGGGCGGGGCTGAACGTCCTCGTGGCGGGCGCCACGCAGGCGGGCAAGACGACCATGCTCAACGCGCTCGCCGGGTCGATCCCCTCGCACGAGAGGGTCATCACGTGCGAGGAGGTGTTCGAGCTGCGCTTCGCGGTGCGCGACATCGTCTCGATGCAGTGTCGTCAGCCCAGCCTCGAGGGCACGGGGGAGATCCCGCTGCGACGTCTGGTCAAGGAGGCGTTGCGCATGCGTCCGGACCGGATCGTCATCGGCGAGGTGCGCGAGGCGGAGAGCTTCGACCTGCTGATCGCCCTGAACGCTGGCGTCCCGGGGATGTGCACGATCCACGCGAACTCGGCCCGGGAGGCGATCTCCAAGATGTGCACCCTGCCGCTGCTGGCCGGGGAGAACGTCTCGGACCGCTTCGTCGTCCCGACCGTGGCCGGTGCGGTCGACG
Source organism: Oerskovia paurometabola (assembly GCF_016907365.1). Classification (NCBI taxonomy): domain Bacteria; kingdom Bacillati; phylum Actinomycetota; class Actinomycetes; order Micrococcales; family Cellulomonadaceae; genus Oerskovia; species Oerskovia paurometabola. Next base: position 2,958,964 of record NZ_JAFBBV010000001.1, on the reverse strand, counting down.
TCGTGGTCCACCTGGGCGTGACCGCGGACGGTCGACGTCAGGTCCGCGAGATCGTCGGGGTCCCCGGGCGCGTGGAGCAGGGGGTGGTCGAGACCTCGGACCTCTTCCACCGCGTCGGGGGCGGTCTCGTGCGCGGCGACGGGTTCCCGCCGGCGGAGGAGCGGTTCGCCCGGGCCGGGATCGACCTCGCGGCGCTCATGGTCGGTCCACGACCGGGGGAGGCCCGCTGACATGGGCGTCATGGTGGGCCTGCTGCTCGGGGTCGGGGTGTTCTGCGTCTGGTGGGCCTGGTGGGAGCCGGCGCCTCGCCCTCCCCGTCGGGCCGACGCCTGGTCGACGAGGACGCAGGACCTCCTGGTGCTCGCCGGGGCCCCGACGGTCACCCCGCGCGCCCTGGTGGGCGTGAGCGTGGCACTCGGAGCGTTCGTCCTGCTGGTCGTGCTCGCACTCACCCGGGCGCTGCCCGTCGCGGTGTGCTTCGCGGCGATGGCGGGCGCTGCGCCCGTCGCTCTCGTGCGCTCGCGTGCCCGACGGCGCCGCTCGAGCCTGCGTGACGTGTGGCCCGAGGTCGTGGACCACCTTGCCTCGGGCGTGCGTGCGGGCCTCTCGCTGCCCGAGGCGGTGGGCCAGCTCGGGGAGCGGGGGCCGGTCGAGCTGCGGGAACCCTTCGCTCGCTTCGCCCAGGACTTTCGTGCGACCGGGCGCTTCGGCGACTGCCTGGACGCGCTCAAGGCGCGCCTGGCAGATCCCGTCGCCGACCGCATCGTCGAGGCCCTGCGCATGACGAGGGAGGTGGGGGGCACGGATCTCGGCAAGCTGCTGCGCACGCTCGCGATGTTCCTGCGCGAGGACGCCAGAACGCGAGGCGAGCTCGAGGCGCGCCAGTCGTGGACCGTGAACGGCGCCCGACTCGCGGTGGCAGGGCCTTGGGTCGTCCTGGCCCTGCTGGCCACCCGACCCGAGACCGCGCAGGCCTACAGCTCGTTCCAGGGGGCCGTCGTGCTCGGAGCCGGCGCGCTCACCTCGGTGGTCGCCTACCAGATCATGCGTCGGATCGGGCGGTTGCCCGAAGAAGTGCGGGTCCTGCGGTGAACGGGTCCGAAGGGATCGAGGTGTCGTGGATCGGCGTCGTGGCCGGGGCGATGCTGGGATGCGGGCTCCTCGTCGTCGTGTCGCGTCTGCGTGCCAGGCGGGTCCGCCTCGACGAGCGGGTCGGACCGTATCTGCGCGTGATCGGCACCACGTCGGGACTGCTGCAGGAGTCGTCGACGCGATCGCCCTTCCCGTCCCTCGACCGTCTCGTAGGCCCGTGGCTCGCCGAGGTCGGGCGGGGGCTCGAGAGGTTCGGGTCGACCCGTGCGGTGCTTCGCCGCCGCCTCGACCAGGCCGGCCGACTCGAGAGCGTCGACCAGTTCCGGGCCCAGCAGGTGGTGTGGGCAGCGCTCGCACTGGTCGGCGGCCTTCTCCTCGCCCTGCTCCTGGCCGCGACCAGGGGATCGTCCCCCGTGGTCCTGGCCGCTCTCGTCGCCTTCTGCGGACTTGGTGGGCTGCTCGGCTGCGACTACCGGCTCTCTCGGCAGGTCGCCCGGCGCGAGGAGCGCATGCTCATGGAGTTTCCCACGATCGCGGAGCTGCTCGCGCTGTCCGTCGGGGCGGGGGAGGGGCCGGTCGCGGCGATGGAGCGCGTCGCGACCATGGCCCGGGGTGAGCTGTCGACCGAGCTCGCGCTGACGCTCTCGATGGTCCGCTCGGGGGTGCCGCTGGCCCGTGCTCTCGAAGGGCTCGCCGACCGGACCGCGCTGACGAGCCTCACACGCTTCGCGGAGGGGGTCGCCGTGGCCGTCGAGCGAGGCACGCCGCTCGCCGACGTCCTGCGCGCGCAGGCGCAGGACGTCCGGGAGGCGGGCCGCCGGGCCCTCATGGAGTCGGGTGGGCGCAAGGAGGTTCTCATGATGGTGCCCGTCGTCTTCCTGATCCTCCCCGTGACCGTGGTGTTCGCGATATTCCCGTCGATCGCGACCCTGAGGATCGGCCTGTGACGACCTTTCCGGACGGCGGGCGACCCGCGGTCCGTTCTCGATCTTGACGAAAAGACCTGGACGACCGACCAGGACGACCGACCTGGACCACGACCGCACGCGACCGCAGCGCGCGACCGACCGAAGGAACGAGATGACGAGACGACTGATGAGCAGGACCGTGCGTGCGAGGTACCAGCAGGTCGCGCAGGAGCGTGATCGCGGAGACGTCCCGGGCTGGGTGCTGGTGACCCTGATGACCGCGGGACTGGTCATCGCGCTGTGGGCCGTCGCGGGCCCCGCGCTCACGGAGACCTTCACGAACGCGATCAACAGCGTCGGCGGTCCGTGAGCCTGGCGCGTCGGCGACTGGTCCCGCCCCCTGGCCGGGGCGTTCGCGCGCAGGAGCAGGGTTCGGCAGTCGTCGACTTCGTCCTCGTCTCCGTCCTTCTCCTCGTCCTGTTCCTGGGCGTTCTCCAGGTGGTGCTCGCGGTGCACGTGCGAGCGATCGTGATCGACAGCGCGGCGGAGGGAGCGCGGCTGGCTGGCACGGCGGACCGGACCACCGAGGACGGAGTGGCGCGGACGCGAGCTTTGATCGACGCGGCCTTGTCGGAGCGGTTCGCGCAGGACGTCTCGGCGCGAGAGATCGACCACGACGGGCTGCGGGTCGTCGAGGTGACGGTGACGTTTCCGTTGCCCGTCGTCGGGCTGCTCGGCCCGTCGGGAGCGGTCACGGTGGACGGGCACGCGTTGAAGGAGGAGCAGTGAGCGGGCGCGAGGGGGCCGGAGTGCGAGGGCGTGAGCGGGCGGCCCGGGACGGAGGGGCCGCCCGAGTGGCAGTCCGAGGGCCGCGAAGGGGACCCGGGCCCGGCGCGGTCCGCAGGCGTCGCTCGAGAGGTCTCGGGGGGCGGGAGCAGGGGAACGCGATCGTGGAGTTCCTGGGAGCCGCACTCCTGCTCCTCCTGCCCGTGATGTACCTCGCGCTGACTCTCGGAAGGATCCAGGCGGCGACCTTCGCGGTCGAGGGCGCCGCGAAGGAGTCTGCCCGTGCCTTCGTCACGGCCGACTCGGTCGCGCAGGGTGAGGCGCGGGCCGGCGTCGCGGTCTCCCTGGCGCTGGCCGACCAGGGGTTCGAGGACGTGCGACCTGCCGACGTCCTGTCGATCTCGTGCTCGAGCCCGCACTGCCTCGCCCCGGGGAGCGAGGTCGCCACGGTCGTGCGCTATGACGTCCCGCTCCCGTTCGTCCCGCCGGGGGTCCGGTCGTGGGTACCGTTGTCCGTCCCGGTCGAGGCCGCCCACGTCTCGCCCGTGGACCGGTACGCGGGGGCCCGGCCGTGAGGCGCGGACGCCGGACCGCGTCAGCGCCCCGGACCGACGCACGACGCGGCCGGCTCGTGCGGGGGCGCGACGATGACGGCCAGATCATGCTCCTCACGAGCGCCTTCGTCGCGTTCGCGCTCCTCCTGGTGACCGTGGTGGTCTCGGCGACGGGGGTCCACCTCGACCGCAAGCGACTTCTCGACGTCGCGGACGCGGCGGCGCTCGACGCCGCCGACTCGATGAGCGAGGACATCTTCTACGAGGGGCGGGTGCCCGTCCCTGGGGAGCAGGCGGTGCTCCGGCTCAGCGACGCGGAGGTGCGGGCCTCGGTCGAGGAGTTCGTGGCCGCGCACCCCGAGATGCTGGACGACCTGCATGCTGTCACCATCGTCGAGGCGTCGACGCCCGACGGACGGACCGCGGAGGTCCGGCTGGTCGGGTTGTCCCGCCCGGTCCTCGTCACCTGGGTGACCCAGCTGTGGTCGGACGGCATCCTCGTGCGTGCCGAGTCCAGCGCGCGCGCTTGGTGAGTCCCGAGGGTCGGTGGTACGCATGACCATCCGGTGAACACGGGCGGTACAAGGTGACCAAGTACGTTCACTTTCTTAACGAACCATGCAACTTTTGTCTGATGACTGACAAAACAAGGGTTCGCCGCTATGGTGATCCGGTCCGACACCCTCCAACGACGGAGACTTACATGAACGCACGTGCAAGGAAGCAGTGGATTGCCGGCGGAGCACTCGGTGCGATGCTTCTCGGAACCGTCGCGATGGCCTCCGGGGCCGTCGCCGACGAGGTGACCCACGGTGAGGAGGACGTCCAGATCCAGGTCGCCGTCACGCCGGTCGGAGCGCTCGCGCTCAACGTCGCCAACCCGTCCGTCACGCTGGGCGAGACGACGGACGAGGACATCTGGGCCGCTGGGAACCGTGAGTTCACGGGTCTCCTCGACGGTATCAGCGTGACCGACGACCGCAACGACGTGGGTGCGGACGCGAGCTGGACCGTCACCGGCCAGGTCAGCAGCTTCACGGCGGCAGGCCTGCCGGAGATCGACTCCTCCAACCTCGGCTGGGTCCCCGAGCTGGCGAACCCGATCCCCGGCGACTTCAACGTCACGCCGGGCCAGCCGATCGCGGGCGAGCTCCAGGAGGTCCCCGCAGGCGAGGGCCCCGGCGGTGACTGGCTCACGGGTGGCGTCCAGGTCGGCGACCTCCTGGTGTCGAGCGGCTCCTCGCTCGAGGCCAAGGGGCAGTCGTTCGGCGTCAAGGCCGGCCTGAACCTCACGGTCCCCAAGGGCACGCCCTCCGGTGCGTACGCGTCGACGCTGACGCTCACGCTCATGGAGAGCTGACGGCTCCTCGCGAGACCAGTCACGGACGGTGACGACGCAGGGCCGACGGATGTCCGTCGGCCCTGTACCGTCTCCGGAGCAGCAATCCCGTTCGACGAAGACCGGAAGTCGTGGTGAGCACGGACATGAAGAAGGCGCGTGAGACAGGACCTCGGCCTGCGAGGAGGCCCGGTGGCGGGTTCGTGCGCGGGCTCGCGTCGCTGGGGGTCCTGGCCCTCGCCCTGACAGGCGTCGTCGGATCTGCCCAGGCGACCGCCCCCGACCCGGGGGGCATCCGGTTCTCGGTCACCACGGCCTCGCCCGACGGCCCCGACGACCGGAGGATCTTCGACTTCGTCGCGGAACCGGGCGCCCAGATCCAGGACCAGGTCGCCGTCTCCAACCACGGCCCTGCCCCCGTCACGTTCGCCATGGTCACGAACGACGGGATCTTCACGCCCACGGGGAGCTTCGACATCCGCACCTCCGACCAGGAGCCGCAGGACTCCGGCGGTTGGTTCGAGGTGCAGCAGAGCGTCGAGGTCCCCGCAGGGGAGACCGTCATCGTGCCGTTCACCATCACGGTGCCGGACAACGTGACACCGGGCGACCACCCCGCCGGGATCGTCGCGACGGTCACGACGGCATCCTCTGCCGCCGGCCCCGGGGTCGGGGTCGAGAGCCGGGTGGGTGTCCGCGTCAACCTGCGGGTGCCGGGGGAGGTCGTGCCGTCGATCGCGCTCGACCAGGTCACCGCGACCTACACGCCGTCGTGGAACCCGTTCGCGCCCGGCGACGTCCGGGTGTCCTACGAGGTCACCAACGACGGCAACCTGCGGGTCGGCGGGGACCAGACCATCAAGGCCTCCGGGGCGTTCGGCATCGGAGCGACGACCCTCGACCGGGGGGTCGAGGGGGTCAAGGAGCTGATCCCCGGCACGTCGCGCTCGACGGCCGTGACGATCGGAGGGATCTGGCCCGTCGGCCCCGTGACGACCGAGGTCGTCGTGGTCCCGTCGCTCGTGGCGACCGAGGGGGAGACGGGCGGCGCGATCGACGTCCCCGCCGCGGACCTGCGTCCCGTCACCGTCACGGTGACGACCTGGGCCGTCCCCTGGGTCCACCTGCTCCTCGTCGCCGTGGTGGTGCTCGTCGTGCTCGGCGTGCGCGACAACCGCCGACGTCGCAAGCAGCGCCTGGAGGCGCTCCTCGCGAAGGCCCGCGCCGAAGGTCGCGCCTCGGCGGCAGGTGAGCCCGCCGCCGACGACGGCACCGCTCCCGCGCAGCCCGGCACGGGCACGCTCGCCGCACCCGACGTCGAGGTCGAGCCCGTCCACGGGGCGCGAGCGCCGTCGTCGGGCGGCTGACGAGAGACGCTGCGGGCGCACGCCCACGGGACCGGGCCGTGCGGGGCGCCGTCGTCGCGTAACCTTGAGGACCGTGGCCACCATCGACTTCCCGCACGAGATCCGCGCCCTCCGATCGACGCTCGACACCATCAGCGCCGTGAGCGACCCGGACGCCCTGCGCGTCCAGATCGCCGAGCTGTCGGACAAGGCGTCGGCGCCGGACCTGTGGGACGACACGGACGCCGCCCAGAAGGTCACGACCGCGCTCTCGCAGACGCAGTCCGAGCTCGACCGCATCACGAACATGAGCGACCGGATCGACGACCTGGAGACGCTCGTCGAGATGGCCAGTGATGCTGACGTCGGCGACGCTGACAGTGCAGCGACCCTCGCCGAGGCGGCGTCCGAGCTCGAGCTGATCCGCAAGGACCTGGGCGTCCTCGAGGTCAAGACCCTGCTCTCGGGCGAGTACGACGCCCGTGAGGCGGTCGTGACGATCCGCGCCGGTGCCGGCGGCGTCGACGCGGCCGACTTCGCGGAGATGCTCATGCGCATGTACCTGCGCTGGGCCGAGCGCCACGGCTACCCGACCCAGGTCCTCGACACGTCCTACGCCGAGGAGGCGGGCCTCAAGTCCGCGACGTTCGAGGTCAAGGCGCCCTATGCGTTCGGGCACCTGTCGGTCGAGGCCGGCACGCACCGCCTGGTCCGCATCTCGCCGTTCGACAACCAGGGCCGCCGCCAGACCTCGTTCGCCGCTGTCGAGGTCATCCCGCTCATCGAGCAGACGGACTCGGTCGAGATCCCCGACTCGGAGATCAAGGTCGACGTGTTCCGCTCGTCTGGCCCCGGCGGGCAGTCCGTCAACACGACGGACTCGGCCGTGCGCATGACCCACATCCCCACGGGGATCGTCGTCTCGATGCAGAACGAGAAGTCGCAGATCCAGAACCGTGCCGCGGCCCTGCGCGTGCTCCAGTCCCGCCTGCTCCTGCAGCGTCAGGCCGAGGAGAGCGCGGCCAAGAAGGCCATGGCAGGAGACATCAAGGCGAGCTGGGGCGACCAGATGCGCTCGTACGTCCTGCACCCCTACCAGATGGTCAAGGACCTGCGGACCGAGTACGAGGTCGGCAACACCTCGGGGGTCTTCGACGGCGACATCGACGGTTTCATCGAGGCCGGGATCCGGTGGCGCCGCAGCGCTGACCAGGCCTGACGGAGGGGCCGGGGCCTCGTGTCCCGGCCTCTTCCGTCACCCGGGGTGAAACGTCCCTCCGGCGGTCCGGATCCCGACGCACCCGGCGTGTCAGCGGTGTCAGGGCATGAGGGCGTGCCTACTCTCGTGGGCGACCAGCGAACTGTTTTCGCTTCCCCCAACGAGAGACTGGTCAACCCCTGTGATCCGTTTTGAGAACGTCTCGAAGGTCTACGCCCGCGGCGCCAGACCTGCCCTGAACGGCATGTCCGCCGAGATCGAGCGCGGCGAGTTCGTCTTCCTGGTCGGCGCGTCCGGCTCCGGGAAGTCGACCTGCCTGCGGCTCGCGCTGCGCGAGGAGCGGCCCACGCAGGGCAAGGTCTTCGTCGCCGGCCGCGACCTGTCGACCCTGTCGAGCTGGAAGGTCCCGTCGCTGCGCCGGCAGATCGGCGTCGTGTTCCAGGACTTCCGCCTGCTGCAGAACAAGACGGTCTTCGAGAACGTCGCGTTCGCGCTCCAGGTGACGGGCCGGCCGCGTCACATGATCGCCGTGACCGTCCCCGAGGTCCTCGAGACGGTCGGGCTGCAGGGCAAGGAGAAGCGGCGCCCGCACGAGCTCTCGGGCGGTGAGCAGCAACGTGTCGCCATCGCTCGCGCGTTCGTCAACCGACCCTCGATCCTGCTCGCGGACGAGCCCACGGGAAACCTCGACCCGAACACGTCGCTCGGCATCATGAACCTGCTGTCCCGCATCAACGCCACGGGGACCACGGTCGTCATGGCCACGCACGACTCGGGCTTCGTCAACCAGATGCGCCAGCGCGTCATCGAGCTCTCGAACGGTGTCGTGCTGCGCGACCAGAAGGACGGCGTCTACGGCGCGGGGGTGCCCATGCCCGACGGCGACGCTCTGCGTGAGCCGACCGGTCACCTCGCGGAGCGGCCGTGGTCGCCGCCCGTCGAGGTGCGCCCGGTGCCCACGATCGAGCCGCCTGCTCGCGTCCAGCCGTCGCAGCAGGGTGCGACGCGCGGCTCCGCCGTGAGCTCGACGCAGGTGCAGCGGTCCAGCCGGGGGGAGTGGTAGCAGGTGCGCGCCCAGTTCATCCTCGCCGAGATCGGTGCCGGCCTGCGCCGCAACCTCGCGATGACCATCTCGGTCGTCCTCGTGACCTTCGTGTCGCTCACGTTCGTCGGGGCGTCCGCGCTCCTCCAGATGCAGATCGACAAGCTCAAGGACGACTGGTACGACCGGGTCGAGGTCTCCGTCTTCCTGTGCCCCATCGACTCGCCCAACCCGACGTGCGCCGCGGGCGAGGCCTCGCCCGAGCAGGTCGAGTCGCTCGAGTCGCTCTTCGAGACCGAGCTCGGTGCCGAGGTCCAGACGGTCTACTTCGAGTCGAAGGAGGACGCGTTCGCGGCCTTCCAGGAGCGGTTCCCCGACGGGTACAACGGCACGCAGCTCACGGTCGACGACATGCAGGCCTCGTTCCGCCTCAAGCTGACCAACCCGGAGAACTACGAGGTCGTCAACGACGTCGTGACCGGCCGCCCGGGCGTCGAGGGGGTCGAGGACCAGCGCCGGATCTTCGACTCGCTCTTCCTGGCGCTCAACCGCGCCTCGCTCATGGCCGGTGGCCTCGCCGTCGTGATGATGCTCGCCGCGGTGCTCCTGATCACGACGACGATCCGCCTGTCCGCGATGAGTCGTCAGCGCGAGACCGAGATCATGAAGCTCGTGGGCGCGTCCAAGCTGTTCATCCAGCTGCCGTTCATCCTCGAGGGGGCGATCGCCGCGGTGGTCGGTGCGTTCCTCGCGGTCGGGGGCCTGTGGCTCGGGGTCAAGTACCTCGTGACGGACTGGCTCCAGAGCTCGGTGAGCTGGATCGCGTACATCTCCGAGTCAGACGTGCTGCGCATCGCGCCGCTGCTGCTCCTCATCGCATTCGTCCTGGCGGCCATCTCCTCGGTCGTCACGCTCAGCCGATACACGAGGGTGTGACATGTCCCAGCTGACCCGACGCCTCGCAGCGGGCGGAACCGCGCTGCTCCTCCTCCTGGGAACCGCGGTCGCCGCGACCGCCGACGACCTGGACGACAAGCGTGCGGCGGCCGAGCGTCGCCAGAGCCAGGCCCTCAAGGACAGGGAGGGGCTGGAGTCGCAGCTCGAGGGCACCGACGCGGAGCTGGCCCAGGCGATCCTGGACCTGCAGACCATCGAGGGTCGCCTGCCCGTGGCGCAGGCCGAGCTCGACACGGCGACGGCGGAGCTCGAGCGCACCCAGCGCGAGGCCGCGCAGCTCGAGGTGCGCCTCCAGGACGCGCAGGCCGAGGAGCAGGCCATCAACCTGGACATCCAGGAGTCCGCGGGCAAGGCGAGCTCGGCGAAGCGGAGCATCGCGGAGATGGCTCGCCAGGCCTACCGGGGCCAGGGCGAGGTCAGCGGTCTCGGCATCGTGACCGGGGCGCAGAGCACCGAGGACTTCATCGAGCAGTACGCGATGTCGTCGACGGCGGCGCGCACGCAGGCTCGCGCCCTCACGGACCTCCAGGAGGCCGAGTCGATCGCACGCAACCGTGAGGCGCGCCTGACGGCGATCCGCGAGACGATCGCGGACCTCAAGGTCCAGGCGGACCAGAACGTCGTCGCGGCCGACGCCGCGCGGACCGCGGCGGCGGACCGCAAGGCCGAGATCGAGGAACTGATTGCGGAGCAGCAGGCGAAGCAGGCGACGATCGAGTCGCGCAAGGAGGCCGCGCTCGCCCAGATGGCCGCCAACGAGCAGGCGCAGGCAGCGCTGACCTCCGAGCTCCAGGGCATCATCGCGGCACAGACCGAGCGCGACCGGAAGGCCGCCGAGGAAGCGGCCAAGCAGCCGCCGCCCGCCACGGGTGGCGGGTCCGGCGGGGGTGGTGGCAGCACCGGCGGCGGCGGGGGTGGTGGCGGCGGCGGTGCCGTGACGTCCGGGTTCCTGGCCTACCCGACGGCGGTCCCGCACATCACCTCGAGCTACGGGATGCGCAAGCACCCGTTCCTGCCCGTGACGAGGTTGCACGCGGGCATGGACCTGCGCGCGTACTGCGGCACCCCGATCTACGCGGCGGCCGGTGGCACCGTCCAGTTCGCGCGGACGTACGGCGGTCTCGGCAACCAGGTCGTGGTCAACCACGGCACGGTGGGGGGCAAGAACCTCATGACGAGCTACAACCACCTCACCCGGTACGTCGTCTCGGCCGGGCAGAGCGTCTCGCAGGGGACCCTCGTCGGCTACTCGGGGACGACCGGCACGAGCCAGGTCTGTCACCTGCACTTCGAGGTCTACGAGAACGGGTCGACGGTCGACCCGGCCAAGTGGCTGCGCTAATCACCTACTGGTCGCGCGTCGAACTCGCGTAACCTGGGACGTCGCGCCGCACGGTGCGGGTGGGTCCGTCCTGGGCGCACCACGAGCTCGAGCAGATCGGATGATGCCCTCATGGCGAAGGAGACTGGCCGCAAGATCATCGCCAGCAACCGCAAGGCCCGCCATGACTATCTGATCGTCGACGTGTTCGAGGCCGGGCTCGTCCTGAGCGGCACCGAGGTCAAGGCGTTGCGTCAGGGGCGAGCGTCGCTGCTCGACGGCTACGTGGCCGTCGACGGCGGTGAGGCCTGGCTCGAGAACGTGCACATCCAGGAGTACTCGCAGGGGACGTGGAACAACCACGCTCCCCGGCGCAAGCGCAAGCTGCTGCTGCACAAGGACGAGATCCTGCGGCTCGAGGCGAAGTCGCGCGAGAAGGGGTACACGATCGTGCCGCTCTCGCTCTACTTCCTCGACGGCCGCGCGAAGGTCGAGATCGCTCTCGCGCAGGGCAAGCGCGAGTACGACAAGCGTCAGGCTCTGCGCGAGCAGCAGGACAACCGTGAGGCGCAGCGCGCCATGCGCCACCGGCAGAACCGGTGACGAGTGCGCGAGGTGGGCGACGTCGTCGTCCTCCTCGCGCCGTCGGACGGCGCGCCCGGCCGGTGGACGTGCATCCGGCTGCCCGACGACGTAGCGTCGCAGGGTAGTCGTCGTCACCTTGCCGAGGAGGCCCCGTGGTCAAGCTCCGTCAGTACATCCCTCGCGTCGCAGCAGGCGCTTTCATCCTCAACTCCGGACTCACGAAGCGCGGCGCGGACGAGGCCACCGCGCAGGGGATCCACGGCATGGCCGCGGGGACGTTCCCGTTCCTCGAGGACCAGGACCCCGTGCAGTTCACCAAGGCGTTGTCCACGACCGAGATCGCGCTGGGCACGGCACTTCTCGTCCCGTTCGTGCCGACCGGCGTGGTCGCGCTCGGGCTCGGGGCCTTCTCCGCGGGGCTCGTCTCGATGTACCTCAAGACGCCCGGGATGACCGAGCAGGACGGTATCCGGCCCACCCCTCAGGGGATCGGTCTCGCCAAGGACGTCTTCCTCCTGGGCATCGCGGGCGGGCTCCTCGTCGACGCCCTGAGCCGTAAGAAGTAGCGCCTGGAAATACGTTCGCCCGCGGTGGTGTTGATCCCGTAGGCTGGTACCACTGACCCGGTGTCGAACCGGACGGTCGCCACGGCGGCCGGACGGGGCGGGACTCGGTCGGTGATTGACAACTGCACAGGGGGTGATCGGTTTCGACGGTGGTCGTGCTTCGAGGAGAAGCGGGCCGAGGATGCAGACTTATCTCGTAAACGACGTCTGCAAACCAATAGGTGCCGATTCCAAGCGCACCGACTTCGCACTCGCCGCCTGAGCGAGCCTTCGAAGTCCGTCAGCCCGGGGTTGCTCTCGCCCCGGTCCCTGGCGTCAGCTAGAGAGCCACTGCTTACGACGTTCGTCACCGGCGGCGTAGGGACTCTTAGATGACTGAGCCCGTCAGCACCTTGTCTGCGTGAGTGCTGGGGCCGAGAAAATCAACAGCAGACTGCGCCCGGAGAAGTCCTGGATTTGCGCCACCGGACCGGGGTTCGATTCCCCGCACCTCCACCATGTCGCCCTCGGGCGGCGTATCACCCCAGTTGTCACGACGAAGGGCCGCCCCACGGGGCGGCCCTTCGTCGTGTCTGTCTCTGCCGTTCACGGGGGCCGGCAACCGCTACCAGCCGTTCGCCCGCCAGGCCGCGGCTCCGTCGTCGCCGTCGAGCCACTCGATGCGCAGGACCAGGTCGCCGAGCTCGAGGCGCCCCGCCTCCCAGGCGTCGATCTCGCGGCCCAGGAGGTCGGTGACGTACCGGTCGCGGTCGTCGCTGAAGGCGTCCCCGCGGTCGGCGTCGTCGAAGTGGACGCGCCACTGCAGGCGTTCCTCGGGGTTGACGTAGGTCGGGAAGGACTGCGGGCCCACGGTCTCCCAGTGCGTGCAGACTCTGGTCACGAGGTGACCGATCGGAGCGGCCCCGTCGTACACCCTCCCGACGCGACGCCGATACGTCTCCAGTCGCTGCTCGCGCCCCTCGACCGCTGCAAGCTCATCCACGGCGACCACCGGATCCGACGAGACGGGCGTCCTGGTGGGGAGCGTCTCCGCCGCCGCCGTCGTCGCCGGGGGACTCGGGGCCGTCGTGCCCGCCGCGAGGGGCGGTGCCCGGGCGCCGGTTCCTCAAGGCCCTCACGATCGCGCGGACGACCAGCAGCACGAGCGCGGCGACCACGAGCCAGGGAAGCAGCGCGCCGACGGCGACGACGAGCGCGTTGAGCGCGACGAGCAGCGCACCCCAACCGGCCGAGAGGCCCCCGAGGAAGCCCGCGGGACGGATCGTCACCTCGGGAGCCTGCGAGAGGACCTGGACGGTGAGGGTCGACATGTCGACCCGGTCGGTGATCGACGCACGTTGGGACTGGAGGCTCTCGAGCTCCGCCTGCCGTGCCGTGAGCTCCTTCTCCGCCGCCAGCAGGTCCGCGGTCGTGGCGGCCTCGGCCATGAGCGCCTGGAGGCGGGCGACCGAGGTGCTGAGCGCCTGGATGCGCGCGTCCAGGTCGATCGCGGTCGCGGTGACGTCCTGGGCGTCGAGGGAGACGTCCTGGACCTCGCCGATCCCGTCCAGGGCCTCGACGGTGGCCGTGACCTTCTCCGCGGGGACGCGGACCGTGAGGCTGCCGAAGGCCTCGCCGTCGTCCCCGACGTGCTCGGCGCGACTCTCCACCCGGCCGCCGGCGGTCTCGACGAGCTCGCTGATGGCCTGGACCGCCGCTCGCGGGTCTCCCGCGACGACCGTGAGGTCGCCCGTGGTGATGACCTCGCGGTCCTCGTCGGGGACCGACGCCCCTACCTGGAGGCCGGACCCACCGTCGGCTCCGTCGGCTCCGTCGTCTGCGACGCTCTGCTGGCTGACGGCCCCCGCGGCCCCCGCGGCGTCCGACGCGTCGGTGCCGCGGTCCGTGGCGGAGCACCCCGCGAGCAGAAGACTGCCGAGGAGAGCGATCGTGACGACCGACGGCGTGCGGGGCGAGGTGCGCATGCGACGACCCTAGGTGGGGGGTCGCCCGGAGGGCGGTGTTTCGGGCGGATCGTGACCGTCTTGTGAACTCCCCGACATCGCACCGATACACGTGGCCGTGCCGCGACGGGGCGTCGGTCGAGGGGCCCTTCCCAGCCCCTCGACCTGCGAGAACGCTTCCACCCGGGGTCCGTGAGGGGGGGCCGGAGCCTAGCCGAGCGCCTCTCGGACGCGGGGCGCCACCTCGGTGCCCAGCAGCTCGATCGCGCGCAGCGACTCCTTCTGGGGGACGCCCGACAGGTCCATCTGGAAGATCTGGCGGTCGTGGCCGAGCGCGCCGTGCAGCTCGACGATGCGCTCCGCGACCTCCTCGGGCGCGCCGATGAAGTAGGCGCCTCCGCGTGCGGCCGTCGCCTCGTACGAGACACGGCTCGGCATGGGGAACCCGCGCTCCGCCGAGATCTTCTTCATGTTCTGCAGGTAGTAGGGATAGAAGAAGTCCCGGGCCTGCTTGCCGTCGTCCGCGAGGAACCCCATGGTCGACACCGACACCTCGAGCGCGGCGGCGTCGTGCCCGGACTGGGTCGCGGCACGGCGGTACAGGTCGACCAGCGGGGCGAACTGCGCGGGCTTGCCGCCGATGATGGCGTAGTTGACGGGCAGGCCCAGGACGCCTGCGCGCACCGAGGACTGCGGGTTGCCGCCGGTGGCGATGGCGATGTCGAGGTGCTCGCCGCGCCCGGGCTTGTCGAACGGTCGGGGCAGGATCAGCGCATCCTCGAGCGGCGGTCGGAACTTGCCCGACCATGTCACGGGCTTGCCCTCGTCGAGCAGGCGCAGGAGCACGATCTTCTCGTCGTAGAGCGCGTCGTAGTCGTCGAGGTCGGCCCCGAAGAGCGGGTACGACTCGATGAACGAACCGCGCCCGGCGAGCAGCTCCACGCGGCCTCCCGAGTACTGGTCCATCGTCGCGAACTGCTGGTACACGCGCACCGGATCCTCGGTCGAGAGGATGGTGACGGCGCTCCCGACCGTGATCCGCTCCGTCTGGGCGAGCGCCGCGGCGATCATCGTCGAGGGGGAGGAGATCGCGTAGTCGGGACGGTGGTGCTCGCCGATGCCGGCGTAGTCGAGCCCGACCTCGTCCGCGAGGCGGATCCGCTCCAGCACGTCGCGCAGACGCTGGGAGACCGGCATCTGCTCGCCGGTGGTCGGGTCGGGGGCGTTGTCGCCGAAGGTGTAGAAGCCAAGTCGCATGTCAATGCAAACGTATGGAGCAGGCGGATATTCCCCGTCGCGTGCGCGAGGATGAGGTGTGCTGATCTGCTGCGGGCTCACGACGTTCGACATCACCCAGGTGATCCACGAGATGCCAGGGCCGGACCAGAAGGTCGTCGCGACGTCGCAGCGCGCGACCTTCGGAGGGCCGGCCGCGAACGCGGCCGCGACGGCTGCAGCCCTCGGGGTGCCCGTGCGGCTCGTCACGGCGATCGGCGCAGGGGCTCTCGCCGAGGTCGTGCGCGCCGAGGTGCTCGCCACCGGGGTCGACCTGGTCGACGTGACCGTGGGTGCGGCCGGTGCAGCGGATGCGGTGGTGAGGGGGCCCGCGGTGTCCACCGTCCTGGTGACCGGTGGGACGGGCGAACGTGCGGTCGTGAGCACGAACGCGACGGACCGACCCGCGGCCTCCGGCGACGCGGGCGCGGTGGGTCGTGCGTTCGACGGGGCGCGCTCCGTCGCCACCGTCGGGTCGGTGTCGGTCAGCGCTATCGGCGAGGGGGCGAGCGGCGCGACCGGCTCGACCCGCCGTCCGTCGGACGGCGGGCGTGACGTGCTGCTCCTCGACGGCCATCATCCTCGGCTCGCCCGAGCGCTCGCAGAGCGGGCTCGCGAGCTGGGCGTCCTCGTCGTGCTCGATGGCGGCTCGTGGAAGGACGGCACCGCCGAGCTCGTCCGGCTGTGCGACGCGGTGGTGCTCTCGCAGGACTTCAGGGTGCCCGGAGGTCAGGTCGAGCACGTGCTCGAGGACGTGGCGGCTCTCGGTCCGGCGTTCGTCGCCCGCTCACGCGGCGGCGAGCCGCTCGAGGTGCTCGACGACGGCCGTCGCTCCGAGCTCCCCGTACCGGCGGCGGGGGTCGTCGTGGACACGCTGGGAGCCGGCGACGTCCTGCACGGTGCGTTCGCCGCAGAGGTGTCCCGCGGGCGGTCGTGGGAAGGAGCGCTGCGGGAGGCGTCGGTCGTCGCGAGCCGCTCCGTGACCTTCGAAGGAGCGCGTGGCTGGATCGCGCACTGAGTCGCTCGGGTCGTCCGCGCACGGCCGGAACGGTACGATCCCGCGGCTACCGAGTGGTCTGACCTCGGGCGCTCCCGGCCGGGATGCGCAGCAGCCCGAACGAAGTACAACGGTTTGGTCTCGGCGGCCCGAGCGGGTTGACACGCGCTTAGTAAAGGAGGTCTACTAACAAACATGACAACGGCAGTCACGCGAAGTGCAGTCACCCGGAGAGGTCTGAGCACAGGTCTCAGGCCCACCTCCAAGGTGCTTCCCGAGCACGCTCGCGCGCACAACCGTTCGCTCGTCCTCCAGCACCTCTTCCACGAGGGCCCGACGTCGCGTGCAGACCTTGCGCGAGCGACCTCGCTGACGAGGGTCACCATCTCGGACCTCGTCTCGGTGCTCATCGCCGAGGGGCTCGTCGAGGAGCTCGGGATCCGTCCGGGGCAGCGGGTGGGCAAGCCGGCCATCCTCATCGGGATGCGCACGAG
Source organism: Oerskovia paurometabola (assembly GCF_016907365.1). NCBI lineage: Bacteria > Bacillati > Actinomycetota > Actinomycetes > Micrococcales > Cellulomonadaceae > Oerskovia > Oerskovia paurometabola. The sequence continues at coordinate 2,942,540 of NZ_JAFBBV010000001.1, read as the reverse complement.
CGCCTACCAGATCGTCTCCGTCGACCTCACCGACGACGCCCTCATGCGTGGGGCCGTCATGTCCCTGACGGGCGACTTCGTGGTCCGGCAGAGCCTGCCGATCGAAGGTCGTGCCGGCACAGAGCTCGTGGACCTCCTGACGCGCTTCTGCCGGGGGCTCATCGCCGTCGCGACGCGTCCGGTGCTCGGGGTCGGGATCGGGTCGCCGGGTGTCGTCGACAGCGAGGGGCGCGTCGTCGAGGCGCCGAACCGCCGGTGGTACGACGTCCCGCTCGCAGAGCAGCTCAGCGAGAGCCTGGCCCTGCCCGTGCACGTCGCCAACGACGCCAACATCGCGGCCCTCGGTGAGTTCACGTTCGGCGGCGCGGACGGCACGGGCCTCATGGTCCTCACCGTCGGCGAGGGTGTCGGCGCGGGAATCATGCTCGACGGTTCCCGGGTGCGCGGCGCTGCCGACGCGGCGGGCGAGCTGGGCCACGTCACCGTCGTCGACGACGGTCTGCCCTGCGCCTGCGGGCGGTCGGGGTGCCTCGAGACGATCCTCTCTGTGCCGGCTCTGCGCCGCGCGGTGGACGGGCTCGACAAGGAATCTTCCGATGCCGTCCTGGCCTCGGTCGGCAGGCTCCTGGGCATCGCCCTGGCGCCTGTTGTGTCAGCGCTCAACCTCGGCGAGATCCTCATCAGCGGTCCGGCGGACCTGCTCGACGGTCCTCTGCGCGATGCAGCGATCGACACCATCAACGCTCGAACGATGCCGGCCATCAACTCCGGCCTCGAGCTCCGGATGGCTTCTCTCGACGAGGACGTCGTCCTCGCCGGAGCCGCCGTCCTCATCCTGTCCGGCCAGCTGGGCGTCTCGTGAGCACTGCTCGTGAGCTCCCGTCGGGCTGAACCGGTCCTGCAGTAATCCCAGTAGCAGTACCGCAGTACCTCCCGTTTCACCTCAGGTGGTGTCATCGACGCCGCCACTTCGAATTACCGAGAGGAAGTACCCCAGTGAAGAGGAACCGCCTCGTCGCCACCACGGTGGCTTCGACGATCACCCTTGCGCTTGCGCTGACCGCTTGCGGCTCCGGCGACTCCGGCTCCGGCGAGACCGCGTCCGGCGACGCGAAGACCGGCGACATCCGCGTCTGGCTCGTCGGCGCGACGGACACGCCGAAGGAAGCGCGCGAGTACCTGAAGACGACGTTCGAGGCCGAGAACAAGGGTTCGACCCTCACCATCGAGGAGCAGTCCTGGACCGGCCTGGTCGACAAGCTCACGACCTCGCTCGCGAGCTCGGACAGCCCTGACGTCGTCGAGGTCGGCAACACGCAGGCCGCTGCCTTCACCTCGTCCGGCTTCTTCACGGACCTGACGGACCAGTACGAGGAGCTCGGCGGCGACGACCTGCTCCAGGGCTTCGTCAAGGCCGGTTCGTACGACGGCAAGTTCTACGCCCCGCCGTACTACTCGGGTGCGCGCGTGGTCTTCTACTCGCAGCAGGTCGTCGACCAGACCGGCACGCAGGTCCCGACGACGCTCGACGAGTACGTCGCGAACGGCCAGGCCATGACGACGGACACGCGCTCGGGCATCTACTGGCCCGGCCAGGACTGGTACAACGCTCTGCCCTACGTCTGGGAGAACGGCGGCTTCATCGCCGAGCAGAAGGACGGTAAGTGGGAGGCCGGCTTCTCGTCCGAGGGCGGCATCAAGGGCCTTCAGCAGGTGCAGGAGGTCATGACGACGGCCTCGAAGGCTCCCAAGGACGGCCAGGAGACCGACCAGCAGGTTCCGTTCTGCGAGGGCAACATCGGCTACCTGTCCGCTCCGACCTGGCTGCAGGGCGCCATCAAGACGCCTGAGGACGACGCCAAGGCGCCCGGCTGCCCCACGACCTACGGTTCGGACCTGCACGCCTTCGCCCTCCCGGGTGCGACGGCCGGCGAGGCCGCCAAGGTCTTCGCGGGTGGTTCGAACCTGGCCATCGCGGCCAAGTCGAAGAACCAGGAGCTCGCGCTGAGCGCGCTCGAGATCATGCTGAGCGACGGCTACCAGAAGTTCCTCGCGGAGAAGGGCAACATCCCCGCGAAGGCATCGCAGGCGCAGTTCCTCCCGCAGGACGAGATCACGCTGGCCGGCGCTGCTGCCGCCAAGAACTCGGAGCTGACCCCGGCCTCCCCGAAGTGGGCTGACGTCGAGGCCAAGCGCTACCTCCAGGACGCGTTCGTCCAGATCGCCGAGGGTGGCGACGTCAAGGCGATCGCCGAGAAGCTCGACCAGCAGATCGAGGAAACCCTCAACAGCTGATCCCCGGGGTACGCCTTCGTGAGGAGGGGTGCCCTACCAGGTGCCGCAGGGGTGGGGGTTCCACGGAGCCCCCGCCCCTCGGCATGACTGGACCATCGCACGACTTGTACCCCGCACGGTCCTGCTCGAACCGTGCACCCCCTCGACGGAGTGAGAAAATGAGCTCATCCACCCTCGAGTCGTCCCCAGCGGTCGAGCTGAAGGACACTCTCAAGCCCCCGAAGAAGCGCTCGCCCAAGCTGCCGTGGCTGTTGCTCGCCCCCAGCCTGCTGGTGCTCGGCATCATGGTCGGCTACCCGCTGATCAACCTCTTCATCATGTCGTTCCAGAAGTACGAGCGCGCCCAGCTGATGGGCGTGCCTGCTGAGTGGGTCGGCCTCGAGAACTACACGGACACGCTGACCGACCCGATGTTCTGGACGGTCCTCGCGCGCAGCTTCGCCTTCATGGTCGTGTGCGTGTTCCTCACCATGGCGATCGGGATCCTCCTCGCCCTGCTGATGATGCGTCTCAACAAGTTCTTCCGGCTGCTCGTCTCGGTCGGCCTGCTGCTCGCCTGGGCGATGCCCGCCCTCGCGGCCGTCATCGTGTGGGGGTGGATCTTCGACACCCAGTACGGCGTCGTGAACAACATCCTCACGAAGATCACCGGGGACAACTGGATGGGTCACTCGTGGCTCATCAACCCGTGGATGTTCTTCCTCGTCGCCACGCTCGTCATCGTCTGGCAGAGCGTCCCGTTCGTCGCGTTCACGATGTACGCCGGCCTCACCCAGGTCCCCGGCGAGGTGCTCGAGGCCGCGTCGCTCGACGGCGCCACCCCGGCTCAGCGCTTCCGCCTCATCATGGTGCCCTACGTGCGCAGCATCATCGTGGTGCTCATCATCCTGTCGATCATCTGGGACCTGCGGGTCTTCACCCAGATCTTCGCGCTGCAGGGCATCGGCGGTATCGCGGAGAAGACCAACACCATCGGCGTGTACATCTACCAGATGGGCATGGCGCAGGGGCACTACGGCGCCGCCAGCGCCATCGCGGTGATCCTGGTGTTCATCATGATGGGGATCTCGTACTACTACGTGCGCCAGACCGTCAAGGAGGAAGAGCTGTGAGCACCCTCAACCCCACCGTCGCCGGGACGGCGAAGGTGGCACCCCTGTCGGCGGGGCGCGGACCGCGCAAGACCCGCGAGGGACAGCGCAAGAAGGTCTCGAACGCGATCTACAGCGTGATCGCCGTGGTCGTCTTCCTCTGCTCCATCTTCCCTGTCTACTGGATGGTCAACTCGTCGTTCCTCCCGACGAACCTCATCCGCAACAAGGACCTGACGTTCTTCCCGGGGTCCAACTTCACGCTCAACAACTATCAGGACGCGATCTTCAACCAGGAGCGCGCGCCCTTCCTGCCCGCGCTGGGCAACTCGATCCTGGTCACGTTCTTCGTCCTGATCGTGTCGATGATCCTCGCGTTCATGGCGTCGCTCGCCGTGACCCGGTTCAACTTCAAGGGTCGCAAGGCGTTCATCATCGCGATCCTTGCGGTGCAGATGATCCCGGGCGAGGCCATGATGATCTCGATCTTCCGGATCATCGACGGCTGGCAGCTCCTCAACACGATCATCGGCCTCGGCATCGTCTACCTGTCGGGTGTGCTGCCCTTCACGATCTGGACCCTTCGTGGGTTCGTGGCAGGCGTCCCGGCAGAGCTCGAGGAGGCCGCCATGATCGACGGCTGCTCGCGGTCCAAGGCGTTCTGGCGGATCACCTTCCCGCTGCTCGCCCCTGGTCTCGTGGCGACCGGTGTCTTCGCGTTCATCCAGGCCTGGAACGAGTTCGTGATGGCGCTGATCATCATGACGCGTCCCGAGTCGATGACGCTCCCGCTCTGGCTGCGGACGTTCCAGCAGGCGACCCAGGCGACGAACTGGGGCGGGCTGATGGCCGGTTCGGTGCTCATCGCGATCCCCGTGGTCGTCTTCTTCCTGATCGTCCAGGGACGCATGACCGGTGGCCTCGTCTCGGGTGCGGTGAAGGGCTGACGTGAGCGAGGTGAGAACGGCTGCCTCGTCGCTCGGCGAGGCAGCCGCCCTGCCCGGCGGCCACTCGGTCGGCCTGGACGTCGGAGGAACGAAGGTCCTCGGCGTCCTGCTCGGACCGGACGGCTCGATCGAGGGGTCGGTCAAGCTGCCGACCGTTCGAGGCCCGCAGGGTGTGGTCTCCAGTGCTGCTCGGGCCGTCCGGTCCCTGACGGACGCGGCAGGCCTCGAGCCTGCCGCGCTCGCGGGACTCGGCCTCGGTGTCCCCGGGCTCGTCGACCCGCAGAGCGGGTCCGTGATGCACGCGGTGAACCTGGGGATCGAGGGTGAGCCGTTCGCGCTCGCCCACGAGCTGTCGGCGATCTTCGGGGGGATCCCTGTGGACGTCGACAACGACCTGAACGTCGCGGCGCTCGGCGCCTCGCACGCGATGGGCGCCGACGGTCAGGACCTGGCCTTCCTCGCCCTCGGTACGGGGCTCGCGGCCGGCATCGTGCTCGGAGGTCGGCTCCGTCGTGGTGTGAGCGGGGCGGCCGGTGAGATCGGCCACATCCCGATCAACCCCGAGGGGCCGTTGTGCGCGTGCGGGCAGCGCGGTTGCGTCGAGACCTACGCCTCGGGCACGGCGCTCAGCGCTCGATGGCCCTCGCAGTTCGGCCGTCCGGCGCCGCTCGAGCTCTTCGAGGCGGCCGCGGCCGGGAACCCCGAAGCGCTCAGGATCAAGGGCGAGTTCGCTGCCGCTGTGGCGAGTGCTGTCCGTATCCTCGAGCTGACGGTCGACGTCCGGCACGTCGTCCTCGGAGGTGGAGTGACCGGTCTCGGTCAGCCTCTCCTCGACGCCGTGCGGGGGGCCCTGGTCGCCCAGGCGAGCACGTCGCCGTTCTTGTCCTCGCTGGAGCTGGAGAAGCGTGTCTCCTTGGCGCCCAGCGATGTGCCCGTTGCCGCGGTGGGAGCAGCCATCGCCGGCCGTAGGAAGGTGTCCTGATGGAAGTTGTGATTGCGCCCGCCGATCAGCTCGCGGTGCTCGCCGCCGAGGCGATCGACAAGCTGGTTCGTGCCAAGCCGGACTCGGTGATCGGTCTCGCGACCGGTTCGAGCCCGCTCAAGGTGTACGACGAGCTCGTCCGTCGTCACACGCAGGAGGGGCTCTCGTTCGCCCAGGCGAAGGCCTTCATGCTCGACGAGTACGTCGGGATCGCGGAGGACCACCCGGAGCGCTACCGCAACGTCATCGAGAAGGAGATCGCCTCGCGCGTCGACTTCGCCCCGGACGCCGTGCAGGGACCCGACGGGAACGCCGAGGACCTCGTCGCGGCGTGCGCCGACTACGAGCGCAAGATCGTCGATGCCGGCGGCGTCGACCTGCAGATCCTCGGGATCGGCACGGACGGGCACATCGCGTTCAACGAGCCGGGTTCGTCGCTCGCCTCGCGGACGCGTATCAAGACGCTCACCGCGCAGACCCGTGAGGACAACGCGCGCTTCTTCGGCGACGACCTCGCGCAGGTGCCGCAGCACTGCCTCACCCAGGGCCTGGCGACCATCATGTCGGCCAAGCACCTCGTGCTCCTCGCGTCGGGCAAGGGCAAGGCGGAAGCCGTCCACCAGCTCGTCGAGGGCCCGGTCTCCGCGATGTGGCCCGCCACGGTCATGCAGATGCACCCCCACGCGACCGTCCTGGTGGACGATGCCGCAGCCTCGCGTCTGCAGCTCGGCGACTACTACCGCCAGACGTTCCTCTCGAAGCCGGAGTGGCAGGGTCTCTGACCGACCCACCCCGGCGGGCCGTGCAGGCCCGACCCACAGCCGCCCGTCGGTTCCGATCACGCCCCTGGTCGGAGCCGACGGGTTTCTCCTTCCCCGACGTAGACTCGAGATCATGATCGAACCCTTGACCCTCCCCACCAACGGACCTGCGGCAGGCAGCCCGTCCGGACCGGAACCGATCGTCCCGGACAGCGACCCGAGCAGCGGTACGTCGACGAGCGTCCTCGAGCGCACGGAGACCACGGCGGAGGTCGAGCCCGGGGACCACGAGCGTTTCGCGCACTACGTGCGCAAGGAGAAGATCATGCAGTCGGCGTTGTCCGGCAAGCCGGTGATCGCGCTGTGCGGGAAGGTCTGGGTGCCGGGCCGTGACCCCAACAAGTTCCCCGTGTGCCCCACGTGCAAGGAGATCTACGACGGCCTTCGCGCCCCGCAGGACGGCGAGGGTGATTCCGGCAAGTGAGCGGGCAACCTCTCTCGAACTCGTCCGCTCGCCCGTCCTCGAACCTTCCCCCAACGGCCCCGCTCGGGGCGTCCTCGGCCGCCGCGTCGCACCTGTCGCCGGCCTTTCCTCGTCGCGCCCCGTGGGGCACGGCGTCCAAGCTGCGCGCCTGGCAGGCCGAGGCGCTCGAGCTCTACCGGACCCGTGCGCCGCGTGACTTCCTCGCGGTCGCTACCCCGGGCGCGGGCAAGACGACGTTCGCGCTCCGTGTCGCGACCGAGCTCCTGGAGCAGGGGGTCGTCCGCCGGGTGACCGTCGTCGCGCCCACCGAGCACCTCAAGCACCAGTGGGCGGACGCAGCGGCCCGCGTGGGTGTGCGCATCGACCCGAACTTCCGCAACAGCCAGGGACGCCACGGTTCCAGCTACGACGGTGTCGCGCTCACGTACGCCCAGGTTGCGGCGAAGCCCGCGCTGCACACTGCGCGGACCGAGGCCGAGCGGACCCTGGTCATCCTCGACGAGGTCCATCACGGTGGCGACGCCCTGTCGTGGGGCGAGGCCGTCCGGGACGCGTTCGAGCCCGCGACCCGGCGCCTCGCCCTGACGGGCACCCCGTTCCGGTCGGACACCGCGGCGATCCCGTTCGTGACGTACGAGCGGGGCGCCGACGGCATCCGTCGGTCGGCCGCGGACTACACCTACGGCTACGGCGACGCGCTGCGCGACCACGTCGTGCGCCCGGTGATCTTCCTGTCGTACTCGGGACAGATGCGCTGGCGCACCAAGTCGGGCGACGAGGTCAGCGCACGTCTCGGGGAGGCGCTCACCAAGGACATGACGGGCCAGGCCTGGCGCACGGCGCTCGACCCGGACGGCGAGTGGATCCCGTCGGTGCTCGCAGCGGCCGACAAGCGTCTGACCGAGGTCCGTCGGGCGATCCCCGACGCGGGCGGCCTGGTCATCGCGACCGACCAGACCGACGCGCGGGCCTATGCGGGTCATCTGGCGCGCATCACGGGCAGGTCGCCGACGGTGGTCCTGTCGGACGACGACGGCGCGAGCGGTCGCATCGACGAGTTCTCGGACGGTGACGGTCGGTGGATGGTCGCGGTCAGGATGGTCTCCGAGGGTGTCGACGTGCCGCGGCTCGCCGTGGGCGTCTACGCGACGTCGACCGCGACCCCGTTGTTCTTCGCGCAGGCCGTGGGACGTTTCGTCCGTGCTCGCAGGCGCGGCGAGACGGCATCGGTCTTCCTGCCCAGCGTGCCGCACCTGCTCGCGCTCGCGAACGGCCTGGAGCTCGAGCGCGACCATGCGCTCGACCGGCCGCTCACGGCCGAGGAGCAGGGGGACATGTACAACCCGGAGGACGCGCTCATGGCGGCCGCCAACCGGGAGGACAAGGCGTCCGACGATCTCGCGGACGGCATGCAGGGCTCCTTCCAGGCGCTCGAGGCGCAGGCGTCGTTCGACCGCGTGCTCTTCGACGGGGGCGAGTTCGGCACCGAGGCGGACGTCGGTTCTGACGAGGAGCAGGACTTCCTCGGTCTGCCGGGGCTGCTCGACGCGGACCAGGTCACGAGCCTGCTGCGCCAGCGTCAGGCCGACCAGATGTCCGCCAGGTCCAAGAAGTCGCGGGCGGCCGAGGTCGAGCGCAGCGAGCTCGACCACCGTCGTGCCGCGGAGCTGCGCAAGGAGCTGTCGCAGCTCGTCGGTGCCTGGGCGCGCCGCAGCGGGCAGCCTCACGGCACGGTGCACACCGAGCTGCGCCGCCGCTGCGGTGGGCCCGAGGTGCCGTTGGCGACGGTCGCCCAGCTCGACGCGCGGGTCGCGGTGCTCCGAGGATGGTTCGTCGGCAAGAAGTAGCGACCTGTGCCACGACGGTGCGAGGCCCGCACGCTCACCGAGCGTGCGGGCCTCGCACCGTCGACGGGGGGCGTGCGTCAGTCGAGCGTGCGTGTCACGGTCGGCAGCGCGGGGTCGCCCGCGGACAGGCGGCGTGCGCCGCGGGGCAGCTCGGCCCGTGCTTCGGCGTGCCGTCGCGCCGCGTTGTGGACCCCGTAGGCGCCGATCCAGCGCGAGTCGACGGCGCCGTCGACCACGAGGGGAACGTGCAGGGGTCGCAGGTCCTCGTCGTCGCCCGGCTCCCAGGCTGCCACGACGTCGTCGGGCCCGGTGACGAGGACCTCGGCGAGGGCCCTGCCGTCCTCGCCGTACTGGCGTGCCGCAGCCTTGCGCCCTCCGGTGCTGGTCTTGAGCGTCGAGGCCTTGGCGACCGACTGCAGGACGCCCTCCGCGTCGGAGCGCGCGACGAGCTTGTAGACCATGCCGCAGGTCGGGGCGCCCGAGCCGGTCACGAGCGAGGTGCCCACGCCGTAGGCGTCGACGGGGGCTGCGGCCAGGGCGGCGATCGCGTACTCGTCGAGGTCGGACGTGACCGTGATGCGGGTCCCGGTCGCGCCGAGGCCGTCGAGCTGCTTGCGCACCTCGACGGCCTGGATGCCGAGGTCGCCCGAGTCGAGACGGACCGCGCCGAGCCCCGTGCCCGCGGCGGCGATCGCGTTCTCGACGCCCCGGCGGACGTCGTAGGTGTCGACGAGCAGGGTCGTGCCGACCCCGAGCGAGGCGACCTGGGCGGCGAACGCCGACTGCTCGTCGTCGTGCAGGAGCGTGAACGCGTGCGCGGCCGTGCCGATCGTCTCGATCCCGTACCGCCGCCCCGCCTCGAGGTTCGACGTCCCGGCGAATCCCGCGACCGCGGCCGCGCGGGCGGCGGCGACCGCGGCCAGCTCGCTCGCGCGGCGTGAGCCCATCTCGAGGCAGGGGCGGTCGACGGCGGCGCTCGTCATGCGTGAGGCGGCCGACGCGACCGCGGAGTCGTAGTTGAGGATCGACAGGACGAGGGTCTCGAGCAGCACGGCCTCGGCGAACGTGCCCTCGACGACCATCACGGGGGACTGCGGGAAGAACACGTCACCCTCGGCGTACCCGGTGACGGAGCCGGTGAACCGGTAGCCCGCGAGGTAGTCGAGCGTGCGGTCGTCGACGACGCGCGCCTCCTGGAGCCAGGCGAGCTCGAGGTCCGTGAAGCGGAACGTCGCGAGCGACTCCAGGACGCGGCCGGTGCCGGCGAGCACGCCGTAGCGCCGACCTGCGGGCAGGCGGCGCGTGAAGACCTCGAACAGGCAGTGCCGGTCGGCGGTGCCGTCGGCGAGCGCGGCCTGGAGCATGGTGAGCTCGTAGCGATCCGTGAGGAGCGAGGTCTGCGGGGAGGGGGCGTACGGTGCGAACGGGGCGGTCCGGGCGGCCGGGGCGTCCGTGCCCGGGTGGTCTGCGGGGCTCATGTGCCCAACCTAGGGCAGAGGACGGCGCGGCGGCGGGCGCGGGACGCCCGTGGACACGTTCCGGGCCTCCCACCAGGCCGTGGACAGGCCCTCGGGGCGTGGACACGGCACTGCTGGACTTCACCCACCCCATAGAGTGGGGGAGTGACTGGAACGGCGACCGCGGGGCCTCGCCTCGACGAGCAGATCGACACGCGGGAGGGGCTGTCCCTCGCCGACACCTGGGTGACCCTCGTGTGGAACGACCCGGTGAATCTCATGAGCTACGTGACGTACGTCTTCGAGAGCTACTTCGGGTACACGCAGCAGAAGGCGAGGACGCTCATGCTCCAGGTGCACCAGGAGGGGCGCGCGGTCGTGTCGTCGGGCGGCAGGGAGAAGGTCGAGGTGGACGTGCAGGCGATGCACGAGTTCGGGCTGTGGGCCACGATGCAGCGGAGCGGGGAGTAGTGCGGCCGTTCCGGCGGGCGCGTCGCGGGTACGTCGCGGAGCTGAGCGCGTCCGAGCGCCTCGTGCTCGCGCACGTGGTGGGCGACGTCGTCGAGCTCCTGCAGGAGCAGACGGGCACGGCTCCCGCGGAGGGCCTCGAGGCCGCACGGATCGAGGGCGTCGCGCCGTTGTCGGCGCCACCCGAGGAGGTGCGCGCGCCCACGGACCCTGCGGTCCGCCGTCTGCTCCCTGACGCCGCTCCCGAGGACGCGGGGGTCTCGGCCGAGTTCCGCCGGTTCACCCAGGGCGACCTGGCGGCCGAGAAGTCGCAGCGGTTGCTGCTCCTCGCGGACCTGCTCCTCGCGGGGGACCCGCAGGACGCGGAGGTGCTCACGCCGCTGATCGTCCGGCCCGACGACGCCCGTCGCGTCGCGGGGGCCCTCACCGACATCCGGGTCGTCCTCGCGGAGCGTCTGGACCTGCGCACCGACGACCAGGTCGAGGACCTCCACGACGAGCTGCTGGCGCGTGAGGAGTCGGGGGCCGAGCCCCCCGAGGAGGCTCCGGACGCCGCGCGGCGCTTCCTGGCGAGCGTGTTCCTGCTCTCGGGGTGGCTGCAGGAGTCGTTGGTCGAGCTGATGCTCGCCGAGGTGCGGCGCACGCCCCGCTGACCTCGCCGGGGCCCGTCGGGCCACCCGTGCCCGCCTATCATGCTTATAAGCCACTCGCGAGATGTGTGTCAAGATGCGCGAGGGGTGGAGTAGTGCCACGATTGTCCTGGTTGAACCGGGACGTCCGCGTCCTGGCCGAGAGAAAGAGGGACAACATGCCTACGTGGCTCATCATCCTGCTCGTCGGAGTCGTGCTGCTCGTGTTCGGTGTGGCAGTCGAAGCGGCAAAGTTCCTGATCTGGCTCGGCATCATCGTGCTCGTCGTCAGCCTCGTGGTGGGGCTGATCGGACGGGGCAAGGCGAAGGTCTAGGGGACCCGGGTCGCCGCCTGAGGGCAGCGACCCGGGAGCCGGGACCGAGGGCGTCGCACGCGAGTGCGGCGCCCTTCGTCGTGCCCGGACCCGGCGGTGTTCACCGGCACGTCGCCTCCTCCGTCGTCCTGACTCTTCCCCGGACCGCTTCCGCGCGCGGCCGCAGGACGCCCCTGTGGTCGGTCCCACAGGCCGCTGCAGGCAGCGCGACCTCCCTTTCTGCCGCCCCGGCACTAGGCTCGTCACCGTGAACGACGCACCCATCGGCATCTTCGACTCGGGAGTCGGGGGCCTCACGGTCGCCCGCTCGATCCTCGACCAGCTGCCGAACGAGTCGCTGCTGTACATCGGTGACACGGCGAACAGCCCGTACGGACCCAAGCCGCTGGCCGCTGTGCGTGCCATGGCGCTCTCGATCATGGACCAGCTCGTGGACGAGGGTGTCAAGATGCTCGTCATCGCGTGCAACACGGCGTCGTCGGCGGTGCTGCGCGACGCCCGCGAGCGGTACACGGCCCGCTACGGGATGCCGGTGATCGAGGTGATCCTGCCTGCTGCGCGGCGTGCGGTGGCCGCGACCCGGACGGGCAACATCGGTGTCATCGGGACGCGGGGGACCATCGAGTCGCGCGCGTACGACGACGCGTTCGCGGTCGCCCCCGGCCTGCGGCTCACGTCGCAGGCCTGCCCCGAGTTCGTGCGTCTCGTCGAGGCCGGGGTGACGTCCGGTCCGGAGGTGCTCGAGATCGCGCACGAGTACCTCGCCCCCGTCCGAGCGGCCGGCGTGGACACGCTCGTGCTCGGCTGCACGCACTACCCGCTCCTCGCGGGGGCGATCTCCTACGTCATGGGCGACGAGGTCACGCTCGTGTCGAGCGCCGAGGAGACCGCGAAGGACGTGTACCGCACGCTCGTCGCGCACGGTCTGGAACGCTCGCGCGAGGCGGGCGCGCCGGCGCACCGGTTCCGGGCGACGGGCAGCGCCGAGCCGTTCGACCAGCTCGCGCGCCGCTTCCTCGGGCCCGAGGTCTCGCTCGTGGAGGCCGTCTGATGCGCCTGGTCGTCATCGGCTCCTCGGGCTCGTTCGCGGGCCCCGACTCCCCGGCCTCCTCGTACCTCGTCCAGGTGCCCGACGACGTCTCACCGGACGGGCGCGAGTGGAACCTCCTGCTCGACATGGGCAACGGCGCGCTCGGCGCGCTGCAGCGGTTCGTCGACCCGCGTCGGCTCGACGCGATCGGGCTGTCCCACCTGCACCCCGACCACTTCGTCGACGTGTGCGGGCTGTACGTCTACCTGAAGTACCACCCGGACCGGGCGGCCGCGGCGTCGGCGACGTCTCCCGTGCGGCCCGGTGACGCGCCCGCCGCGGGGGCGCTGCCCGTCTGGGGGCCGTCGAACACGGCCGAGCGCATCGGGGCGGCCTACGGCCTCGAGGCGGGGGAGTCCATGGAGTCCCAGTTCGCGTTCGAGGCCTGGGAGCCGGGGCAGGTCGTCACGGTGGGTCCTCTGGAGATCGAGCCCTTCCGGGTCTACCACCCGGTCGAGGCCTACGGCGTGCGGGTCACGGGGCCTTCCAGCCTGGTCCCGGGCGAGCGGGTCACGCTCGCCTACACGGGGGACACCGACGCGTGCGACGCCGTCGTCGAGCTCGCGCGCGACGCGGACCTCCTGCTCGCCGAGGCCGCGTTCCAGGAGGGGCGGGACGACGCGGTCGACCGCGGCATCCACCTGACGGGCAGGCGCGCGGGCGAGGTCGCCACGGCGGCCGGCGCCCAGCGGCTGGTCCTCACGCACCTGCCGGCCTGGAACGACAAGCAGGCGGCGCGCGAGGAGGCCACGGCGGTCTACGCCGGGCCGGTCGACCTCGCGGCGACGGGTCGGGTCTTCACGCTCTGAGGCCCGGATAGGCTGGCTCCATGACTTCAGCCTCCACCTCCCAGACCGTCCGCGCGGACGGTCGCACGCCCGACGAGCTCCGCCCCGTCACGATCACCCGGAACTGGCTCGACGCCGCCGAGGGCAGCGTGCTCGTCGAGTTCGGGCGCACGCGCGTGCTGTGCGCGGCCTCGTTCACCGAGGGCGTGCCGCGCTGGCGCAAGGGCTCGGGGCAGGGCTGGGTCACGGCCGAGTACTCGATGCTGCCGCGTGCGACCAGCACCCGCAGCGACCGTGAGTCCGTCAAGGGACGCATCGGCGGGCGCACGCACGAGATCTCGCGCCTCATCGGGCGCTCGCTGCGCGCGGTCATCGACGTCTCGGCGCTCGGTGAGAACACGATCGTGCTCGACTGCGACGTCCTGCAGGCTGACGGCGGCACCCGCACAGCGGCGATCACGGGTGCGTACGTCGCGCTCGCCGACGCCGTGACCTGGGGCAAGAAGCACGGGGCGATCAAGGGCGGCAAGAAGGTCCTCACGGACTCGGTCTCCGCGGTGAGCGTCGGCATCATCGACGGCACCCCCATGCTCGACCTGCCCTACGTCGAGGACGTGCGCGCGGACACCGACATGAACGTCGTGGTCACGGGCTCGGGAGACTTTGTCGAGGTGCAGGGCACGGCCGAGCACGCGCCGTTCAACCGCACCGAGCTCGACGTGCTGCTGGACCTCGCCCTGCGCGGTACGTCCGAGCTCGCGATCATCCAGCAGCTCGCGCTCGACGAGGCGTCGCGGTGAGCGCTGGGTCCGGTGTGAGCGTTCCTGCGGGGGCCCGGCTCGTCCTGGCGACCCACAACGTGGGCAAGCTCGCCGAGCTCCGCGCGATCCTGGCCGCGCAGCCCGGCCTGGACCTGCCGCCGGAGGCCGTGGTCTCGGCGCGCGAGGTCGGTGCCCCGGAGCCCGTCGAGGACGGCGTGACGTTCGCGGAGAACGCGCTCATCAAGGCCCGCGCGCTCGCCGCGGCGACCGGTCTGCCGGCCGTGGCCGACGACTCGGGCCTCGCGGTCGACGTCCTGGGTGGGGCGCCGGGGATCTTCTCCGCGCGCTGGTCGGGTCGGCACGGCGACGACCGGGCGAACCTCGACCTGCTGCTCGCGCAGCTCGGCGACGTCCCGGTGGAGCACCGCGCGGCGGGCTTCGTGTGCGCGGCCGCGCTCGTGACCCCGGACGGGGGGGAGTGGGTCCGCACGGGCGAGATGCGCGGGACGCTCCTGGGCGCCCCGCGCGGCGAGGGCGGCTTCGGGTACGACCCGATCCTCCTGCCCGACGGCGAGTCCCGCTCGGCCGCGGAGCTGTCGGCCGAGGAGAAGAACGCGATCAGCCACCGGGGCAAGGCGTTCCGTGCGATCGCCCCGCAGGTCGTGGCGGTGCTGACCGGGACGACGGTCGACGAACCCCAGGCTCAGCCGCTCGCCTGAACGGTCCCCGGCCGGGTCCCGCCTGATCGCAGGTGGTGGCCCGTGCCAGCCCACTGGACGGATCGGCCAAGGACGTCCGAGCGGGCGTGACCTCCGGGTCGCGCTCGCCCGGACGTCGGGCCGCACGTCGAGAACGACGTTCCGTGCGCTCGACCACGAGGTTGCGGTCGCCAAGGCGGGCAGAACGACCTCAACTTCGTTCTCGGCACCAGGGGGCTCAGGACGTCGAGACACGCCCGCGCACCTTGAGGACCAGGAGGGCGACGAGCCGCCAGCCCACGAGCGTCGCGAGCAGGAACGCCGCGGACACCACGAGGAACGCGGTCGCGAGCCCCTCGCCCGTGGCCCAGCGCAACGCCATCCCCACGACCCACGTCGTGACCCACAGCACGACCCCGGTCGGCCAGGCCGCGAGCGGCCACCGCCAGGCGCGCAGGAGGACCCACCCAACCGCGAGCCCCACGAGGAAGGGCCACGCGATCGTCAGGATCGCGGTCAGGGGGCTGTCGGCGGAGTGCGTCGCCCGCCCGCCGGTCGCGAACGCGAGGACCGCGACGACATCGAGCACGACGGCCAGAGCGACGATGCCCGTCCGGACGGTCGGGCGGGGCGGGCTCGGGGCGGTGGCAGGCGTCGAGGTCATGGCCACGACGCTACCGGAGCACGGCCCCCGAGCCGGCGCGGGCCAGGTGGTGCGCGTACCGCATCCGGGGAACGGGACGAAGGGCTCGGAGCGGGGTGGGGCGCCCGTCCACCTGCTCCCTTTAGGGTTGACCTGTGCACCTGGCTGTCGACGACCTCTCCTTCTCCTACCCGGGACGCCCCGTCCTCTCGGGCGTCTCGCTGCGCGTCGGCGCCGGCACGCGGCTCGGCGTGGTGGGGGAGAACGGCACGGGCAAGTCGACCCTCCTGGGTGTCCTGGCCGGGACGCTCGCCCCGAGCGGGGGCGAGGTGCGCCGCCAGGGCTCGCTCGCCGTCGTCGAGCAGGAGCTCGTGCCGCAGCCCGGGCAGACGGTCGGCGACCTGGTCCGCGACAGCCTCGCGACGGTGCGTGCCGTGGGCGCCGAGCTCGACGCCGTGACGCGCGACTTCGACCACGAGCACGGCAACCTCGCCGAGCTCTCGGACGTCCTGGCCCGCGCCGAGCACCTGGCCGTGTGGGACGCGGACCGGCGCGTCGAGGTCGCGCTGTCCCGGCTGGGGGCGTGCCGCGACCCGCTGCGCGAGCTCTCGACGCTCTCCGTGGGCGAGCGCTACCGAGTCCGTCTCGCATGCCGCCTGGCCGAGCGGAGCGACCTGCTGCTGCTCGACGAGCCGACCAACCACCTCGACACGAGCGGTATCGACTTCCTCACGGGCGAGATCGTGGCGTGGGGCGGTGGGGTCGTCATGGTCACGCACGACCGCCAGCTGCTCGACGACGTCGCGACCGAGATCCTCGACCTCGACCCCGCGATGGACGGCAAGCCCGTGCTGTACGGCCAGCCCGGCTACCTGGCCTACCGCTTCGCGAAGAACCAGGCCCTGCACCGGTGGCGTCAGCGCTACCGGGCCGAGCGCAAGCGCGCCGAGAAGCTCGCCGAACGGCTCGACGCGTCGTACGAGGGGCTCTCGGACGAGTGGCGCCCCGCCAAGGGCAGCCAGAAGCACCGGCGTGCGACGCACGCGCGCATCCACGTCAAGGCTGCGGACCGGCTCGTGCAGAAGCTCGAGGCCGAGGCCGTCGAGGTCCCCGTCCCGCCGCTCGAGCTGCGCTTCCCCGACCTGCTGGCCATGTCGCCCGGCTGGTCGCCCGACACCCCGCTGCTCGAGGTGCGCAGCCCGCGCGTGGACGCCACGCCTCGGGAGCGGGGCGGCGCGCCGGGCGACCTGCCCGACGGCGGCCCCGCCCTGCCCGGCGTCGTCACCCCCGCCGCGCCCTCTGCCGTGCCCACCGGTGCCCGGCTCGACCTGCCCGGGACGCGCATCGCGATCCCGCCGTCGGGTCGGCTGCTGATCACCGGGCCGAACGGCTCGGGCAAGTCGACCCTGCTCGCGGCCCTCGCGGGCACGGTGGGGCTCGACCGGGGCACCAGGACGGTCGCGGACGGCGTGCGGGTCGGGATCGTCGCGCAGGAGGGGCCCGCGCTACCGCCGGGCGCCGAGGAGCGCACGGGCTTCGAGGAGTACGCGCAGGAGGCGCTCGACCTGCTCTCGGCGGGCACGCTCGACCCGGACTTCCTGGTACCGGTCGCGTTCCTCGGGCTGCTGACCGAGGAGGACCTGGACCGCCCCCTGCGCGAGCTGTCCGCGGGGCAGCGCCGCCGCTTCGACCTGGCCCGCGCGCTGCTCGCGGTGCCGCACGTCCTGCTGCTCGACGAGCCGACCAACCACCTCTCGATCGACCTCGTCGACGAGCTCACCCAGGCGCTGCGCGTCACGCCTGCGGCCGTGGTCGTCGCGACGCACGACCGCAGGATGCGCGAGGACTTCGCGGACTGGCCGACCCTCGAGCTCTAGCGCACCCGGCGAGGCGTCAGAACCCGTTCTCGGGGTCGCCCAGGAGCTGGGCCACGTGGTCGGGGACGTAGTTCGCGAGCTCGCGCGGGGGACGCACGTAGTCGCCCGACGCGGGCGGGCGCTCGGGCAGCACGACCTTGTCGTGCGGCACGTCGACGTAGCCGATCGTCGAGAGCAGGTGCGAGATCATGTTGAGCCGCGCGTTCTTCTTGGAGTCCGACTCGACGACGAACCACGGGCTGCCGGGCACGTCGGTGTGCACCATCATCTCGTCCTTGGCGCGCGAGTAGTCCTCCCAGCGGTGGATCGACTCGAGATCCATGGGGCTCAGCTTCCACTGGCGCACCGGGTCCGAGAGGCGCGACCGGAAGCGCTTGAGCTGCTCGCCGTCCGAGACCGAGAACCAGTACTTGCGCAGGATGATCCCGTCGTCGATGAGCATCTGCTCGAAGACGGGCGTCTGCCGCATGAAGCGGTCGTACTCCTCGGGGGTGCAGAAGCCCATGACCCTCTCGACGCCGGCCCGGTTGTACCAGGAGCGGTCGAACAGCACGATCTCACCCGCCGCGGGCAGGTGGGCGACGTACCGCTGGTAGTACCACTCGGACCGCTCGCGCTCGGTCGGTGTCGGCAGGGCCGCGATACGCACGACGCGCGGGCTCAGGTACTGCGTGATGCGCTTGATCACGCCGCCCTTGCCGGCTGCGTCGCGCCCCTCGAAGATCACGACGACACGCGCCCCGGTGGCCTGGGTCCACTGCTGGAGCCTGACGAGCTCGGCCTGCAGCCGGAACAGCTCGGCCTCGTAGACCTCGCGGGGCAGCCCCTTGTCCTTCTTCGACTTCTTCTTCGACGTCTTCGACATGGCGTCACGCTACCGCTGGGCCGGGACGACGCGGGCGGGACGCGCTCGACGCCTGCGGGCGCCCCACGGGCTGTGGCCGTCCGCCCGTCAGCGCCCTGTGGCCGCGGGCGAGGGCGCGGGCTTCATCCGCCGGTCGACCCAGCCGAGCCCTGCCGCGAGCAGCAGGAACACCACGGCCACGACGCCCGTGTTGAGCAGCGCCTGCGGGTACCCGATCTCGGTCACGTCCATGAACGGGTACGGGTACCAGTGCGAGAACGCGCCCTGCACGAAGATGTAGACGATCCACGCGAGCGGTGCGAGGACCGACCACCAGATCGTCGTGGTGTCGATGCGTGGCCGCGGCCCCACGACGAGCCACCCGAGGACCGCGAGCAGCGGCCCCGCCTGGTGCAGCAGGAGGTTCGTGAAGATCCCGGCGACGCTCAGCTCCTGGAGGCCCGCGAGGACGGTGTTGTACACGAGGCCCGTCACGGCGATGCACAGCAGCGCGTCGAGGCGCGCGACGCGGAACACGCGCCCGTCCCGCAGCGGGTCCACGAACAGCAGGGCGCACGTGGCCCCGACCAGGACGTTCGACAGGATCGTGAAGTAGCTGAAGAAGTGGACGACGAGATCCGTGGTGGTGTCGCCCGGGAGCGGTCCGCGCCCGAGCGTGCCGAAGAGCTCCCAGACGACGCCGACGAGCGCCATGGCCGCGACGACGCCGTGCCACCAGCGCGCCGCGGCCGGTCCGCGCAGGCGGTCGCCCACGCCTGACGACGCCGTCACGGGAGCGGAGGTCACGAGAGGCGGCCGACGTACGCCATGGCCTGCCGCAGGAGCGTGCCCTGCCCACCGTGCATCTCGAGCTGCACCTGGTCGCTGCACGCCTGCTCCGGCGTGAGCCATGCGAGCTCGAGCGCCTGCTGCTGCGGCTGGCAGTCGCCCGAGACCGGGACGACGTACGCGAGCGAGACCGCGTGCTGGCGCGGGTCGTGGTACCCCGTGATCCCGGGGGTGGGCAGGTACTCGGCGACAGTGAACGGCTGCGGGGACGCCGGGACGTGGGGCAGGGCCACGGGCCCCAGGTCCTTCTCGATGTGCCGCAGCAGCGCGTCGCGGATCCGCTCGTGGTACATCACGCGCCCCGACACGAGCGCCCGGGTCATCTGCCCCTCGGGCGTCACGCGCAGCAGCAGCCCGACGGCGACCACGTCGCCCGAGTCGTCGACCCGGACCGGGACCGCGTCGACGTAGACGAGGGGCAGGTGGGAGCGTGCGGCCGCGAGGTCCTCCGCGCTCAGCCACCCGGCGGGCTGGGGGATCTCGCGGGAGAAGTCGTCGGGCGGGAAGTCGGCGGTGTCCGTCACCTGACTGTTCTACCACCCGGGACGCGGACTCGCGCTGAACCCGGTGGGCGGGGTCGGCTCCCGGGCAGCGGTGGCTGCACAGCCCCGGACCCTGCCCACCGGTCGAGTCTCAGGAGCCCCCGGGCTCCGCCGCCAGGGCGTCGACCGGCGGTGCCACGGGCTCCGCGAGACGCGCGATGAGCTCGACGAGCAGGCGCTCGCCGACCGCGGACGGCAGCGCCTCGACGAGGGCCAGCAGCGGAGCCATGGGACCCGTGCCGGGCTCGGGGGCGTCGCCGCCGCGCGGGTCCGCGCCGCCCAGCACGGTGGCCTGCACGAGCCCCCACGCCGTGGCCGCGTCGAGCGACCCGAGCCCGGCGACCGCCTCGGCGGGCTCGATCCCCGGGGCCAGGCTCGCGATCAGGGCGCCCAGGACCTCCTGCGGGTCCGGGCGCGGCACACCGCGCACGGCCTCCGCGGCGGTGACCAGCGCGGCACCGAGCTCATCGACCACGCTCGCCGTCACAGGGGTCACCGTGAGGTGCGTCGTGTGCGGCAGGCGTGAGCCGTCGGGCTGGGTGTACCCGGGCTGCGGCTGGAGCACGAACCCGCTCGCGCGGACGGCGTCCGACCACACGTGCGGGTCGACCCGCCGGTCCGCGGGCAGCGACTCGTCGGTCGCGACCGCCACGAGCGGCCCCACCGGGTCGCCGACCACGCGCAGGCCCTCGACCGTGTCGAGCACCTGGCGCAGCGCGAGCGTCGCGACGGCGCACCGTGCCGTCACGGCCCGGTAGCCCGGCACGCCGAGCGCCTGCGTCACGGCCCAGGCCGCGGCGAGCGGCCCCGCCGACTTGGAGCCCATGATCGTCGAGTTCACGACCGGGTAGCCCGGCCAGCGCGTCGTCGCGAACAGCTGGTGGCGCTGCCGGTCCCGGTCCCGCGTGAGCAGGACCGAGGCGCCCTTGGGGGCGTAGCCGTACTTGTGGACGTCGGCGGAGATCGAGGTGACCCCCGGCACGCGGAAGTCGAAGAGCGGGACGTGCGCGGCGTCGTCGGGCCAGAAGGGCAGCACCCAACCGCCCACGCACGCGTCCACGTGGACCGGGACCCCCAGGGCGCTCGCGGCCGCCGCGACCTCCTCGACCGGGTCCACGACCCCGTGCGGGTACGACGGCGCGGAGACCACGACGAGGGCGACGTCGCTCCCGTCGCCCACCGCCGCGGCCAGGTCGGCCGGGACCGCGCGGCACGTCGCCGGGTCCACGGGGACGAGCACGAGGTCGAGCCCCAGGTAGGTCGCGGCCTTGTGGAACGCCGCGTGGACGGTGCTCGGCGCCACGACCTTGGGCGCCCGGCCGAGCGTCGCGAGCGTGTGCGGCGTGCCGTCCGCCCGCGGCGGCTGCGCCGCGAGGAACGCGTCACGGGCCGTCTTGACGGCGAGCAGGCAGCTCTCGGTCCCGCCGGACGTCACCGTCCCGACGACGCCGCTCGCGTCCTGCGCGCCCGTCCCGTGCAGCATGTCGCGCGCGAAGGCCACGAGCTCGCGCTCCATGACCGCGACCGAGGAGAACGTCGTGGGGTCCAGGGCGTTGAGCGGCTGGACCGCCCGGATCGCGTCCCCCGCGAGGGCGTCGAGCTCGGCCAGGTCCGGGTCGTAGACGTACGACAGGACGCGTCCTCCGTGCGTCGGGGCGTCGGCCGCCCGCAGCGCTGCGAGGCGGTCGAGGATGCCCTCGGTCCGCAGGACGGGCGGGGCGGGCAGGGGGGTGTCGTCAAGGGCGCTCATGCGCTGCGGGCTCCTCGGTGGGCACGTCGATGTCGCCCCTGCGCAGTCGATAGCGTACGAGGGCCAGGAGGCTCAGCGCGACAAGAACCGCCGGGACCAGCGAGAACGAGAGCGCGATGCCGTCCACTGCGGCCGTCGTCTGCTCGGGCGTGAAGCCCGCGCTCGACGACTGGTAGCCCGTGACCCACTGCACGAGGCTCAGCAGCCCGGCGCCGAACGCCATACCCGTCGTCTCGCCCGCGGTCCACACGCCGCTGAACGCCCCGCCACGGTCAGACGGCCCCTGGCCCGCGACGGGGACCGTACGGGCGTCGTGCGCGATCACGTCGGGCAGCATCGCGAGCGGGAGCGCCTGCATGCCCGCGTACCCGACGCCCGCGAGCGCGGTCGGCAGGTACACCCAGTCACCGGGAGCCCACGCGAGCGGCACCATGCACAGCGTCGCGACCGCGAACAGCGAGCTCGCGAGGACGAAGCCGCGCTCCTTGCCGACCCGGCGCGCGAGCCGGTTCCAGAGCGGCATGACCAGCAGCGCGGGCGCGATGAGCGCCGCGAACAGCAGGCTCACCGCGAGGGTCGACTCGAGGACGTAGGTCGCGACGTAGTTCGCGGCCGCGAGCATGAGGCCCGTCGCGAGGGCCTGCAGGAAGAACGCCGTGAGCAGGACCCGGAAGGGCTGGCTGCGGCGCAGGGTCGCGACGGCCTCCGAGACCGCGACGCGGAAGGCGCCCGCAGCCGAGGTGGCCGCCTGCGGGGCCGGGGCCTGTGCGCCCGCGGGGAGCGACGCCGTCGGGCCGGCTGCTCGTGCGCCGCGCGGGGCCACCCGGGACGCGACGAACATGCCCGCGCCGATCACCAGCCCTGCGACCACGCCCAGCGTCAGGTACCCCGACAGCGAGCTCGTCTCGCCGCGCAGCACCGGGCCCCCCGCCCCGAACAGCAGGATCGCGAACGCGAGCGTCGCCACCCGCCAGCTGATGAGGCGCGTGCGCTCGTCGTACGTCGGTGCGATCTCTGCGGGCAGCGCGATGTACGGCACCTGGAACAGCGAGAACGCCGTCGCGGCGAGCAGGAAGGCCACGAGCACCCAGATCGAGGCCGCGGCCGTCGACGCCCCGCCCGGCACCGCGAACGTCAGCGCGAAGAACACCGGGATCGTGCACGCGCCGATCGTCATGAAACGCCGCCGCGAGCCCGTGCGCGCCAGGTCGCGGTCGCTGCCGTACCCGATGAACGGGTCGATCACGACGTCCCAGACCTTGGCGCCCGTGACGACCAGGCCTGCGACCGCGGCCGGGACGGCGAGCGCGTCGGTCAGGTAGTACAGGAGCATGAGGCCCGGCAGGGTGCCGAAGCCACCCGTGCCGACCGAACCGATGGCGTATCCCGCGATCGTGCGCGGCCTGAGGCGTTCCACGCGCCACAGCCTAGACGTGATCTCGGTCACTGCCCGGGAGGTCCGGGGAGGTCGGCGCTCCGAGGGTCCGGCAGGCGGCCGCGAGGAACCCGGCGTATGTTCGCCCGCGGGCCGGGAATACCTCCCGGGAACCCGTTGCTGCACCTGGTGAACCCCTCAGGAAGGACCTTCATGGCAACCCAGGAACTCACCGGCGCCACGTTCGAGCAGACCATCAAGGACAACGACATCGTCCTGGTGGACTTCTGGGCGTCGTGGTGCGGCCCGTGCCGCCAGTTCGCCCCGGTGTTCGAGGCGTCCTCGGAGACCCACCCCGACGTCGTGCACGGCAAGATCGACACCGAGGCCGAGCAGGCGCTCGCTGCCGCCGCGAACATCACCTCGATCCCGACGCTCATGGCGTTCCGCGAAGGCGTCCTCGTCTTCTCGCAGCCCGGCGCGCTCCCCGCACCCGCTCTCGAGCAGGTCGTCGAAGCGGTCAAGGGGCTCGACATGGACGACGTCCGTGCGCAGATCGCCCAGGCCTCGGCCGCGGAGTCGAACGGCCAGGCGAACGCCTGACGCGTCGACCGCCCAGCATCACCGAAGGACCCCGGCCTCGGCCGGGGTCCTTCGTCGTGCAGGGCGGGTCGTGGTCCGTGGCCGTCAGGCGGCCGGCCGTGCGGCCGGCTCGTGCTCGGCGGCCCCTCGTGCGGCCACCGGTCGTGCGGCGTTCCGGCGGGCCGCGCGCTCGCGCGCTCGGTCCGAGGGCTCGGGGAGGCTCGCGAACCGCCGCTCGAGCGCGGTCAACCACCGTGCGCGCCGGGCGGGGGAGACCTCGGCGACGCGCGGGTGGTTGACCCACCGGACCCGTGGCACGCCGAGCTGGCCGAAGACCCCCCGGGCCACGACGCGGTGCACCGGGGCGCCGAACCACAGGCGGTAGAGCGGTCCGGGGGTGGTCATGGTCGTCACGAGCGTGACGCCCGAGAGCCCGAGCAGTCCTCGGAGGGTTCCGACCCGGCTCTCGGTGTACGCGAAGCCGGGGACCAGGACCTTGTCGAGGAACCCCTTGAGGCGCGCGGGCATGACCTCCCACCAGACGGGGTGGACCAGGACGAGGTGGTCGGCGGCGGCCAGGCGGTCCTGGTACTGCGCGACCCGGGGGTCGACGGTCCGTCCCTCGCGCCACGCGCCCAGGTCTGCGCGCCGGACCACGGGGTCGAAGTCGTCGAGGTCGAGGTCGATCACGTCGACGTCGTGCCCGGCGCTGGTCGCACCGCGGATCGCGGCGGCGGCGAGCGCCCGGCTGTAGCTGCCCTCGTAGGGGTGGTCGATCACGAGCAGGACGCGCACGGTAACTCTCCTTAACGTTGTTCAATCTAACAACGTTAGAGTTGCTGAACATCGTTAAGGTGTCAAGGTGAGGGCGTGCGGCCGACCCGTGGCCGCCGACGATCCGAGGAGGACGGGCGATGGCCGAGCGGCTGGACCGGGAACGCGTGGTGCGCGCGGCGCTCGCGCTGCTCGACGAGGTCGGGCTCGACGGGCTGACCTTGCGCCGGCTCGCCCAGGACCTCGGCGTCAAGGCGCCCGCGCTCTACTGGCACTTCGCGAGCAAGGCCGACCTGCTCCACGAGATGGCCGTCACCATGCTGCGAGACCTCGTCGACGGCGAGGCCTGGGACGAGGCGACGCTCGCCGGGTCTCCCTGGCAGGACTGCGTGCGCGACTCCGCGACGAACCTGCGCCGCATGCTGCTCGCGCACCGCGACGGTGCGCGCGTCTTCAGCGGCACCCTCGTCACGGACGAGGCGCTGCGCGACGCGGTCGAGGTCCCGCTGGGCGTCCTCACGTCCGCAGGCTTCACGCCCGACGACGCCGCGCGCGCCTGGGGGACCGTGCTCAGCTTCGTCCTGGGTTTCGTCGTCGAGGAGCAGGCGGGCGGTGGTGCTGGCGGTACCGAAGGGGCGGGCGGCTTCGACGAGCGGTTCGGCTTCGGTGCCGACGTGATCGTCGCGGGGCTGGGGGAACGGCTCCGCTGACACCCGGCTCCGCAGCCGCCCGCGCTGGCGGGCCGACGCCCTGCGGAGGATCGTGGAGGGGGAGCGCGGACGCGACGAGGCGTCCGCCCCGGACGGCGGAGGACGTCATGAGCGGCTCGGTAGCGCGCATCACCCAGATCAGTGCACGGTCCGACGTGAGCTTCGACGACGCGGTGAAGACCGGGATCGAGAGGGCGAGCGAGACGCTGCGCAACCTCACGGGG
Source organism: Oerskovia paurometabola (assembly GCF_016907365.1). Classification (NCBI taxonomy): domain Bacteria; kingdom Bacillati; phylum Actinomycetota; class Actinomycetes; order Micrococcales; family Cellulomonadaceae; genus Oerskovia; species Oerskovia paurometabola. The sequence continues at coordinate 2,917,737 of NZ_JAFBBV010000001.1, read as the reverse complement.
GCGTGGGTCAAGGAGCAGAAGGTCGAGGTCAGGGACGGGAAGATCGTCGTCTGGCAGGTGGCGCTCGAGGTCACGTTCGTCCTCGACTGACGGTGGCCTCGGCGGGCGCGCCGGCTTGACCCGTGCCAGCACTGGCGGCTATTTGACCCTGCCTCCGGGATTCCCGTACCCTTGAACGTCGGTGCGCTCGGTGCGCACTGGTCCCGTGTGCCCATGGTCCGGTCGCACTCGCACGCCACGGTGTGTTGAGTCCTGCCAAGACGACCAGACATGGCGAGCACGCCAAGACTAGAAGAGATGAGCAACAACGTGGTGTACGCGATCGTCAAGGCCGGTGGCCGCCAGGAGAAGGTGTCCGTCGGCGATATCGTCGTCGTCGACCGTCTGTCGGCTGGTGCCGGACAGTCCGTCGAGCTTCCTGCGATCCTGCTGGTGGACGGGGAGAAGGTGACCCACGACGCTGCGGCGCTCGCGAAGGTCAAGGTCACTGCTGAGGTCGTCCGGGACGAAAAGGGCCCGAAGATCACGATCCTCAAGTACAAGAACAAGACCGGCTACCGCAAGCGCCAGGGTCACCGTCAGCAGCTGACCCGCCTCAAGGTCACCGGCATCAAGTGACTTCCCTCGGCGGCTCGTGACGGCCGCCGCAGGTGATCCCACCCCCTCTTCTTCCAGCACGAAAGCAGGTTCGACATGGCACACAAGAAGGGCGCGAGCTCCTCGCGCAACGGTCGTGACTCCAACGCCCAGCGCCTCGGCGTGAAGCGCTTCGGTGGCCAGGTCGTCAGCGCCGGCGAGATCATCGTCCGCCAGCGCGGCACCCACTTCCACCCGGGCAACAACGTCGGTCGCGGTGGCGACGACACGCTGTTCGCCCTGACCGCCGGTGCGGTCCAGTTCGGTACGCGCCGCGGGCGCAAGGTCGTCGACATCGTCTCTGCCGAGGCCTGATCCACGACGCAGCACGCTTGACAGGAGGGGCGCACCGACGCGGTGCGCCCCTCCTGGTGTTCTTCCCCCCTGCTTGAGAGGACCATTTCCATGGCCACGTTCGTCGACCGCGTCGTCCTGCACGCCTCCGGCGGTGACGGCGGCAACGGTTGCGCCTCCATCCGCCGGGAGAAGTTCAAGCCGCTCGCCGGCCCTGACGGTGGCAACGGGGGTGACGGTGGGACCGTGCGGATCGTCGTCGACTCCCAGACCACGACGCTCCTCGAGTTCCACCACTCGCCGCACCGCCACGCGACCTCCGGTACCCAGGGCATGGGTGACCACCGCGCCGGCGCCAACGGCGGGGACCTGATCCTGCGCGTGCCCGACGGCACCGTGATCAAGGACACCGACGGCAACGTCCTGGCCGACCTCGTCGGCGAGGGCGCCGAGTACGTCGCCGCCGCAGGTGGCCGCGGCGGCCTCGGCAACGCCGCGCTCGCCTCCCAGCGCCGCAAGGCCCCGGGCTTCGCGCTGCTCGGCGAGCCCGGCGAGGAGGCCGACTTCGTCCTCGAGGTCAAGTCGATCGCCGACGTCGCGCTCGTCGGGTTCCCGAGCGCGGGCAAGTCCTCGCTCGTCGCCGCGATCTCCGCAGCCCGGCCCAAGATCGCCGACTACCCGTTCACGACCCTCGTGCCCAACCTGGGCGTGGTCCAGGCGGGCGACTCGCGCTACACCGTCGCCGACGTCCCCGGCCTCATCCCCGGCGCGAGCCAGGGCAAGGGGCTCGGCCTCGAGTTCCTGCGCCACATCGAGCGCACCGCCGTGATCGTGCACGTGCTCGACTGCGCGACGCTCGAGCCCGATCGTGACCCGATCTCCGACCTCGAGGCCCTCGAGGCCGAGCTCGACGCCTACGCGGGCGACCTCGACATCGAGGGGGCCCGCCTCCCGCTCAACGAGCGTCCGCGCCTCGTGGTGCTCAACAAGATCGACGTCCCCGAGGCCCGCGAGCTCGCCGAGCTCGTGCGCCCCGACCTCGAGGCCCGCGGCCTGCGCGTCTTCGAGATCTCGACCGCGAGCCACGAGGGCCTGCGTCCCCTGACGTTCGCGCTCGCCGAGCTCGTCGACCAGGCCCGCCGCGAGGCCCCGGCCCCCGCCCCGGCGCGCACGATCCTGCGCCCCAAGGCCGTCGACGACGCGGGCTTCACCGTGACCCGCAAGGGTGGTGCCGAGACCGGCTTCTACTACGAGGTCCGTGGCTCCAAGCCCGAGCGCTGGGTCCGCCAGACCGACTTCTCGAACGACGAGGCCGTGGGCTACCTCGCGGACCGCCTCGCACGCCTGGGGGTCGAGGAGAAGCTCTTCAAGGCCGGCGCCGTCGCGGGCGACGAGGTGCGCATCGGCTCCGACAAGAACGCGGTCGTGTTCGACTGGGAGCCCACGCTCATCACGGGCGCCGAGCACCTCGGCGGCCCCCGCGGCTCCGACCTGCGCCTCGAGGACACCTCGCGCCCCACGCGTACCGACAAGCGCCGCGAGTACACCGAGCGCATGGACGCCAAGGCCGAGGCCCGCGCCGAGCTCTGGACCGAGCGCGAGTCCGGCCACTGGACGGACCCCGACCAGGACTGACCTCCCGCGCGGGTCGACGAGCGTCGTCGACCGCACGTCCGCCCGCAGGGCGGGTACGGCCCCTCGGGTCGTGCCCGCCCTGCGGCGTCCCCGGGGGTCTCGACCCCGCCGCCCGGGCGGGGCGGGCGCCCAGGGGGAGCGTCGTCGTCGGGCCCGGGCCGGCGGCATGCCGCCCACGCCGTCCCACCGTGAGGTGTCACACGGTGAAACGGCGCCCCGTCCGAGCGCCCGGCGCGGGATGATGAGGCCGTGAATGCGCTCTCCGCACGCTCCCAGGTCGCCACGGCCCACCGGGTCGTCGTCAAGATCGGCTCCTCGTCCCTCACCGGACCGGACGGGCACCTCAGCGTCCCGGCCCTGCACGCGCTCGTCGACGTGATCGCGGCCCGCCACGCGGCGGGCGGGCAGGTCGTGCTCGTGACGTCGGGGGCGATCGCCGCGGGGATCGGTCCGCTGGGCCTGAGCGCGCGACCGCGCGACCTCGCGACGGCCCAGGCCGCGGCCTCGGTGGGGCAGGGGCTCCTGGTCGCCCGCTACGCCCAGGCGTTCGCCGAGTACGGCATCCGCGTGGGCCAGGTGCTCCTCACGGCCGAGGACACCATCCGCCGCGGGCACTACCGCAACGCGCAGCGCTCGCTCGAGCGGCTCCTGGACCTGGGCATCGTGCCGGTCGTCAACGAGAACGACGCGGTCGCGACCGACGAGATCCGCTTCGGGGACAACGACCGTCTCGCGGCCCTGGTCTCGCACCTGGTGCGCGCCGACGCGATGGTCCTGCTGACCGACGTCGACGGCCTGTACGACGGCCCGCCCTCGCGCCCGGGCACGCAGCGCATCCGCGAGGTCCGGTCCGCCCTCGACCTCGAAGGCATCGAGGTCACGGGCCGGGGCAGCTCGATCGGGACCGGCGGCATGCTCACCAAGCTCGAGTCGGTGCGCATCGCGACGGGCTCGGGCATCCCGGTCGTCCTGACCAAGGCCGCGCACGCCGAGGGCGCGCTCGCGGGGCACGAGGTGGGGACCTGGTTCGCCGTGACGGGCAAGCGCACCACGCGCCGGCGCCTGTGGCTCGCGCACGCGGCCCGCACGCGCGGACGACTCGAGCTCGACGAGGGAGCGGTCGCCGCGGTCCTGGGCGGACGCGCGTCGCTGCTGCCCGCGGGCGTGGTCGGCGTCACGGGAGACTTCGACGCGGGCGACCCCGTCGAGCTCGTCGCCCCCGACGGGCGCGTGATCGCGCGCGGCCTCGTCGCGTTCGACTCGAGCGACATCCCGGACCTGCTCGGCCGTTCGACGCACGAGCTGCGCGACAAGCTCGGCGAGGGGTACGACCGCGAGATCGTGCACCGCGACGACCTCGTGCTCGTGGGGCGCAAGCGCAAGGCGTCCTGAGTCGTCTCACGGGGTGGGACGGTCTGCTCACCCCTTGACTCGGTGGCCTCGGGCGGCTTTCCTGTGCGGCAGGTGAAGAGCGCCAGCGCCAAGACCCGGCTCGCTGGCCAGCAACCCTTCGACGTGACGGGGTGCTCCGGGTGGTACCTGACCGCGACCCGTCGGGCGCGGTAAGCACACGGAGGAACGGGCGATGCGCGCACTCGGAACGCAACAGGGGCTCGACGGCAGGGGTGTCCGCTGCCTCGACGCGGGGACCCTCGTGCTCTGTTGTCGCTGACACGCGGCTGAACCCTCGCCGCTCCTGACGTGCGGCCGACATCCCGTCCCACCCTCGCCGTCCCCTGACGGCCCCCACCGCCGCTCACCGTGAGCCCGGCGTCGATCCGACGCACCCACGGTCCGTCGGCGACCCCTCAGCGCCCCGGCCGTGCCGGACCGACGGCGCGCACGACCGAAGGAGCACTGCTCGCATGTCCCTCTCGACCTGGCCCTCGGGGCCCGGCGGCCGCACGGCCCCGTCCCGCCGCGCGCTCGTCGCGGCCTCCCTCGCCGCGACGGCGCTCCTGCTCGGGGCGTGCGGCTCCGGTGGCGGCAGCACCGCGGACGGCGCGTCCCCCGGCCCGACGGCGGAGCCCGTCCCGGGCGGCAACCTCACCTTCGCGGTCACGGTCGACTCGCACTGCATCGACCCCCAGCAGGTCGGGAACAACGACGCGATCGCCTCGGCCCGCCAGACCGTGGCCTCGCTCACCGCGCAGGACCCGGACACGGGAGAGATCCTGCCGTGGCTCGCGGAGAGCTGGGAGGTCGACGCGGACGCCACGAGCTTCACGTTCGCGCTCCGTGAGGGGCCGACGTTCGCCGACGGCACGCCGATCGACGCGGCCGCGGTCAAGACGAACTTCGACAAGATCGTCGAGCTCGGCGCGGCGGCCTCCCTCGGCTCTGCCTACCTCGTCGGGTACGAGGGAACCACGGTCGTGGACCCCCGCACCGTGCGGGTCGACTTCTCGGCACCCAGCGCGCAGTTCCTCCAGGCGTCCTCGACGTTCTCGCTCGGACTGCTCTCGCCCGCTTCCGCCGCGCTCAGCGTCGAGGACCGGTGCGCCGGGAAGTTCGTGGGCTCCGGGCCGTTCGCGGTGAGGTCCTACACGTTCGACCAGGAGGTCGTGCTCGAGAAGGTCGCCGGCTACGACTGGGCCTCCGGGGCCGACGACCACACCGGGGAGGCGTACCTCGACACCGTGACCGTGAAGTTCGTGCCCGAGGCCAGCGTGCGTACCGGCAGCCTGCTCTCGGGCCAGATCGACGCGACCGCGGCCATCAGCACGGTCGACCTGCCGCAGTTCGACGGCAACGGCTTCTGGCTCGCGTACCGGGCGAACCCGGGCGTCGTCTTCAACCTCTTCCCCAACGAGTCGCGACCGCTCGCCGCCGACCCGGCGGTGCGGCAGGCGATCAGCAAGGGCATCGACCGCGAGGAGATCGCCGCGACCCTGCTGACCCCGCAGGACGAGCCTGCGACGAGCGTGCTGTCGCACTCGACCCCGCTGTGGGCCGACGTCTCGGACGACCTCGCGTACGACCCGGACGGTGCGGAGGCGCTCCTCGACGACGCCGGCTGGGTCGAGGGCGCCGACGGTGTGCGGGTCAAGGACGGTCAGCGGCTGTCCACCACGGTCACGTTCTGGCAGGTGGCCGAGCCGCTCGAGCTCGTCCAGCAGCAGCTCGCGAAGATCGGCGTGGACCTCCAGCTCAAGCAGGTCACGGTCGCCGAGTCCACCGAGCTCAAGAAGTCCGGGGACTTCGACTTCGACTACTACAACCTGACGCGCTCGGACCCCGACGTGCTGCGCACGATCTTCTCGGCCAACGCGCGCAACATCAACAAGCGGGCACCCGAGGAGGTCGACGACCTGCTCGACCGCTCGGCCGCGTCGACGGACCCGGCCGAGCGGCAGGAGCTCGTGACCCAGGCTGCGCGTCTCCTGGTCCAGCAGGGGCATGCGATCCCGGTCTACGAGCTCTCGACGACGATCGCGGCGGCCGACACGGTCCAGGGCCTGGGCTTCGAGGCGTCGACCCGCCTCGACTTCTACGGCGCCTGGGTCCAGCAGGACTGAGCAGCGGCTCGGCGGGACGCGTCGCGAGCGTCCCGCCGGGCCGGCGCTCCCGCCACCGATCCGACCACCTGCGCGTCACGACCCGCGTCACCATCCGCACGTCACCACCCGAGAGGAGCCGACCATGGGCCGGTACATCGCCCGCCGCCTGGGGCAGGGAGGCTTCGTCCTCTGGGCGGCCTTCACGATCTCCTTCTTCCTGCTCTACGTCCTGCCGAGCGACGCGGCCTCGATCAAGGCGGCCGGAGCCGACGGCGACCTCTCGGACCCCGAGCTCGTCGCGCGCCTGCGTGCCGAGCAAGGGCTCGACCGCCCCGTCCTGGTCCAGTACGCGCACGGCCTGTGGGGAGCGCTGCACCTGGACTTCGGGCGCTCGTTCTCCTCGGGGGCGCCCGCCACCAAGCTCCTGGCCGAGGCGCTGCCGCCCACGCTCCAGCTCACGGCCCTGGCCCTCGGGCTCGCGCTCGTCGGCGGAGCCGCGCTCGCGCTCGCGAGCACCTTCCCGCGCGCCCGCTGGCTCCGGCACGCGCTCGCGTCGCTGCCGGCCCTGGGCATCTCGTTGCCGACGTTCTGGGTGGGGCTGCTCCTGCTCCAGTGGTTCTCGTTCGAGCTGCGGCTGTTCCCCGCCATGGGCAACGAGGGGTTCGAGAGCCTCGTCCTGCCGGCGTGCACGCTCGCGATCCCCGCGAGCGCCGCGTTCGCGCAGGTCCTCTCGCGCAGCCTGCGCCAGACCCTGGCTGAGCCCTACGTCGAGACCGCTCGGGCCAAGGGCGCGGGGCGTGCGCGCGTGCACTTCGGTCACGCCCTGCGCAACGCGTCCATCCCGGCGCTCACGGTGCTCGGCGTGACGGTCGGGGGACTCCTGGCCGGTGCGGTCGTGACCGAGACGGTCTTCTCCCGGGCCGGGGTCGGTCGCCTGACGGTGACCGCGGTCAACCAGCAGGACGTGCCCGTGGTCCAGGCCATCGTGGTCTTCTCGGCCCTGGTCTTCGTCGTCGTGACCCTGCTGGTGGACCTGCTCTACCCCGTGCTCGACCCCCGGATCACGACCCGCCAGCCCTCCGCCGCGGCGTGAGGGCACGGAGGAGGACATCATGACCGCACGACTCGACACCTACACCGTCCCGGAGACCTTGTCCCCGGACGCTCCCGCGCCGGACGGGCCGGCCCCGCTCGACGGGTCCGACGCGCGGCCGTCCTTCACCGACCCGGCCCCGCTCGACGCCACGGACCGCCGCGTCAGGGGAGCGTGGTCGTCGCTGCGCGCGCTCGGCCGGGCAGGGATCGCGGTGCTGCGCCGCCCCGGCCTGCTGCTCGCGGTGCTGTTCCTGCTGCTCGTGGTCGCGTGGGCGCTCGCACCGGGCGTCTTCGCGTCCCAGGACCCGATCACGGGGGTCCCGGCGGACCGCCTGCAGGCGCCGAGCGGCGAGCACCTGTTCGGCACCGACCACCTGGGGCGCGACGTGTACGCCCGGGTCGTGCACGGCTCGTGGCTCTCGCTGAGCGCGACCGTGATCGCGGTCGCGCTGGGGCTGTCGGTCGGCTCGTTGCTGGGCCTGCTCGCGGGCTTCTTGCGGGGGTGGGTCGACGACGTCGTGGGGAGGGTGGTCGACGTGCTGCTCGCGGTGCCGAGCCTGCTGCTCTCGCTCGCGATCATCACGGTGCTGGGGTTCGGCACGGTCAAGGTGGCGATCGCGGTCGGCATCACGACGATCGCGGCGTTCGCGCGCGTCATGCGTGCGGAGGCTCTGCGGACGTCGTCGACGACGTACGTCGAGGCCGCCCGTGCGTCGGGCGTGCGCTGGTACACGGTGCTGCGACGTCACGTCCTGCCCAACTCGGCGGGCCCCGTGGTGGCGCTGACCGCGCTCGAGCTGGGGTCGTCCGTCCTCGCGATCTCGGCCCTGAGCTTCCTGGGCTACGGGGCCGCGCCCCCGACCCCGGAATGGGGTGCGCTGGTGTCCGGCGGGCGCGACTACCTCGCCGCCGCGTGGTGGCTCACGACGCTGCCGGGGCTCGTGATCGTCGCGGTCGTGCTGTCGGCCAACCGCGTCTCCCGCTCGCTCGAGAAGGACGGAGAGGACCGATGAGCGTCCCCGTGCCCGACGACGTCCTGCTGGACGTCCGGGATCTCCACGTCGGCTACCGCACGACGACGGGAGGTGACGCGCCCGCCGTCGACGGGGTCTCGCTCCAGGTCCATGCGGGCGAGGTCGTGGCGCTGGTGGGGGAGTCGGGGTCCGGCAAGAGCACCACGGCCCACGCGGTCATCAACCTGCTGCCGCGCGGGGGCCGCCGTACGTCGGGCACGATCCGGTTCGGCGGGCAGGACCTGACCGGGCTGAGCGAGGGCGAGTGGCGCGAGGTCCGCGGGCGCAGGATCGGCCTGGTGCCGCAGGACCCGACCGTCTCGCTCAACCCGGTCCAGCGCGTGGGCGACCAGGTCGCCGAGGTCCTCGTGATCCACGGGCTCGCACGTCGTCGCGAGGCGCGCAGGCGCGCGGTCGACCTCCTGGAGAAGGCGGGCCTCGACGACCCGGCCGCTCGCGCCCGGCAGTACCCGTCGCAGCTCTCGGGCGGCATGCGCCAGCGCGTCCTCATCGCGATCGCGATCGCCGCCGGGCCCGACCTCGTGATCGCCGACGAGCCGACGAGCGCGCTCGACGTGACGGTCCAGCGCCGCATCCTCGACCACATCGAGCTGCTGCGCTCGACGCTCGGCACGGCGGTGCTCCTCATCACGCACGACCTGGGGGTGGCCGCAGACCGTGCCGATCGCATCGTGGTCCTGCGGCACGGCCGGGTCGTGGAGGAGGGGCCTGCACGCAGCGTCCTGGCGGACCCGAAGCATCCGTACACGCGCGAGCTCATCGCGGCCGCGCCGAGCCTCGCGAGCACCCGCCTGGGCTCGGGGGCCGCGGTGCGGGCCACGGCACGGCCGGCCGCCAGGCCCGACGACGACGCCCGGGCCGCGCCGTCCGCCCCGCTCCTCGAGGCGAGGGGGCTGCGCAAGGAGTTCCCGCTGCCGCGCGGGGCCGCGTCGCGCTCCCTGGTCGCGGTCGACGACGTGAGCTTCGACCTGCACGCCGGGCAGACGTTCGCGCTCGTGGGCGAGTCGGGCTCGGGCAAGAGCACGACCGCGCGCCTGGTGCTGCGCCTCGAGCAGCCGACGGCCGGTTCGCTGGTGCTCGACGGGACGGATCTCACGGCGGCCCGCGGCGAGGAGCTGCGCAGGCTCCGTCGACGGTTCCAGGTCGTGTACCAGAGTCCGTACGCGTCCCTCGACCCGCGCTTCACGGTCGAGCAGATCGTCGAGGAGCCGCTGCGCGCGTACAAGGTGGGGGACCCCCGCGAGCGCCGGGCCCGGGTGCGCGAGCTCGTCGACCAGGTCGCGCTCCCGGCGACCTCGCTGGGGCGGGGGCCTCGGGAGCTGTCGGGCGGGCAGCGTCAGCGGGTCGCGATCGCGCGCGCCCTGGCCCTGCGCCCCGACCTGGTGGTCCTCGACGAGCCGGTCTCGGCGCTCGACGTCTCGGTCCAGGCCCAGATCCTGGACCTGCTGAGCGCGCTCCAGACCGAGCACGGGCTGGCGTACCTCTTCATCTCGCACGACCTCGCGGTGGTCCGGCAGGTCGCCGACCACGTGGGCGTGATGCACCGAGGGCACCTCGTCGAGACGGGGACCGCCGACCGGATCCTCCTCGACCCGCACGAGGAGTACACGCGCGAGCTGGTCGCGGCCATCCCGGGGCGCCGGGCGCTCGCGGACGTCGAGTGAGGGCCCAGGAACCACGGGGCGGCCCTGACCAGGCCACCGCACGGCCGGTCCTCTACGACGGGGGCGCGCGACGGCGTCGGGCCGCTTCACGTCTCGGACGCCGCAGACAGGCACGGCGCGTGCGTCGTAGGCTCGTCGCATGACCGCGCTCAGCCCCGCCTCCGACCTCGACCAGCCCGCGACCGCCGTCACGGGCGGCCCGCAGGCGAACGACCCCACGGCCTCCGCGCCGTCCGTCGCCCGCGACGTCGAGGACACGGCCCGCCGCGCCAAGGTGGCCTCGCGCACGCTCGCGACCGCGACGCGAGCCACCAAGGACGCCGCGCTGCACGCGCTGGCCGACGCCCTGGTCGCGGCCACCGCGGAGATCGTCGCGGCCAACGCGCAGGACCTCGAGCGAGGGCGGGCGAACGGCACGTCCGCCGGGCTCCTCGACCGTCTCGCGCTGACCCCTGAGCGGATCGTCGCGATCGCCGACGCGCTGCGCGAGCTCGCGACGCTGCCGGACCCGGTCGGAGAGGTCGTCCGCGGCTCGACGCTGCCCAACGGCCTTCGGCTGCGCCAGGTGCGCGTGCCCATGGGGGTCGTCGGCATGATCTACGAGGCGCGACCCAACGTGACCGTGGACGCTGCGGGGCTCGCGCTCAAGAGCGGCAACGCCGTGATCCTGCGCGGAGGCTCGGCCGCCGCGCGCTCGAACGAGGTCGTCGTCGAGGTCCTCGGCCGGGCCCTGGTGGCCCAGGGGCTGCCCGCGGACCTCGTCCAGTCGATCGACCGTCATGGTCGTCCCGGCGCGGTCGCGCTCATGCACGCGCGCGGCCTCGTCGACGTGCTCGTCCCGCGCGGGGGAGCGGACCTCATCCAGACCGTCGTCCGCGAGTCCACGGTGCCCGTGATCGAGACCGGCGTGGGCAACTGCCACGTGTACGTCGACGCGTCGGCCGACCAGTCCAGCGCCCTGGAGATCCTGCTGAACTCCAAGACGCAGCGCGTCGGGGTCTGCAACGCGGCCGAGACGCTGCTCGTCCACGCCGACGCCGCGCCGCAGTTCCTGCCCGCGGCGCTCGCGGCGCTCGACGGCGCCGGCGTCGTGCTGCACGGTGACCCCCGGACGGCCGAGCTCGCCCCGGCCGGCGTCGAGATCCTCGCCGCGACCGACGACGACTGGGCGCGCGAGTACCTCGCCCCGGAGATCGCGGTGCGGGTCGTGCCGGACCTCGACGCGGCGATCGAGCACATCCGCACCTGGACCTCGGGGCACACCGAGGCGATCGTGACCCGGGACCTGGCCTCCTCGGAGCGGTTCGTGGCCGAGCTGGACTCCGCGGCCATCATGGTCAACGCCTCCACCCGCTTCACCGACGGGGCGCAGTTCGGGCTCGGTGCGGAGATCGGCATCTCGACCCAGAAGCTCCACGCGCGCGGCCCCATGGGGCTCGCCGAGCTCACGACGACCAAGTGGGTCGTGCACGGCGACGGCCACGTGCGTCCCTGATCACATGCTGCTCGACGTCCAGCACGACCGTGAGAGACTGGACGGCGATCGGCGCCCGCGCAGATCACCCGCTGACCCGCACCACGCTCAGAACCACTAGGAGGACATCGTGCTCGCTGCTGCCGCACAGGTTGCCCAGGAGAACACCGAAGCCGTCACCCACCTCCCGATCCCGCCCGTCGGGTTCGGCATCGTCGCCTTCGGGGTGCTCGTCGGCCTGCTCCTCGTGACCTACGCCTTCCGTAGCGTCGGTACCCGCCACTGACCCGGGCGCTGGTGGATCCTTCGGAGATGACGGCGAGCAGGAGGCCCCGGCTGGGGGTGATGGGTGGCACGTTCGACCCCATCCACCACGGCCACCTCGTCGCGGCGAGCGAGGCCGCGGCCCGCTTCGACCTCGACGAGGTCATCTTCGTCCCCACCGGGAAGCCCAGCTTCAAGCAGCACCAGAAGGTCAGCGCGCCGGAGCACCGCTATCTCATGACGGTGATCGCGACCGCCTCCAACCCGCGATTCACCGTGAGCCGGGTCGACGTCGACCGTCCGGGGCTCACCTACACCGTCGACACGTTGCGCGACCTGCGTGAGCTGCGCCCCGAGGCGGACCTCTACTTCATCTCCGGCGCCGACGCGATCGAGCAGATGCTGACCTGGAAGGATGCCGACGACCTCTGGAAGATGGCACACTTCGTGGCGGTCTCCCGTCCGGGACACCGGCTCAGTGTCGACAGCCTGCCGCCCGGGGTCGTCTCCACGTTGGAGATCCCGGCGCTCGCCATCTCGTCGACCGAATGCCGTCAACGAGCGGAGGCCGGCCAACCGGTCTGGTACCTGGTGCCGGACGGAGTCGTCCAGTACATCGCGAAGCACGGCCTGTACAGAGGATCAGCATCATGAGTGATCAGCACGGGAGCATGCAGCCCGTCCGCCCGTTGACGCGCCGAGAGATCCGCGAGCGTGAAGCCGCGGCGGCCGAGCAGGCGGCAGGAGGCGCGCCGTCCGCGTCGGGAGGCTACGCCCCGCCGCCGGCCCAGGCCCCGGCCGCCCCGCCGCCGTCGCGGCGTTCGATGCGTGACGTGTCGGCCCCTACCCCCTCGGACGGGTACTCGACCCCGGCGCCCGTCGTGCGCCCGCCGTCGATGACGGGCGGCATGCGCGGCGTCGACGAGACCGGTCGGCTCACCCCGATCCAGGAGACGGCCGAGCGGGTCGCGATCCGTCCTGCCCAGTCCCCGCCCCCCGGGATGACGCCCCCGGTCCGCCAGAGCATGCGGGCCCCGTCGACCGCACCGTCACCGTTCGCGACGCCGACGCGTCCGGCGGTCCCCGAGCCGGCGCCCCAGAGCGCGACCTCCCCTTTCCCCCCGGCGCAGCAGGCCTCGCCCTTCCCGCCCGCGCGGGAGTCGGTGTCGTCACGGACGCCCGCGCCGGACACCCCGCGTGCCGCTGCGACCCCCGCGCCTGCCCCTGCGGCGCTGCCGTGGGAGCAGAGCGCTCCCAGCGGGCTCGCGCAGCAGGCGCCGGAACCGGCCCGTGCTGCCCTCCCGTGGGAGACGCAGGCCCCGGCCCAGCCGCCTGCGCCTGCGTCCCCGTTCCCCGGGGCGCCGAGCGCCGCGGCCCAAGGACCCGACGAGGACTCACCGTTCCCCGTCGCCGGGGGAGCGCGGCAGAGCCTCGCGGCCCGCGGTGCGGAGGACGACGAGGACGACGAGGTGGACGAGCGGCCTCCGGGGCACGCGTACACCTGGCTGCACTACCTGATCCTCATCGCCGTGGCCTTCGTCCTGGGCCTGCTGATCTGGAAGCTCCTCCTGGGCGAAGGGCCGAGCACCGCGGAGCCCGCCGCGCAGGTCGGCGTCGAAGCCACTGCTTCGAGCCCCACGCACCACCACGGCCCGTCCTTCTGACGGGCCTCGAGACAACACACGGAGAGTCGTGACTGCAACGGAACGCGCTGTCGAGCTTGCGGTGATCGCGGCCCGCGCCGCATCGGACCGCAAGGCCGAAGAGATCATCGCCCTGGACGTCAGTGAGCAGCTCGTGCTCACCGACGTCTTCCTGATCGCCTCGGGGACGAGCGAACGGCAGGTGTCCGCGATCGTGGACGCCGTCGAGGAAGAGCTGCACAAGGTGGGCGTCAAGCCCATCCGCCGCGAGGGCAAGTCGGAGTCGCGCTGGGTCCTGCTGGACTTCGGCGACATCGTCGTGCACGTCCAGCACTCGGAGGACCGGGTCTACTACGCGCTCGAGCGCCTCTGGAAGGACTGCCCGGCCATCGAGCTGCCCGAGGACGCACGCGGTGGGGACGGCTCCTCGGACGCGGGCGACGTGTCCGACGGCTCGATCCACCTCGCGGAGGACTCGCAGGCGTGAGCGCTCGCACCGTCGTCTTCCTGCGCCACGGGCGCACCGAGTACAACGCGGCCATGCGCCTCCAGGGGCAGGTCGACATCCCGCTGGACGCCGTCGGTCACTGGCAGGCCGAGCAGGGGGCACGGTCGCTCGCGGCCGCGCACGCCGCGACGGTCGTCGTCGCGTCGGACCTGACGCGTGCGGCCGAGACCGCCAGGTACTACGGGAAGGCGACGGGGCTGCCCGTCTCGCTCGACGAGCGCCTGCGTGAGCGTGGGTTCGGCGAGTGGGAGGGCATGACGGGCGAGGAGCTCTCCGAGCGCTGGCCCGACGAGTACGCGGCGTGGCGCCGTGGCGAGGAGCCCGCGCGTGCGGGCGCCGAGTCGCGGGCCGACGTCGCGGCCCGCATGGTCGAGGCCGTGACCGAGCACGCGGACGCGCTCGACGAGAAGGACACCCTCGTCGTCGTGTCGCACGGTGCGGCGATCACGCTCGTGATCACCGCGATGCTCGGGCTGGACCCGTCGACCTGGCGGGGGATCTCCGGGCTGAACAACGTCCACTGGTCCCAGCTGCAGCGCTCGGGGGCCAACGCCCACCCTGCGTGGAGGCTCGTCGCGCACAACGTCGGAGCGGACTTCTCGCTCGACGAGTGGGCGTCTGGACCCGATTGGATTTTCCAGCCGACTTCGGCATAAACTAGCGATGCTTCCGAGGGGGAAAACCTCACGGAAGCACGGGGCCAGCAATGGTTCTGGGGCTGTGGCGCAGCTGGTAGCGCACCTGCATGGCATGCAGGGGGTCAGGGGTTCGAGTCCCCTCAGCTCCACCCGACACGAAGGCCGTCTCCCGCGAGGGAGGCGGCCTTCGTCGTTGCCCGGGGTTGTTTTCACCCGCTACGGACCGAATGTGTCGTACGTCACGGGTGGGTCATTCGTCCCCACCAGCATCGCGCGGGCTCACGAGTACGCCGCATCAGCCCGGGACGGGGCAGGCTGCCTCGGCCGGCGTCACCGCCGCTCGTTCCCCCGTCGGTAGTTCCCGGTCGCCCGCGCCAGGAGGTGCTGCGCCCGGTCCTCGTCAGCCGTCTCCAGAGCGGCGATCAGTCGCGCCGCCTGGGCGCCGGAGATCGTCGCCACCAGCCGCCCGCCTCGGTAGGCCAGGACGGTCCCGGACGCCGTGACGCGGTGGTCGAACGGGTCCTCGACGAGTCGCCCGCGTGCGTCGGGCGGGCCGGATGCGCTCATGACGCGACCCTAGCCAGCGGCGAGCGGCAGATGCCAGGTGATTGGCGCCGTCGGGCAGGGGCGGACCTGCGGCGCAGGTGAGACGGGTGCGCGCGTCCGAGACGGGTCTCCGCACCGCTGGCGCACACACCCGTCTCGGACCGGACCGCCCGTCTCGCCCCCCGGACCGTGATCCGCGTGGACGACATTCGTCCACGATGCGTGCCTTACGGCGGATCCTTTGCCGTACCGATACCGTGCAGCCATCCGAGCAAGGAGGTCAGCATGCGCATCGGCGTGCCCAGAGAGACCCGTCCCGGCGAGCGGCTCGTCGCCGCGACGCCCCGTACGGTGGCCCAGCTCGTGGGCCTCGGGTACGACGTCGTGGTCGAGCACGGTGCCGGTGAGCGCGCGAGCTACCCCGACGAGGCGTACGCGGAGGCGGGCGCGACCTTGGGGGACGCGGCGCAGGCGTGGGGAGCGGACGTCGTCACGGCCGTCAACAGCCCGTCGGCCGAGCAGGTCGCGTCGCTGAGCGAGGGGGCGACCCTGGTCGCCATGCTGGCCCCCGGTGCGAACGAGGCACTCGTGCAGCAGCTCGCGGACCACGGCGTCACGGCGCTGGCCCTCGACGCCGTGCCGCGCATCTCGCGCGCCCAGTCGCTCGACGTGCTCAGCGCGATGTCGAACGTCGCGGGGTACCGCGCGGTGATCGAGTCTGCGGAGGAGTACGGCGGCATGTTCGCCGGCCAGGTCACCGCGGCGGGCAAGACGGCGCCCGCGACCGTGTTCGTGATCGGCGCCGGCGTCGCAGGTCTTGCCGCGATCGGCACGGCCGCGAGCCTCGGCGCGCAGGTGCGCGCGTTCGACGTGCGGCCCGAGGTCGGCGAGCAGATCGAGTCGATGGGCGCGGAGTTCGTCCAGGCCGAGGGCGCGCGCCAGGAGGTCAGCACCGACGGCTACGCGAGCGCGCTGACCGCCGAGCAGGAGCGCCTCACGGCCCAGATGTACGCGGCCGAGACGGCGCGCGCCGACATCGTCGTCACGACGGCCCTGGTGCGGGGTCGTGCGCCGCGCACCATCAGCGCCGACATGGTCGCCGCGATGCGCCCCGGCAGCGTGATCGTGGACCTCGCGGCCTCGGGCGGCGGCAACTGCGAGCTCACGGTGCCGGGGGAGCGCGTCGTGACGGACAACGGCGTCGTGATCCTCGGGTACACGGACCTCACGAGCCGCATGCCCAAGCACACCTCGCAGCTCGTCGGGACGAACATCGTCAACCTGCTCAAGCTCCTGACCCCGGGCGGCGACGGACAGGTCGTGCTCGACCTCGACGACGAGGTGCTGCGCGGCATGACGGTCGCGAAGGCGGGCGAGGTCCTGTGGCCGCCGCCCCCGGTCGCGGTCTCGGCCGCGGCCCCCGCGGCCCCGGCCGCGCCCGCGGTTGACGAGGCCCAGGCCGCGCTGGACGCAGCGACCGCGCTGGACGCCGCCCGACGGCGTGGCACCCGCCGGGCGGTCGGGTACGCCCTGGCCGCGGTCCTGGCAGCGCTCGCCATCACGTTCTCGCCGCCCGCGTTCGTGGGGCACTTCACGGTGTTCGCGCTCGCGGTGGTCGTGGGCTACTACGTCATCTCGAACGTGAGCCACTCGCTGCACACCCCCCTCATGGCCCAGACGAACGCGATCTCCGGGATCATCCTGGTCGGCGCGCTCCTGCAGATCGGCGACTCGAGCTGGGTGGTCACCACGATCGCCTTCGTCGCGGCCGCCCTGGCCTCCGTCAACATCTTCGGTGGGTTCCTCGTGGCCTACCGCATGATCGGCATGTTCCGGAAGGAGGCCTGACCCGTGCTGACCTCCCTGGTCCAGGCTGCTTACGTCATCGCAGCAGTCCTGTTCATCCTCAGCCTCGCGGGCCTGTCCAAGCAGGAGACGGCTCGTCGCGGCAGCCTGCTCGGCATGACCGGCATGGGTCTGGCCCTCGTGGCCACGGTCGCGCTCGCGCTGAAGGACAGCGAGCGTCCCGTCATGGTGACGCTGCTGCTCATCGCCATGGTGTTCCTGATCGGCGCGGTCGTCGGGACGTGGCGGGCGCGCAGCGTCGAGATGACGCAGATGCCGGAGATGATCGCGCTCCTGCACAGCTTCGTGGGGCTCGCGGCGGTGCTCGTCGGCTTCAACTCGTACCTGACCGAGCAGGGTGACGTCGTGCACCTGGTCGAGGTCTTCCTCGGCGTGCTCATCGGCGCGGTGACGTTCACGGGCTCGATCGTGGCCTACCTCAAGCTGTCGGCGCGCATCCGGTCGAACCCGCTCATGCTGCCGGGGCGCAACTGGTGGAACCTCGGGGCGCTCGTCGCCTCGGGAGGCCTCATGGCATGGTTCATCGTGGGTCACGGGCTGCTGCCGCTGATCCTCATGACGGTCGTCGCGCTCGCGCTGGGCTGGCACCTGGTGGCCTCGATCGGCGGCGGCGACATGCCGGTCGTCGTCTCGATGCTCAACTCGTACTCCGGGTGGGCCGCGGCCGCGGCGGGCTTCATGCTCAGCAACGACCTGCTCATCATCACGGGAGCACTGGTGGGTTCCTCGGGTGCGATCCTCAGCTACATCATGTGCAAGGCCATGAACCGCTCGTTCGTGAGCGTCATCCTGGGCGGGTTCGGGGCCGAGGGCGGCACGGTCGTGGCCTCGGACCAGGACTACGGCGAGCACCACGAGATCCAGGCGGCCGAGGTCGCCGACCTGCTCAAGCACGCGCGCTCGGTCGTGGTGACGCCCGGCTACGGCATGGCGGTCGCCAAGGCGCAGTACCCCGTCGCGGACCTCGTGCGCCGGCTGCGCGTGCGCGGCATCGAGGTCCGGTTCGGGGTGCACCCGGTCGCGGGCCGCCTGCCCGGGCACATGAACGTCCTGCTCGCCGAGGCCAAGGTGCCCTACGACATCGTCCTCGAGATGGACGAGATCAACGGTGACCTGCCGGACACCGACGTGGTGCTGGTCATCGGCGCCAACGACACGGTCAACCCGGCGGCGCTCGACGACCCGGGCTCGCCCATCGCGGGCATGCCTGTGCTGGAGGTCTGGAACGCGAAGCAGGTGATCGTCTTCAAGCGGTCGATGGCCACGGGGTACGCGGGGGTCCAGAACCCGCTGTTCTTCAAGGACAACACCGCGATGCTCTTCGGAGACGCCAAGGATCAGGTGGAGAACATCATCCAGGCGCTCTGAGGCCCGGCGCGGGAGTGCGAACCTGCGCGGGGCGAGGGAGGCTGAGGAGGTGGGCGACGTCGTCAGGCAGAGCGACGTGGCTCACCTCCTCGTCGTCCCGGCCCGACGGCGCCGCGCACCGGGCGCGCTCAGGTCGCGCTCGACTCGTCGCTCGTCTCGGAGGAACCCATGGACAAGGTCGACCTGCGCAAGGAGCACCGCGAGCTCTACGCTCCGCCCCGTGAGTTCACACGGGTCGTCGTGCCACCGCTCGTGTACCTGCAGTTCGACGGCGAGGGGGACCCGAACACGGCTCCGGCGTACGCCGAGGCGGTCGAGGCGTTGTTCTCGCTCTCCTATGCCGTGAAGTTCGCGAGCAAGAAGGACCTGGGCAGGGACTACGTCGTCGGGCCGCTCGAAGGGCTGTGGACCGCGGAGGACCCCGCCGCGTTCGTGCGCCGCGACAAGGACGCGTGGAGCTGGACCCTCATGGTGCTGCAGCCCGACTGGCTCACCGACGCGTTCGTGGCCGACGTGGCCGAGGTGACGGTCCGCAAGAAAGGGCTGCCCGCGCTCGACCGGGTGCGCTTCGCGACGTACGACGAGGGGGACGCGGTGCAGGTCATGCACGTCGGGTCCTACGACGACGAGGCGCCGACGCTCGCCCGGTTGCACGACGAGTACCTGCCCGAGCACGGGCTGACGTTCAACGGCCCGCACCACGAGATCTACCTCAGCGACGTGCGTCGCACGGCGCCCGAGAAGCTGCGGACGGTGCTGCGTCAGCCGGTGTGCGCGCTCGACGGGACGGGACCCGCGGAGCCCGACGTGTCAGGACGAGCGTGACCTCTGCGTCACGCCGGCTCTGACAGGACCAGAGGGGCGCAGGCTCAGACCTTGCGGAGCTGGTTGAACATGGGGCAGTCGAACGGGTCGCGTGCCGAGAGGCCGACGCGGTTGAGATAGCGGACGACGATCGCGTACGACGCCAGCAGGTTGGTCTCGGTGTACGGCATGCCCAGGCGCGCGCAGTGCTCGCGGACCATGAGGCGGGCCTTGGCGAGGTGGGGGCGGGGCATGCTCGGGAACAGGTGGTGCTCGATCTGGTAGTTGAGCCCGCCCATGAGGACGTTCATGACGCGCCCGCCCGTGATGTTGCGCGACGTCAGGACCTGCTTGGACAGGAAGTCGAGCTTGCTGGTCGCGGGGATGATCGCCATGCCCTTGTGGTTGGGGGCGAACGACGCACCCATGTACACACCGAAGACCGCCAGTTGTACACCGAGGAACGCGAAGGCCATGCCCAGCGGGAGGAACCAGAGCACGACGCCCACGTAGAGCGTGAGGCGAACGGCGATCGTCACGAGCTCCATGGTCCGCGCCCGGCTCTTCGCCGAGGACAGCAGCGAGCGGATCGAGATCATGTGCAGGTTGATGCCCTCGAGCGTCAGCAGCGGGAAGAACAGCCAGCCCTGGTGTCGGGTGATGAGGGCGAGGAAGCCCTTCTGCTCGGCCGCGCTCTCCTCGAGGAACGAGATGGTGTCGGTCTCGATGTCCGGGTCCTTGCCGACGCGGTTCGGGTTCGCGTGGTGGCGCGTGTGCTTGTTCATCCACCACGAGTAGCTGATGCCGACGACGCCGTTGGCGAGGAACCGACCCACCCGGTCGTTGGCGGGACCGGACGTGAGGATCGTGCGGTGCGCGGCCTCGTGCGAGAGGAACGCGAACTGCGTGAGGATGAGCCCCAGCGCGCCCGCGATGAGCAGCTGGAACCACGAGTCGCCCAGGAGCACGAAGCCGGCGACGGCGCCGCCGAGAGTGACCGTGAGGATCGCGGCGACCCAGCCGTAGTAGCCGTGCGTCCGCTCGAGCAGCCCGGCCTCGCGGATGCGCTTGGAGAGCTCGGTGTAGGTGCTGGTGACGCTCGTGCCGTCGCTGGTGCGCGGCTTCGTCGGGCGGAATCCGGGGCGGACTGCAGTGTCGGTCATACATCCCTCACAGGGCTGGGGGTCGACTTCCCAGCCGCGGGGTGAGCGAGATGCCCGTTGTACAGATGGTGAGAGTCTACGTGTGACATCGCGATCGGCGTGGAGGAAGCAGGGAGGTTGGGTGCGGGTTGCCTCGCTCTCAGTCCGTCGACCCGGTGTGCGGTGCGCCGAACGCCGTGTAGACAGCGGCGATGTCGTCGCCCCCGTGCCCGCGCGCCGACGCGCTGTCGTACAGGGCAGACAGCGCGTCCAGCAGTGCCGGGTCCAGCCCGGCGCCTGCGGCGGCTTCCGAGATGAGCCCGATGTCCTTGCGCAGCCCGTCGAGCGCGAACTGCGGCGCGAACCCGCCCCTGATCATCTCGGCGCCCTTGAGGTGGGCGTAGGGGGAGTCGGACGCTCCGCCCCCGATGGCGTCGAGGAACAGGTGCGGGTCGATGCCCTCTGCGCGCGCGAGCGCGATCGACTGGGCCGTCGCGGCCGTGATCGCGGCGAGCCACGCGTTGCACGCGAGCTTGAGCGCCGTGCCCTGCCCTACCTCGGTCCCGGCGACCACGACCTTCGCCGAGATCGCGTCGAGCACGGGGGAGATGCCGGCCAGGACGTCGGGGTCCCCGGCGGCGAGCACCGTGAGCTGCCCGTCCTCGGCCGGCTGCCTGGTGCCGAGCAGGTTGGCCTCGACGAGGGTCACGCCGAGCTGTCGGGCGCGCTCGACGATCCGGGCGGTTCCCTCGCGCCCGACCGTCGAGGCCTGGACCCACACGGCTCCGGTGCCCACCGAGGGGCCTGCCGCGTCCAGGACGTCGAGGACGGCGGCGGCGTCGAACAGGATGCTCAGGACGACGTCCGCCCCGTGCGCGGCCTGCGCCGCGGTCGGGGCGACGCGCGCCCCGGCGTCGGCGAGCGGGGCGGCGCGCGACGCGGTCCGGTTCCACACCGTGACCTCGAAGCCCTCGCGCAGGAGCGAGTGCGTGACGCCGGTGCCCATGGTGCCCGTGCCGAGGACGGTGACGGTCGGCAGGTCGCTCATCAGAACTCCTCGTGCTCGTCGGAGTCGCGCGCGGCGTCCTCGCCGCGGTCGAGGCTCGCGATCTGGGTCATGTCGTCGTCGGTGAGCTCGAAGTCGAAGATCTCGGCGTTCGCCCGCTGGCGTTCGGGTCTCGCCGACTTGGGGATGGTGATGATCCCCTGCTGGACGTGCCAGCGCAGCACGACCTGACCGACGGTCCGCCCGTGGGCCGTGGCGATCGCCTGGATCACCGGCTCGTCGAGCACGCCTTCCTCCTGCCCGAGCGGGCTCCAGCCCTCGACCGTGATCCCGCGCTCGGTGAGGAAGCGTCGTAGGCCCGTGCGTGCCAGCGCCGGGGAGAGCTGGATCTGGTTCACGGCGGGGACGTGGCTCGTCTCGGCGATGAGCCGGTCGAGGTGGTGCTCACGGAAGTTCGAGACGCCGACGCTGCGGATCAGGCCCTCGGCGGCGAGGTCGATCATCGCCCGGTAGGACTCGACGTACCGGTCGAGGCGGGGCAGCGGCCAGTGGATCAGGTAGAGGTCCACGTAGTCGAGGCCCAGGCGGTCGAGGCTCCCGCGCAGGGCGTCGCGCGTCGCGTCGTACCCCTGGTCGGCGCCGCGGAGCTTGGTCGTGACGAACAGGTCGGCGCGGTCCACACCCGATGCCGCGATGCCCTGCCCGACGCCGATCTCGTTCTCGTAGCGCGAGGCCGTGTCGATCAGCCGGTACCCCAGCCCGATCGCGCCCGCCACGGCCCTCGCCGACGCGTGGTCGTCGAGGGGCCACGTCCCGAGGCCGAGGAGCGGCATCTCGTGGCCGGACGAGAGCAGGGTGGTGGGGATGGTCATATGGGCACCTCACGTCGGACGGGACCTGACCCTCTCGACACTAGGTGCGTGGCGCCGTCGTGCAACGTGGGACACGGCCCGACGGCGGAGCGCCCGTCCGGCGCGCGCCTCACCGGGTTGCGGGTCAGGACGCGTGCCGGAACGTCTGCCGGTAGTCCGTGGGCGGCACGCCGACCGCGCGGCGGAAGTGGTGCCGCAGCAGCGCGGCCGACCCGAACCCGCACAGCCGCGCGATCTCCTCGAGGTCGAGCCCCGACTCCTCGAGGAGGGTCCGCGCATGGTGCACGCGCTGGGTCGCGAGCCACTGCATGGGCGTCGTGCCCGTCTCGGCGACGAACGTCCGCGCGAACGTGCGCGTCGACAGGTGTGCGCGCCGCGCGAGGTCCTCGACCGTCTGCGGCTTGTCGAGGTGCTCGCTCATCCACGCGAGCACGTCGCGGATGCTCTGCTCCTCGCACACCGGCACGGGGCGGTCGATGTACTGGCGCTGCCCACCGTCGCGCTGGGGCGGGACGACCATGCGCCGCGCGATCGCGTTGGCGGCCGCGCTGCCGAACTCCTTGCGCACGATGTGCAGGCACGCGTCGATCCCGGCGGCCGTCCCCGCGCTCGTGACGATGTCGCCGTCGTCGACGAACAGCACGTCCGGGTCCACCTCGACCTGCGGGAACCGCGCCTTGAGGTCCTCCGCGTGGCGCCAGTGCGTCGTGATGCGGCGTCCGTCGACGAGCCCCGCCGCAGCGAGCAGGAACGCGCCCGAGCAGACGCTCAGCAGGACCGCGCCGCGGGCGTGGGCCGCGCGCAGTGCGTCGACGATCTCCGGCGGGTACTCGTCGCGGATGGTGAGCGCGGGGACCGCGACCAGGTCGGCGTCCTCGAGCGCGTCGAGCCCGTGGTCGGGGACCAGGGAGGCGCCCATGCTGGTGCGGACCGGCTCGCCCGCGACCGGGCCGCACACGCGGAAGTCGACCGGGGGGACGCCATCGTCCGTGCGGTCGAGGCCGAAGACCTCGCACACGACGCCGAACTCGAACGGGGCCAGTCCGTCGGCGACGACGGCCGCCACTGTGCGCAACATCCTTCGACGCTACGCCCGTGGCAGGATCTTGTCGACACCTGTCTCTCCTGCCACTCGTGCGGGTCGTGACGCCGGACCAGGCTGGATGCATGGACATCGTGGAGCTCGTGATGAGAGTGGTCGTGGTCGCGGCGCTCGTGGCGCCGCTCGTGGTGATGGCGCTCCGGCGCCCACCGGTCGGGGGTCGGTTCCCCGCCGGGACGAACGACGGCTGGAGCCTGCCGCCGGCCGGGCGGGGAGACCCGCGCCGACAGGTCGACCTGGTCGGTGCGCGAGGCCTTCGAGGATGAGACCAAGGCTGCGCCGACCGTCCGGCGTGGTGGGTTGTGCCGAATTGGTGAGGTACGGGAACATTTGCCCATGGCCTCCCGACGACGTGACCATGTCCCTGCCGTTGCCCTCCTGCTGACCGCTTCGCTGCTGGCTCTCGCGGCGTGCTCTGCGTCGCCCGAGCAGGAACCGGCGATCGAGGTCGCCCCGCAGGACGGGGCGTTCGACCCGCTCGCGATCACGCTGACCGGGCTCGGCGCGGGTCGCGAGGTGCGACTGGTCGCGACGACGGAGCTCGAGGGGAGCGCGATGTCGTCGCGTGCGACGTTCGTGGCGGACGAGGACGGGCGGGTGGACCTCGCGACGACGGCACCGACCGAAGGGTCGTGGACGACGGCCGACGCGATGGGACCGTTCTGGTCGATGAACCGTGCCAGCCTGGCTGCCCTGTCGGCAGACGTCGACGTCCGCCTCGTCGTGAGCGCCGACGACGATGTACTTGCCGAGGCCGTCGTCGAGCGGCGCGGCTACGGGGCCGACGTCGATGTCCAGGACGTGACCGACGACGGCATGGTCGCCGCCTACGCCGTGCCGGACGGGCTCTCGGCCGACGCCTCGTTGCCGGCCGTGCTCGTGTTCAGCGGCTCAGAGGGGGGACTGGGCAACGCCCGTGCCACCGCCATCTCGTTGGCCGCGCTCGGGTACCCGGCGCTGGCGATCAGCTACTTCAAGAGCCCCGGGCAGCCGCCGCAGCTGGAGAACGTGCCCGTCGAGACCTTCCTCACCGGGCTCGCGTGGCTGCGGGAGCAGCCCGGCGTCGACACCGAACGGGTGTTCACGTTCGGCCAGTCCCGTGGCGGGGAGATGGCGCTCTGGCTCGCCGCGAACCACCCCGACGAGGTGTACGGCGCGTTCGCGCCGACTGGGGCGGGCCGCCTGTACTGCGGGTACCCGAACCACGGGGTGCCCGCCTGGACTCTTGCTGGAGAGGGCCTGCCGTGCGCCGAGTATCGGTGGGGCGTCCCGCCACCTCCGGAGGCGGTCGTGGACGTCGACGCGATCGTCGGCCCCACGGTGCTCGCGTGCGGGAGGGCGGACCCCGTGTGGGAAGCGTGCCTGCTGCTCACGGAGGCGACGTCTCGGTTCAGTGACCCGACGCAGGTGCGCGCGATCGTGCAGGAGGACGCGGGACACTTCATCGTCCCGGCCCCGTACCAGCCCATCGCCCTGGACGAGCCGGGCGCGGAACCGGCAGCGACGCACCAGGCCCGTGTCGACCTCTGGAACGCCGTCGCCGACGTGCTCGCACAGGCGCGGCAGTAGGCGCCGCCCATCCGCTGGGCCGGAGGCTACGGTGCCCCGCGCGGCACGAGGGCCTCGCACAGCACGACGCCCCGGTCTCCACGAAGGAGACCGGGGCGCCGGTGCGTTGCGGGGACGGGGTCAGCGGGCGCCGACCGCCTCCTCCGAGGGCCCCGCGGAGGCGGAGAGCGAGTCGAGCTCGGTCGCCTCCCACGTGGCCTGGCCGAGGCTCGGGATCATGGCCCCGAGCGCGGGGCGCCACGTGGCGAACTGCTGCGGGAAGCAGCGCTCGAGCACGTCGATCATCGCGGGCACCGCGGTCGAGGCGCCCGGCGAGGCGCCGAGCAGGCCGGCGATCGAGCCGTCCGCGGCCGCGATGACCTCGGTGCCGAACTCGAGCACACCGCCCTTGGCGGGGTCCTTCTTGATGACCTGCACGCGCTGGCCCGCGGTGATCTTCTCCCAGTCCTTGGGGTGAGCCGTGGGCATGAAGGCCTGGAGCGCCGTGAACTTGGCCTCGGGGCTCGCGACGAGCTGACCGACCAGGTACTGCGTGAGGTCGATGTTCTTGAGGCCTGCGCCGAGCATGGACCCGATGTTGTGGGTCCGCAGCGAGGTGAAGAGGTCGAGCAGCGACCCCTTCTTGAGGTACTTGGGGCTGAACCCGGCGTAGGGGCCGAACATCAGGTACGTCTTG
The DNA here is from genome assembly GCF_016907365.1 of Oerskovia paurometabola. Classification (NCBI taxonomy): domain Bacteria; kingdom Bacillati; phylum Actinomycetota; class Actinomycetes; order Micrococcales; family Cellulomonadaceae; genus Oerskovia; species Oerskovia paurometabola. The sequence continues at coordinate 2,892,401 of NZ_JAFBBV010000001.1, read as the reverse complement.
CCGTCGACCACGCGCGTGTCGAGGTGCGGGACGGACATGGGCGGCGAGCCGACGTCGGCCTTGCCGTACACCTTGGCCTGGTGCTGGGCGACGATCTCCGGGTTGTCGGTGCGCAGGAACTCGCCGCTGATGGGGAAGCCGCCGTAGCCCTTGGCCTCCTTGATCCCGGCCTTCTGCAGCAGCGGCAGGGCGCCGCCGCCCGCGCCGACGAACACGAAGCGGGCGTTGACGGTGCGCGGCCCCTGCTTGGCGTTCCAGGACACGTCCTTGACGGTGACGTCCCAGGTGCCGTCCTTGCGCTTCTTGAGGCGGTTGACCTCGTGCTGGAGGTTGAGCTCGACGTCGTGGGCCGTGAGGAAGTCGAAGAGCTGCGAGGTGAGCGCGCCGAAGTCGACGTCCGTGCCGCTCGTCGCACGGGTCGCGGCGACGGCCTCGTCGCCGTCCCGGTCGAGGACCAGCAGGGGTGCCCACTGCGCGATGACCGCGGGGTCGTCGGTGAACTCGAGCTCGCTGAACAGCGGGTGGGCGCTCAGCGCGGTGAAGCGGCGCTTGAGGTAGTCCACGTTGGCCGCGCCGCGCACGAACGTCATGTGCGGGGTGTGGCTGATGAAGCTCGCGGGCTCGGGCAGGTGGCCCCCGGTGAGCAGGTGGTGCCAGAACTCGCGCGACACCTCGAACTGCTCGTTGATCGTGACCGCCTTGGAGATCTCGATGGTCCCGTCGGCCTTCTCGGGGGTGTAGTTCAGCTCGCAGAGCGCAGCGTGGCCGGTGCCAGCGTTGTTCCACGGGTTGGAGGACTCCTGGGCTACCGCGTCGAGGCGCTCGAAGACCTTGATGGTCCACGTGGGCTCGAGGAGCTTCAGGAGGGCGCCGAGGGTCGCACTCATGATGCCGCCGCCGATGAGGGCTACGTCGATGGTGTTCTGACCCGTTGTCTTCTTAGTCGCCACCGCTCGATTTTACGCTTGTGAAGGAGTGCACATGCTGTGCCGTCCGTCACGGTCGTGCGTCACACTTTTTCGGGACCAAGGTCCCTGGACGTCGCGTCCTAGGTCCTCGCGACGCGCTGATCTGGTGTTTTGACCAGAAACCTCGTATCTATGCGCCAGGATGGTCACGACGGTCGCACCCGCCCCCCGCGACCCGACTCGCCCCGTCCGCGCCCGACCCTTCTCGTGAGGCCCCCCACATGAGCACTCCCACCCCCGGCCGCGTCGTGGTGGTCGGCGCCGGCATGGTCGCCCACCGGTTCGTGAGCCAGATGATCGCACGCTCTCCCGAGGGGGCGTGGCACGTGTCCGTCGTCGGGGACGAGGACCGTGCCCCGTACGACCGCGTGCACCTGTCCGAGTACTTCACGGGCCGCTCGGCGGACGACCTGACGATGGAGCCCTCGGTCTGGGACGACTCGCGCACCGAGCTGGTCACGGGCGACGCGGTCGCGGCAGTGGACCGCGAGACGCAGACCGTCACGACGAGGTCCGGGCGCGTGCTCGCCTACGACCACCTGGTCCTGGCCACGGGCTCCTGGGCCTGGACCCCGCGCACCGAGGGCACCGACCTGCCGGGCGTGTTCAGCTATCGCACCCTGGCCGACCTGGAGGGGCTGCGCGAGTACGTCGGGCTGCGCACCGCACGCCTGGGGCGTCCGCTGCACGGCGTCGTCGTCGGGGGAGGCGTGCTGGGGCTCGAGGCCGCGGCCGCGCTCCAGACCCTCGGCGCGGCCGCGACCGTCGTGGAGTTCGCCGACCGCCTCATGAGCGTCCAGCTCGACGACGCGGGCGGCGAGGCGCTGCGCGTGCTCGTGACCGACCGCGGCATCGACGTCCGTACCTCGACCGGCGCCACGGGGCTCTCGGCCGCGGGCGACGGCGCGGTGGGCGGTATGGACCTGTCGGACGGGTCGCGGATCCCCGCCGACGTCGTGATCTTCTCGACCGGCATCCGGCCCCGGGACCGCGTCGCGCGCGAGGCGGGCCTCGCGATCGGCGAGCGCGGCGGCGTCGTCGTCGGTGCGGCGTGCCACACCTCGGACCCCGCCGTGTGGGCCATCGGGGAGTGCGCGTCGTTCGAGGACCAGTGCGTGGGCCTGGTCGCACCGGGCAACGCCATGGCCGACGTCGTCGTCGACCGGCTGCTCGGCGGCAGCGCGACCTACTCCCCGGCGCCCGAGGGGACCAAGCTCAAGGGCGTCGACATCGAGGCGGCGAGCTTCGGCGACGTGTTCGGGCTGACGCCCGGCGCGCTCGAGGTCACGTTCGCCGACCCGGTCGCGCGGACCTACCGCAAGCTCGTCGTCTCGGACGACGCACGGACCCTGCTCGGCGGCGTGTTCGTGGGCGACGCGGCCCTCTACTCGTCGCTGCGCCCCCTGCTGGGGCGTTCGCTGGGCGCCGACCCGTCGGCGTTCCTCGCCCCGGAGGGCGGCGCCCCGGCGCTCGGCGGCGACCTGCCCGACGACGTCGTGGTCTGCTCGTGCGCGAACGTCACCGCCGGGACGGTCCGCGGGGCGGTGACCGAGCACGGCTGCACGAGCCTGGGCGAGGTCAAGGCGTGCACCAAGGCAGGGACCGTGTGCGGGTCGTGCGTGCCCGTGCTCACCAAGATCGTCAACACGACGCTCGAGGCGGCCGGCGTCACGGTGTCGAACGCGATGTGCGAGCACTTCACGATGTCCCGCGCCGAGCTCTTCGCGCTCGTGCGGCAGGACGGGCTGCGCACCTTCACCCAGATCGTCGCGGCGCACGGCACGGGCCGCGGCTGCGTGGTCTGCAAGCCGGTCGTCGCTTCGATCCTCGCGTCGCTGTGGGGCGGGTACATCCTCGACGGCGAGCAGGCTGCGCTCCAGGACACCAACGACCGCGCACTGGCCAACCTGCAGAAGGACGGCACGTACTCGGTGGTGCCGCGCGTCCCCGCGGGGGAGATCACGCCCGAGAAGCTCATCGTGATCGGGCAGGTCGCGCAGGACTTCGGCCTGTACACGCGCGTGACGGGCGCCCAGCGGATCGGGCTCTTCGGGGCCCGGATCGACCAGCTCCCGGAGATCTGGCGCCGGCTGGTCGACGCGGGCATGGAGTCGGGGCAGGCGTACGGCAAGTCGCTGCGCGCGGTGAAGTCGTGCGTGGGTTCCTCGTGGTGCCGGTTCGGGGTGCAGGACTCGGTGGGCATGGCCGTGCGTCTCGAGCTCCGCTACCGGGGGCTGCGGTCGCCGCACAAGTTCAAGATCGGTGTCTCGGGCTGTGCGCGCGAGTGCGCCGAGGCGCGCGGCAAGGACGTGGGCGTGATCGCGACCGAGAAGGGCTGGAACGTGTACGTGGGCGGCAACGGCGGCTTCTCGCCCCGGCACGCCGAGCTGCTCGCGGAGGACCTCGACGACGAGACGCTCGTCGCGGTGGTCGACCGCTTCCTCGCGTACTACGTCCGGACCGCGGACCGCCTGCAGCGCACGGCCCCCTGGGTCGCGGACTTCCCCGGCGGGATCGTCGAGCTGCGCAAGGTCCTGGTCGAGGACTCGCTGGGCATCGCGGCCGACCTCGAGGCCGAGGTCGCGCGGCACGTCGAGTCGTACGTCGACGAGTGGGCGCAGACCCTCGACGACCCGGACCGGCTGTCGCGGTTCGTGTCGTTCGTCAACGCACCCGACCAGCACGACCCGGACCTCGCCTACACGGGCGTGCGCGGGCAGGTGCGACCGGCCCGCCCCGGCGAGCCGTCCGACAACAACCCGGTGATCGCCCGCACGGTGGAGGTCCGCAAGTGAGCGCGACGGCATGGACGACGGTCTGCCCCTTCGAGCGGCTCGTGCCCGAGCGCGGCGTCGCCGCGCTGGTCGACGGCACCCAGGTCGCGGTGTTCCGCCTGGCCGACGACCGGCTGTTCGCGGTCCAGCAGCGCGACCCCTACTCGGGGGCCAACGTGCTCTCGCGCGGCATCGTCGGTTCGGCGGGCGAGACCCCGACCATCACCTCGCCCATGTACAAGCAGGTCTGGGACCTGACGACGGGGCGGTGCCTCGACCCGAGCGGCAAGGAGCCCGAGGCCCTGGCGACCTTCGAGGTCGCGGTCGAGGACGGGACGGTCCTGGTCAGGGCCTGACCGGCGCTCGGCGGCGCACGGGGACGCCCGACGGCCAGGGCGCGAGCGGGGGCAGGTCCACCGCGACCCCGCCGCGGCGTGCGACCGGGGTGGTGGCGCTCTCGCGTCCTGCGAGCCACGCGGCGACGTCCGCCGCGGAACCCGTCACGGTCGTGAGCGTGTCGTCTGCTCCCGGGGCGGCGGCCCGCACGCCCTCGGGCCCGACGACGGCGCGCGCCCCGTCCTCGTCCCGCGCCACGAGCACGGGCTCGGCCAGGCGCAGGCCCAGGAAGTCGAGCAGGTGGTCGGTGAAGGCGAGCCCCCAGGTCGCGGACGGCGTGAGTCCCTGGGCGGTACTGACCTCGCCCAGGTCGGTCGCGTGGATGCGGACCTCTCGCCACCAGCAGTCGAGGACGTCGGCGACCGCCCCGTCGCGATACGTCACGGGTGCGTCCCACCCCGTGCGGTCGGTCAGGTCCCAGGCCGCGTCGAGCCGTGCGCCTGCCGCCCCGAGCGCGTCGAGGTGCTCGTCGCGCGAGCGGGTCGCGCCGGACTCGATCCCCGCCGCGCGGCCCTCGGCCCCGCCCTCGTAGACCTCGGCCGTCTCGCCGCGGGCTGCGAGCTCGGCCTGGCGGGCGAGCGCGTCGCCGACCATCGCGACGTGGGAGAGCACGTGCCCGACGGTCCACCCGTCGAGCGCGCTGGGGGAGCGGAGCGCGGCGTCGTCGAGCGTGCGGACGGCCTCGACGAGCTGGTGCAGCGCGGCACCCGCGTCGGCGCGTGCGGCGCGCGTCGCGTCGGAGGTGGTGTGCGTGCCGGTGATGCTCGTGCTGGTGTCCTGCGTGGTCCTCGTCATGGCCAGAGCAGCCCCTTCTCCCAGTCGTGGCCGACCGCGCGGTAGCGCAGCCGGGTCTGTCCGCGGTCGTCCGACGCCTGCCAGAACTCGACCGACGTCGGCGCGAGCGCGTAGGCGGTCCAGGTGGGCTCGATCAGCGTCGGGTCGTGCTGTGCGCGGGCGAGCGCGCCCGCGAAGGCATCCCGGTACTCCTGCCGGGACGCGAGGGCCTCGCTCTGGTGGCCCACGAGCGCGGCGGCGCGCGAGCCGTCCGAGCGGGCGAGGAAGTCCGCCGCGCTCGTCGCGGGGTCGGCGGGCGTCACAGGCCCGGTGACGCGGACCTGGCGTCCCAGGACTGGCCAGAGGAACGTGAGGGCGGCGTGCGGGTTCTCTGCGAGGTCGCGGGCCTTGGGGCTCGTCGAGCCGGTCGCGAACCACCATCCCGAGGGGTCGACGTCCTTGAGGATCACGGTGCGCGCGTGCACCTCGCCGGAGGCCCCGGCGGTCGCCAGCGTCATGGCGTGGGGGAGCGGCGCCCCGGCGTCGATCGCCTCCTCGATCCAGGCGCGGAACAGCGTCACGGGGTCCGACGGCGTCGCGTCCGGTTCGAGGGTCGGCAGTCCCGGGGCGAAGGTCGGCAGGGCGCGGAGGCGCTCACGGAGCGACGAGGGCTCACGGGCGGAGCGCTCGTCCCGGGTGTCGCCGGGGCCTGGCGAGCCGTGCGGCCCGGCGCTCATCGACGTGCCGCCGTGCTCGGGTCCAGCGCCGGTTCGAGCATCGACACGAACCCCTCGACCGCGGCGCTCATCGCCGCCGGGTCGTCGAGGGCCCGCGCGAGCACGTACCCGCCCTGGACGATCGCGACCGCCGCGTACGCGCGGTCGTGCGCGGCGTCGTCGGGCAGGCCGGTCTCCTCGAAGACCGCCTGGACCCGCGCGACCAGGCCCGCGAAGTAGTCGCGGACGGGGCCGCGCAGCTCGTCGTCCGACATGACCGACGGGTCGCTCGTCAGGCGCCCGACCTTGCAGCCCGCGAGCGCCGGACGCGGCCGTTCGAGGTAGGCCACGAGGCGTTCGGCGGGTGAGCGGTCGGCGTCCTCGAGGTCGCTCGCGACGGACGAGAGGGCGTCGTGGGTGGTCGCGCTGATCGCGGCGAGCGAGAGGTCGTGCTTGGTGGGGAAGTGGTGGTAGAGGCTGCCCTGCCCCACGCCGCTCGCCTCGAGGACCTGGCGCGGGCTCGTGCCCTCGACGCCCTGTGCCCAGAACAGGTCGCGGGCCGCGCGCACGAGGCGCTCGCGGCTCGGGAGGTCGGTGTCGGTCATGCCGACACCATACCTACCTCTAGGTATGGTGTCGAGACCTCGGCTGTCGCCAACGTGCGGGCGAGGGCCTTGGAGGAACCCCACGACGGGCTGTGGTCCGGCCCAAGAAGAAGCGGCTCGCCTTGTCGGGGCAGGCCGGGGAGAGGTAGCTGGCGCGCGAGGAGGATCGTGGTCGTGAAGCTCTCCTCCGACCACGACGACACCGGTCCTGCGGACGTCCGCGACCTCCTGGACACCCTCGTCGCCCGCGGCCTCGCCGGCACCGCGCCGACGCGCGCCGAGGCGGTGGCCGTCCTGCGGACGAGCGACGACGACCTGCTCGACGTCGTCGCTGCGGCCGGGCGCGTGCGTCGCCACCGGTTCGGCCGTCGGGTGCGGCTCAACTACCTGGTCAACCTGAGGTCGGGCCTGTGCCCCGAGGACTGCTCGTACTGCTCGCAGCGCCTCGGGTCCACGGCACAGGTCCTGAAGTACTCGTGGCTGAGCACCGAGGACGCGGTCGCCGCCGCCCGGGCCGGGGTCGCAGGCGGCGCCCGTCGCGTCTGCCTCGTCGCGAGCGGGCGCGGGCCGAGCGACCGCGACGTGGCACGGGTGTCCGCGATGGTCGACGGGATCAAGCGCGAGCACCCCGACGTCGAGGTCTGTGCGTGCCTCGGCCTGCTCCGCGACGGCCAGGCCGACCGGCTGGCCGCAGCGGGCGCCGACGCGTACAACCACAACCTCAACACGTCCGAGGCGACGTACGCCGACATCTGCACCACGCACGAGTACGCGGACCGCGTCGAGACGGTCGAACGGGCGAGGGGCGCCGGGCTCTCGCCCTGCTCGGGGCTCATCGCGGGCATGGGCGAGAGCGACGAGGACCTCGTCGACGTCGCGTTCGCGCTGCGCGACCTCGGGGCGGACTCCGTGCCCGTCAACTTCCTCGTGCCGTTCGACGGGACGCCCCTCGCGGGGACGTGGGACCTCACGCCCCAGCGGTGCCTGCGCATCCTCGCCATGGTGCGCTTCGTGTGCCCCACGGCAGAGCTCCGCCTCGCGGCCGGGCGCGAGGTGCACCTGCGCTCGCTCCAGCCGCTCGCGCTGGAGATGGTGAGCTCGATCTTCCTGGGCGACTACCTCACGAGCGAAGGGCAGGCCGCGCAGGCGGACCACGGCCTGCTCGCCGACGGAGGTTTCGAGGTCGAGACGGCGCGCGCCGACGACGGTGCCCCCCTGGACGGGCCAGGCACGCGGATCGTGGCGAGGGACGGTGGCGCCCCGTCGGGCGAGGCGGGCGGGACAGGGGTCACGGTCCGCCGTCGTGGAACCGGGACGACCGTTGCCCCGAACGCGTGAGCGCTGCCACCGGTGCGACCCGAGAGGGCGGCCCTCGCCCCGAGCTGCCGATGAGTTCGGGCGCCCGCGCCGGTCGGAGAGGGACGGTGTGGCGACGGAGCCACCCAGAGACGGAGGATCTCCCATGGCCGCAGAACCCGACCAGCCCGCCGCCGAGTCCGCCCAGCCCGTCGAGCCCGGCGGGGCGCCCGCCGGGGTCCTCATGACGGACTTCTCGTCCCCCGGCGCTGCACCGACCTCCTGGGCCGACGCCCTGGCTCAGCTCCAGGGCGCCGAGATCTTCTGGCTGTCCACCGTCCGCCCCGACGGGCGCCCGCACGTCACTCCGCTCATCGCGGTCTGGGCCGACGGGGCGCTCCACTTCTGCACCGGCCGCACCGAGCGCAAGGCGCTCAACCTCGCGGCGAACCCCGGGTGCGTGCTGACCACCGGGACCAACCTCCTGAGCGCGGGGCTCGACGTCGTGCTCGACGGGGCCGCCGAGCGGATCACCGAGCACCACCTGCTGCAACGCCTGGCCGACCGCTGGGCGTGCAAGTACGACTGGCACTTCGAGGTGCGAGACGGCGCCTTCTGGGACAGCGAGGCGCCCGCGGACGGCTCCGAGCCCGGCGAGCAGGCCACCGTGGAGGCGTACGTCTTCCGGGTGCAGCCCACGACGGTCTACGCGTACGGGCGCGGCGAGGACTACACCGCGACCCGGTGGCGCTTCGAGGACGGGGCTAGCGTGGAGCCGTGACACCCGCCCAGCGCCGTGTGCTGCTCGTCGCGATCCTCGCCTCGTTCGTGTCGTTCCTCGACGGGACGGTGGTCAACGTCGCGCTGCCCGCGATCGCCGACGAGCTGGCCGGGGGAGTGCTCGACGGGCTCGCGCTCCAGCAGTGGGTCGTCGACGCGTACCTCATCACGCTCGGGTCGCTCATCCTCGTGGCGGGTTCGCTGTCCGACGTCCACGGGCGCCGCCGCGTCATGTGGTGGGGGCTCGTCGGGTTCGCGCTCACGTCGGTGCTGTGCGCGCTGGCCCCGACGGGCGTCGTGCTCGTGGTCGCGCGCGGGCTGCAGGGCATCGCGGGCGCGCTGCTCGTACCGAGCTCGCTCGCGATGATCATCTCCTCGTTCAGCGGCGCCGCGCAGGCCAAGGCGATCGGCACCTGGACCGCGTGGACCGGCACCGCGATGATCGCCGGACCCCTGCTCGGCGGCGTGCTCGTCGACACGCTGTCCTGGCGCTGGGTGTTCGGCATCAACCTCCTGCCCGTCGCGGTCACGCTGTGGATCCTGCGCGGCATGGAGGAGGGCGACACCGAGACCGGTCGGCGCATCGACGTGCGCGGAGCGGTGCTCGCGGCCGTCGGGCTCGCCGGGCCCGTCTTCGCGCTCATCGAGCACGGGCGCTTCGGGTGGGGCAGCCCGGTCGTGTGGGTGCCGCTCGTCGTCGGGATCGCGGCGCTCGTGGCGTTCCTCGTCTGGGAGCGGCGCGCCCCTGACCCCATGCTGCCGCTGTCCCTGTTCTCGGTGCGCAACTTCGCCGCGGGCAACGTCGCGACGGCCGCGATCTACGGGGCGCTCGCGTTCGGCGGGTTCGCCGTGACCCTGTTCGTCCAGCAGGTCGCCGGGTACAGCGCGACCCTCGCGGGCCTCGCCCTGCTGCCGGTGACGCTGCTCATGCTGTTCCTGTCGTCGCGCTTCGGGGCGCTCGCGGGCCGGTACGGGCCGCGCCTGTTCATGACGGTGGGCCCCCTGATCGCGGGCTGCGGGTACCTGCTCATGCTCACCACGACCGCCGAGGCGAGCTACTTCACGCAGCTCCTGCCCGGCATCCTGCTGTTCGGCCTGGGGCTCGCCGTCACGGTGGCGCCCCTGACCGCGGCGATCCTCGGCTCGATCCCGGCCGCGGACGCGGGCATCGGGTCGGCCGTGAACAACGCGGTCTCGCGCATCGCGGGCCTCGTGGTCATCGCGTGCGCGGGGATCGTCATCGGACCCGTGCTCGACGTCGCAGGGTTCCACCGCGCACTGATCGTCACGGCCGCGCTGCTCGTCGCGGGCGGCCTCGTGAGCTGGGCGGGCATCCGCAACGAGCAGGTCGTGGCGGCGGGGGCCGATTCTGCGGAGAGCGCGGACGCGGCCGAGGCCTGACGCGGCGGGGGTGAGGCGGCCGGAGGCCGCTGTGCAGCCCGGTCACGAGGGCCCCGCCCGTGGTCAGTCCGTGGGGTGCTCTGTCGGGCGCCGACGGCCTGTCGGCGTCACGACGAGGCGTCGTGTCCTGCGGCGCGGGAGCCGTCGCCGTGGGGCGTGCTCGGCGCGTCCGACGCGTCGACGGGTCGTCCCACCGCCGCGAGCAGCCCGTGCAGGAGCTCGACCTCGAGGATCAGGGCCTGCCTGCCCCGGGGGGTGATGCGTGCCCAGGTGCGTGCCCGGCGGCCGTCGCTGCCCTTGCGGAGCTCGACGTACCCGCTCGTGACGAGGACTTCGAGGTGTCGCCCGAGGTTGCCGTCCGTGAGGCCCAACGCGCGCTTGAGGTGCGCGAAGTCAGCGTCGCGCGTCTCGGCGAGGATCGCGAGGATGCCGAGGCGTGCGCGTTGGTGGACCGTCTCGTCGAGGCGGGAGAGTGGATGCTGCTCCGGTGGCGTGCTCACGCCGCGGCTTCCTGCGTGTTCTTTCGCTCGCGTACGAACGCGGCGACGGTGAGGGCGAGCAGGACGACCGTGACGAGGACCAGGCCGCCCCCGCGGCTGCCCAGGACGGGAGCGAGGCTCTCGAGCGGGCTGTGGACGACGAGCGGGCTGACGACCAGGAGCCCGAGCCCCGGTGCCAGGAGCCACAGGTCCCGGGCTCGCCAGCCGAGCGAGACGAGCCCGACGCCGAGGAGGAGGCTCGCTCCCACGAAGATCGAGAGGACGGGTCCAGGGAAGAAGGTCAGGGCGAGCATGGTGAGCGCGAGCAGCCCGTACCGGTCGCGACCAGTGCCGACCCCGAGCGCCTGCCGCTGGACCCGCATGCCGATGAACAGTGTCCCGAAGGCGACCGCCGGGACGAATGCCTGGGGGAAGATCCACCAGTCGGTGGCGATCTCGCAGTAGGCCAGGAACCCCACGCCGAGGGTCGTCACGAAGAGCGGGAGCGACGCCGCGTGACGCACGGCTCGCTGCTGGGCCTGGAGGTCGGCGACGTACTGGGCCGTGGTCGTCATGCGTGAACTCTGTCAGGCAGAGTAAATGGGGTCAACCTCCGCACCGGCCGCGGGGACGGATCCGTCCACGATCCCGGCAGCAAGTGGTGATCCGAGCAGGACCACGACCACCAGCGTGAGCACGCTCGCTGCGACGAGCACCGCGCACGCGGCGACGACCCGCGGAGCGGGCACGGAGGTGCGCCCGGACCGCGCGACGAACCGGAACACCGCAGCGGCGGCGAGGAGTGCGAGGAGGATCCCAGTCCCGGCGACGAAGAGCGCCCGCTCGCGCTCGCCGTCGAGCAAGCCGCTCGACGCGCCTGACCAGTTCTCCACGTAGCGGTACCGGGCCACCGACAGGCCGATCGCGAGGGCGGGGACGGCGCCGACGAGGGTCGCGCCGACGGTCGCGATCGCGCACACGACGAGCCCGCGTCGCGCGCTGCTCGTGCCCTGGTCCGCGGCGGTAGGTGCCTCAGAGATCATGCGACGAACCTAGCGGGCGCACGCACGCTGCGGGCCACCCGTCCGCCCGGCCCTCGCGGGGCGGCCTACTCGACCACGTGCAGGTCGTGCGGTGCGTTGTTGAGGCGACGGGCGCCGTCGGGCAGGTCGTCCGGGAACGCGACCACGATGTCCTCGATGCGCACCCCGAAGTTCCCCGACAGGTAGATTCCGGGCTCGACCGAGAAGCACATGCCGGACACGATCGGCTGCTCCTCGCCCTCGATCATGTAGGGCGGCTCGTGCGTCGTGAGCCCGATCCCGTGGCCCGTGCGGTGGATGAACTGCTCGCCGTACCCGGCCTCGGTGATGACTGCTCGGGCGGCGCGGTCGACGTCCTGGCACGTCGCGCCGGGCCGCACCGCGTCGACCCCGGCCTGCTGCGCGGCTCGCACGACCTCGAAGACCTCGCGCTGCTGGTCCGTGACGTCGCCCCCGACGTGCACCATGCGCGTCATGTCCGAGCCGTAGCCGTCCTTGAGGCCGCCGAAGTCGAGCACGACCATGTCGCCCTCCTGGATGACCCGGTCGCCCGCCTCGTGGTGGGGGTTGGCGCCGTTGGGCCCCGAGCCGACGACCGTGAAGTCGACCTGCGAGTGCCCGTGGTCGCGCAGGAAGCCCGCGAGGTCCGCCGCGACGTCGAGCTCGCGGCGCCCGCTGAAACGGATCTCGACGATGTCGGCGAACGTCGCGTCGTTCGCCGCGCCCGCGGCCGCGAGGCGCTCGATCTCGTCGGGTCCCTTGACCGCGCGCAGCATGGGCAGGGCCTGCGTCATCGCCGAGTACGACGAGCCCGGCAGCGTGCGCTGGAGCCCCAGCAGGTGCATGGCCCACGCCGAGTCGGAGATCGCGTAGTGCCCCGCGGTGTCGAGCAGGTCGGCCGTGACCGCGTACTCGTCGACCCCGTCGGTCCACGCCGTGACGTGCAGGGTCGCGGCACCGGCCGCACGGTCGAGGTCGGGGCGCTCGAGGACGGGCACCACGATCGACGCCTCGCCCTCGGCCGGGACCACGAGCAGCGTGATGCGCTCGGTCATGGCCGTGGGCGTGTACCCCGTGAAGTACGTCATGTCCGGCCCGGGGGTGACGAGCACCCCGGCGAGCCCGGCGTCCCGGGCCTGGGCGGCCGCGCGGTCGATGCGCGCGGCGAAGTCCTGTGCGGTGAACTCCCTCATGGGGCCAGCCTGCCACCGCTCTCGCCGGTGCGCCGGGCGAGGTGCCCGACGGCGGAGCCCGTCCCGGGTGCGCGGCTCGCCGTTGGGCGGTGCCGGCGCTCAGGCCTTGCGGTGCTCCGCGACCCCGCGCAGCGCCTCGTGGCGGGTCCGCAGCTCCTCGCGGCCCTCGCGGGTGATCTGCGCCCAGTTCCGGTTCTTCGTGATCCGGGCATGGACCAGGCTCGCCTCGGTGAGGTCGTGGAGGCGGGCCGCGAGGTTGCGCTCCTCGATGCCCGTGAGACGGGCGAGCGCGGGCTGGTCGGCCTCGTCGGCGTCGCCGAGCACCGCGAGCACGCGCAGGTTGTCGGTCGCGGGGTCGCCGATGCTCAGGGCGCCATCCCCGGCGGCGAGGGTCTGGCGCTCACCGCGCAGGGCCACCAGTGCGGCTGCCAGCAGGGCGAGGCCCAGAGCGATCATCGCCATGAGGCCGGGCGTCGAGAGCGGGAGGAAGAGCGGCGACGAGAGGGTCGCGATCCCGAACGACGCGGCCATCGTCGCGAGCCCTGCCACCCACAGGAACCGGTCGGAGGCGCGCAGCCCCAGGACGACGAGGCCGAGCCCTGCGAGGAAGGGGACGCCCGTCGTCCAGATGATCCAGGGGAGGAAGAAGGCGATCAGTGCGCTCAGGACGAGCGCGATCCCGTACCCGTCGCTCCCGACGCCCACCCCCGAGGGCAGCCGCAGGGCGAAGGCCACGACGTACGTCGCGAGGAACCCTGCTGCGGGCACGAGCATGACGAGCCAGAACCAGCTGCCGTCGAGCAGGCCCATCCCCGCGACGACCAGCACGGCCAGCCCGCAGACGGCGAGAGGGAGCGAGCGGGCATGTCGTGCGGCGCGGGTCCGCAGGCGTGCGGAGTCGGCGGCGACGAGGGCGGGGACGGTGGCGGACATGGGCTTCACGGTACGTCACCGACCGGCCGCGGGGCGCGGACCCCTGGTGCGCGACGCGCAGCGAGTCGCACGAGGGATCCGCACCCCGCCGGAGCGGGACGGGCGGCTCAGACCGTGATGACGACCTTGCCGCGCACGTGCCCGGTCCGGCTCGCCTCGTGGGCCTTCGCGGCGTCGGCCAGGTCGTAGACCTCGGCGACGTCGACCGTGAGCTGGCCGGCGTCGGCGAGGCGGGCCAGCTCGGTCAACCCCTCGACGTCGGGGCGGACCCACACGTAGTGCCCGCCGAGCTCGTCGCGGGCCGCCGCGTCGACGACCGAGGCGACCGTGCCGCCCTCGCGCAGGACGTCGGGCGTGGTGGCCAGGGCCTCGCCGCCGATGTAGTCGAGGACGACGTCGACGCCCTCGGGAGCGAGGGCGCGCACGCGCTCGGCGAGGCCCTCGCCGTACGTCACGGGCTCGGCGCCCAGCGAGCGCAGGTACTCGTGGTTGCGCTCGGACGCCGTGCCGATCACGCGCGCGCCGCGGGCGACCGCGATCTGCACGGCCATCGACCCGACGCCCCCCGCGGCCGCGTGCACGAGCACGGTCTGACCGCTGCTCACCCCGGCGCGGTCGATCGTCTGGAGCGCAGTGAGCCCCGCGAGCGGTGCGCCGGCAGCCTGCTCCCACGTCCATGCCGCGGGCTTGCGGGCCAGCGTGCGGACCGGGGCCGCGACGAGCTCGGCGGTCGTGCCGCCGGAGACCACGTCCTTGCGCACGTACCCGAAGACCTCGTCGCCGACCGAGAGCTCGGGCGTGTCCAGGCCGACCTGCTCGACGACGCCCGCGACGTCCCAGCCGGGCACGACCGGGAACGTCGCGTCCATGACCGCGTCGAGGTAGCCCTCGCGGACCTTCCAGTCGACCGGGTTGACGCTCGTGGCCTTGACCCGGACCAGGACGGTGTCCGGCCCGACCTTGGGCGTGGGGAGCTCGTTGAGCTCGAGGACGTCGGCTCCGCCGTAGCGGGAGTAGGTGATGGCTCGCATGAAGGCGGCAACGGGCGGCGGCGCCGAGGCATTCCCCGGCACCGCCGCCCGTCGTGTCCCGGCAGGTCAGCCCTCGATCGCGCTCGGGTCCATGTACATGACCTCCCACAGGTGCCCGTCGAGGTCGGAGAAGCTGCGCGAGTACATGAAGCCCTCGTCCTGGGGCGGGTTGGTCTGCGACCCGCCCGCGGCGAGCGCCCGGTCGGCGAGCTCGTCGACGCCCGGGCGGGACTCGGCGCTGATCGCGTTGATGGTCTCGGTCGCACTCTGGGCGTCGACGATGTCCTTCGACGTGAACCGGCGGAAGAAGTCGTGCGTCAGGAGCATGACGTAGATCGTGTCGCTGATGACGACGCACGACGCGTTCTCGTCGGTGAACTGCTCGTTGATCGAGAACCCGAGCTGCGTGTAGAACGCCTTTGACCTGTCGAGGTCGGCCACGGGCAGGTTGACGAAGATCTGGGTTCCGGTCATGACGTGCTCCTTCGGACGTGCCGCCGCGGTGCTCCGCGGCGAGGACGGGTGTCGTCGGGTAGACCGGCGGTCCTCGGAGAACTCATCGGCGCTCGCCGACCTCGCGTCGGCGGAGGGGTCAGACCAGGACCTCGCCGTCGCGGGCCACGACCTGGCCGCCCGCGACCACGAGCGCGCGGGCCGGTGCCCGGACCACGGCGTCCATGGTGTTCTCGGCGTCGACCAGCACGACGTCGGCGCGCGCACCCTCGACGAGGTCGTGCACCCGGCGTCCCACGAAGGGCGCGGCGTCGCTCGTCGCGAGCCGGGCGGCGCGCACGATGTCCTCGTCGTGGCGGAAGCGCGCGAGCTGGGACAGGCGGGTCGTGAGCGCCAGCAGGTCGCCCGTGCCGTACGGCGCCCACAGGTCGCGGATGCCGTCGGTGCCCAGACCGACCTTGACGCCGTGCTCGCGCAGCAGGTCGAGGGGGAGCGGGGTGGCGCCGATCGGGGCGACGGTCGTCATGCTGATGCCCGCGTCGCCCATGGCCTCGACGAGGTCGGCCATGCGCGTGGGGGGGAGCTGCCCGACCGCGAACCCGTGCGCCACGTTGACCTTGCCCTGCAGGCCCGCGCGGATCGTGCGCTCGATCATGAGCTCGATCTGGAACGCGCCCAGCTCGCCGCCGTCGTGCAGGTGGACGTCGACCCCGACGCCGCGCCGCTCGGCGATCTCGAACAGCCCGTCGAGCTGCGTCACCGGGTCGCGGTCGATCGAGGCGGGGTCGAGCCCGCCGATGTGCTCGGCCCCGGCGGCCGCTGCGGCGTCGAGCAGCTCGAGCACGCCGGGCCGGCGCAGGACGCCGTCCTGGGGGAACGCGACGATCTCGGCGTCGACCGTGCCGCCGAGGACGAACAGGGACTCGCGGACCACGTCGATGCCGCGCAGCCCGAGGCCGAGGTCGACGTCGACGTGGGTGCGGATCGCCGTCGTGCCGTGGCGCAGGAACTCGCGCAGGACCGCGACCGTGACGTCGACCCCGGGGATGCCGAGCTCGTCGCGGTGCTCGCGCTCGTGCGCGATGCGTCCCTGCGTGGTGGCTTCGCCGCCGTAGCTGACCCACGGCTTGCCCCACCAGCTCTTGTCGACGTGCGCGTGCGCGTTGACGAACCCGGGCAGGGCCAGGAGGCCGCGCCCGTCGATCTCGCCCGGGGCAGGCACGCTGCCCGACGGCGCAGCCTCCGCGGGGGAGTGCGGCGTCACCCGGGTGATGTGCCCGTCCGCGACGTGGAGGTCGACGGGGTCGGCGCCCCATGGCCTGACGTTGCGCAGCACCGACACGGCGACCTGGGGAGAGCTGGGGAACGGCGGCATCTGAGGTCCTTCTTCCGGTGGTGCTGTCTGGCCTGGTGCAGGGCCCACCCCCAGGGGTCCATACTGGTGTGAATGGTATACCATTTCTCGCCGGGGCTTCCGGGAGGATGGACGCATGAGCGCAGACCAGCCGTTCGAGCCCGAGGCGGACCGTGTCGCCCGGATCGTGCGCGAGCAGATCATCGACGGCGACCGCACGCCGGGCGACCGGCTCGTCGAGCGCGACCTCGCGGCCGAGCTCGGCGTGAGTCGCGTCCCCGTCCGCGACGCCCTCAAGGCGCTCATCGCCGAGGGGCTCGTGACCCCGCGCCCCCGGACGTGGGCCGTCGTGCGGACCTTCACCGACGCCGACGTCGACGACCTCATCGAGGTGCGCTCCGCGCTCGAGACCCTGACCTTCCGCCTCGCGGCCGAACGTCGGACCCCCGACGAGGTCGCCGCGCTCGAGGCCGTCCTCGACCGCGAGGCCCGGGCCGCGCGCGACCACGACGCGAAGGCCGCCCACCGTGCGGGCGCCGACTTCCACGAGCTCGTCGCGACGACCGCCGCGAGCCCGCTCCTCGACGAGATCGGCGCGATCACCGCGAGCCGCCTGCGCTGGCTCCTCGGGCAGCACCTCGACCTCGAGGAGATGGTCGACGAGCACCGCGGGCTCCTGGCCGCGATCCGCGCGGGTGACGGGCAGGAGGCGGCGCGCCTCGCCGTCGGGCACGTGCAGACCAGCCGCGACGCCGCGCGCGCCCGGCGCGCCGCCCAGGGCCCGGCGCGAGGCTGAGAGATCAGCCCTCCCGGCGCACGTCCTCGGGAGACTTGTCGGGACGCCAGCCGCGCCACACCGCGTGCCGCAGCTTGCCGTCGCCGTCGGGGGCGCTCGTCCAGTCCGCGTAGTCGACCTCGCCGACCAGGTGCGGCGTGACCCAGCGGGCGTCCGAGGCGTCCGCCGTCGGGACGTCGAGGGCCGGGTTCGTGACCCGCTCGATCCGCCCGAGCCGCGTCACGAGGTCGCGCCGCTCCTTCTCGGTGAAGCCCGACCCGACGCGGCCCACGTAGCGCAGACCCTCGTCGTCGGGCACCGCGAGCAGCAGCGAGCCGACCAGGTGCGACCTGTCCCCGTGCCCCGGGCGCCAGCCGACCACCACGACCTCCTGGGAGTGCGAGTGCTTGACCTTGATCCAGCTCCGCGAGCGCCGCCCGGCCGTGTACGTGCTCGTGCGGCGCTTGGCCACCACGCCCTCGAGGGCGAGCTGCCTGCTCGTCGCGACCGCCCCCGCGAGGTCGCCGTCGAACGCGGGCGGCACGTGCACCGTCGAGGACTGGGCGACCAGGTCCTCGAGGATCTCGCGGCGCTCGTCGTAGGTGCGCCGGACGAGCGAGCGACCGCCGACGGACAGGACGTCGAACAGCATGAGCTCGACCCCGACCTTCGCCCGCGCCGCCGCGACGTCCCCCGCCCTGGTGAGGTTCGCGCGCTGCTGGAGCCGTCGGAAGCTCGGGCGACCGCGTGCGTCGAGCGCCACGATCTCGCCGTCCACGACGACGGGCAGGTCCTCGGCGGCGACGCAGGACGCGAGGTCCGCGAGCTCGGGGTACGTCGCGGTCATGTCCTTGCCGCTGCGGCTCACGAGGCGGACGGTCGGGGCGGAGGTGCCGCCGGGCGCGCCGGGTGCCACGGCACCGTCGGTGACCTGCGCGACCACCCGGAAGCCGTCCCACTTCATCTCGTAGGCCCAGTCGTCGGGGTCGCCCTCTGCCGTGAGGGTCTCGACCGTCCCGGCGGTCGCGAGCATCGGGCGGGGGAGAGCGGTGCCCGCGGGCTCGTCGTCGGGCTCGCTCGGGTGCTGCGCCCTCGCCTTGCCGCGGGGCGAGGCGTGCTGTGTCGCGCGCTGCGGCGCCCGCCCCTCGTCGCGCGGGGCCATGAGGTGGATGAGCCAGTTGTTCTCCTCGGCTCTGCCTGATGTGCCGGAGGAGCCGTGCTGCTGATGACCCCCCGTGTGGATGAGTGCGAGCCGCCGCGTCCCGTGCTGCTCGCCGTGCAGCGTGACGATGACCTCCTCGTCGTCGCGCCACTTCTCGAGCTCGTACGTGCCAGCGTCCCAGATGGTCACCTCGCCACCGCCGTACTCGCCCGCCGGGATGGTCCCCTCGAACGATCCGTACGCGAGCGGGTGGTCCTCGGTCTGGACCGCGAGGTGGTTCTGCTTCGTGTCGGTCGGCTCTCCGCGCGGCAGGGCCCAGCTCACGAGCACGCCGTCGTGCTCCAGGCGGAAGTCCCAGTGCAGGCGGCGCGCGTGGTGCTCCTGGATGACGAAGGAGTTCCCCGTTGGTGACTCGTCGGGCGGCTCTCCCGATCCCGGGACCGGCTCGGGCGTCCGGGAGGCGTCGCGCTTGGCGCGGTAGGTCTCGAGGCGGTCGCGCCGGGGTGCGTCTCCCGGTGCGGTGTCGCGCCCGCCGTCGTCCGTGCTCCCGCCG
Source organism: Oerskovia paurometabola (assembly GCF_016907365.1). Taxonomy (NCBI): domain Bacteria; kingdom Bacillati; phylum Actinomycetota; class Actinomycetes; order Micrococcales; family Cellulomonadaceae; genus Oerskovia; species Oerskovia paurometabola. The sequence continues at coordinate 2,873,715 of NZ_JAFBBV010000001.1, read as the reverse complement.
CCCGACGGCGCCGCGCCCCTGCGCGCGAACGTCGCCATGCGCTCGGGCGTGGGTTCGAGCGAGGCCAGGTGGCCCGCGGTGAGGGCCGCGAGCGGGTCGCCCATGCTCTGGACGCGCTCCACGACCTGGTCCTTGTCGAGGTGCGCGAGGTCGGGGTCGTCGAGCTCGTCCCACGTGCGCGGGGCCGCGACGGTCGGGTGGGCACGGCCACGCAGCGAGTAGGGCGCGATGGTGGTCTTGTTGCCGTTGTTCTGGCTCCAGTCGACGAGCACCTTGCCGCCGCGCAGCGCCTTCTTCATGTCGCTCACCACGAGGTCGGGGTGCTCGGCCTCGAGGTAGCGGGCGAGCTCGTGCGCGACCGCGCTCACCTCGTCCGTGGTCTGGTGGCCGTCGAGCGCGGCGTACAGGTGGATGCCCTTGGACCCGCTCGTCACGGGCATGGGGTCCAGGCCCATGCCGCGCAGGACGTCGCGGGCCAGGCGCGCGACCTCGGCGCACTCGGGCAGACCCGCGCCCTCGCCGGGATCGAGGTCGAGGACGAGCCGGTCGGGGTTCTTCTGGACGCCCGTCCGCCCGAACTGCCACTGCGGCACGTGGATCTCCAGGGCGGCGACCTGCCCGAGCCACGTGAGCGTCGCGAGGTCGTTGACGAGCGGGTACTCGTTCGCGTGGTCCTTGTGCTGGATCGTGCGCCGCCGGACCCACGTGGGCGTGCCGGCGTCGAGGTTCTTCTGGAAGAACACGGGTCCCTCGACACCGTTGGGCCAGCGCTTGCGCGTGGCAGGGCGGTTCGAGGCGTGGGGGAGCAGGACGTCCGCGACCGCCGCGAGGTAGGCCAGGACCTCCCCCTTGGTCGTGCCCGTGGCCGGGTAGAGGACCTTGTCCAGGTTGGTGAGCTTGAGGCGGTGACCGCCGACGCTCACGGTCTGCGCCGTCGAGGTGGCCATGGGTCCATGGTTGCCCGGGGCGGGTGGTTGCGCTCGGCGGGGCGGCGAGAGCCGTAGGAGCTAAACGTGCAGTTGTGCAATCTTTGCAGTCGTGCATACAGTGCAGTCATGCAGACCGCACCGACGTCCCTCCGCGAACGCAAGCGCGCCGAGACCTGGCTCACGATCCACCAGGCGGCCGCCGCACTGGTCCGCGAGAAGGGGCTCCACCATGCGACCGTCGAGGAGATCGCCGCCGCGGCGGGAGTCTCGCCGCGGACCTTCTTCAACTACTTCACGACCAAGGAGGAGGCGATCCTGGGGCTCGTGCCCCCGACCGTCTCCGACGAGGCGCTCGCGGCCTTCCGTGCCGAGACCGAGGGGCCCGCGTTCGAACGGGTCGTGCGGTTCCTGCTCTCGATCCTGCGCTCGACGCTCCACCCCGGCGTGCCGTTCGCCGAGCGCAAGGCGCTCGTGCGGGAGCACCCCGAGCTGCGCAAGCACGCCATGGGCTACGTCTCCCAGGTCGAGGGGCTCGTCAACGACCTGCTGTCCGACCGGGCCGAGGACGGGACGGGGTTCAGCGAGCTCGCGTCGCTGGGCCTGCCCGACAGCCCCGACACCGCGCGAGCGCTCCTCATGCTCGCCGGCACCATCATGCGCTTCGCGTACTCGCGCAACCCCGGCACCGCCCTGAGCGACGCCGACGCCGAGGCCGACATCGGCGAAGCGATCACCATCTTCCGAGAGGTCTTCGAGGCCACGCTATGACCACCACCCCCCGAGCCGGCACGCCGGCACCCACCCGAGGCGCGACGACCACCCGAGGTGCCGCGCCCACCCAACCGTCGTCCCCGGACGCCCCGGCAGCGACCCCGAAGGACCGGGGCATCGTGCTGCTCTTCCTGGGCCTCATGGTCACGATGCTGCTCGCGTCGCTCAACCAGACGGTGCTGTCGAGCGCGCTGCCCACCATCGTGGGCGAGCTCGACGGGGTCGAGCACATGAGCTGGGTCATCACGGCCTTCATCCTGGCCTCGACCATCACCATGCCGATCTACGGCAAGGTCTCCGACGTCCTGGGGCGCAAGCCCTTGCTGCTGACCGCGATCCTGCTGTTCATGGCGGGTTCGGTCATCGGCGCCGTCGCGGGCGACATGAACCTGCTCATCGTGGGCCGCACGGTCCAGGGCCTCGGCGGCGGCGGGCTCATGATCCTGTCTCAGGCCGCGATCGCCGACGTCATCCCCGCCCGTGAGCGCGGCAAGTACATGGGCATCATGGGTGCCGTCTTCGCGGTCTCCTCGGTCGCGGGCCCGCTGCTCGGCGGCTGGTTCACCGAGGGTCCCGGCTGGCGCTGGGTCTTCTGGATCAACATCCCGCTGGGCGTCGTCGCGGCGCTCGCCGCGATCTTCCTCCTGCACCTGCCCAAGAAGGCTCGCAGCGCCGAGCGCGTGCGCCACGACTACCTCGGCATGGCCCTCATGGCCGTCGCGACCACGGCGCTCGTCCTGGTCGGGACGTGGGGCGGCTCGCAGTACGCGTGGGGCTCGGCGACGATCCTCGGCCTGATCGCTCTCGCGGTCGTGGCGGCCGTCGCGTTCGTGCTCGTCGAGAGGCGCGCCGACGAGCCGATCATCCCGCTGCACCTGTTCGCGGACCGCAACTTCACGGTCACGACCATCGCGGCCCTCGCGACGGGCATCGCGATGTTCGGCGCGATCGGCTACATGCCGACCTACCTGCAGATGGCGACCGGGGCCAGCGCGACCGTCGCGGGCCTGCTCATGATCCCCATGATGGGTTCGCTGCTCGTCACCTCGGTCGTCACGGGGCAGATGGTCTCGCGCACCGGGAAGTACAAGGTCCTCCCGATCGTCGGGTCGCTGATCCTGGGCGTGGGCCTGGCCCTGCTCTCGACCGTCGAGGCGGACACCCCGACCCCGATGATCTGCGTGTTCCTCGGGGTGATCGGGATCGGGCTGGGCAGCAGCATGCAGATTCTCACGCTCATCGTGCAGAACTCGTTCCCCCTGCGCGAGGTCGGGACCGCGACCGCGGCCAACAACTACTTCCGCCAGGTCGGCGCCACGCTGGGCTCGGCCGTGGTCGGCAGCGTCTTCATCGCTCGTCTGACCACGCTCCTCGCGGAGAAGTTCCCGCAGGGCACGGGCTCGGCGGGAGGGACGGGCTCGCTCACCCCGGACCTGGTGCAGTCCCTGCCCGACGGCGTGCGCGCCCTCGTGATCGAGTCCTACAACGAGGCGCTCGTGCCGCTCTTCCTCTACATGGTGCCGCTCGCGATCATCGCGGCGATCGCCCTGTGCTTCGTCCACGAGAAGCCGCTCGCGACCTCGGTCGAGCACGAGATCGCCGCGGAGTCCCTGGCCGAGGGCCAGCTCCTGGTGACCGACGCCGCCGGGGCGAGCGACGCCGTCGGGCGGGGAGAGAGCGTGCGCGCCGGGGCGCGACCCGAGCGGTAGCCGGACCCGCACACGCGACGAAGGGTCGCCCCGACACCGTGTCGGGGCGACCCTTCGTCGCGGTCGGGCTCGTCAGGCGGTCGTGGCGCCCGCGGTCGCGAGCTCCGGTGCCGGGCGGTCCTTCGCGAGCTCCTGGTAGGACTTGTGGTCCGTGAAGAGCTCGTCGCGCAGCGGGTTGCGGCGCTTGGTCACGATCACCTTGACCTGGTAGACGGCGACCGCGACGTTGGCGAGCAGCGAGATCAGGCTCACGACGAACAGTGCCGTGGGGTCGTGCGAGGAGTCGACGGCGAACGACGAGTCCGAGACGAACGTCGGCACGGCCATCGTGAACATCATCCAGAACGCGAGCGTGTGGGCACGGTGCTGGAGCCAGGCGCCCTTGCGCAGGAAGAACGCCGGGATCGTGCAGCTGATGAGCAGCGCGGCGCCCGCGTAGAACGCGTGGTCGCCCACGCAGTTGTAGACGTACGCGAAGTTCCACAGGTCGTACGCGATGATCCAGAACCACATCATGTCGGGCCAGACCATGTCGCGGAACCGGTCGCGCGTGATGTAGATGCCGGCCCAGCCGCAGATCGTCAGCAGGTTCAGGATGCCCGCGATGCCGTTCATGATGTTCCACGAACCGCCGACCATGAACACGCCGTCGACCATGCCGTCCATGCCGTAGACCTGGAAGTCACGGATCACGGCCTCGGCGATGTTGAGCGCGAGGATCGCCGGGGGGAAAAGCAGGGCGTACTTCATCGCCCCGACGCGCTTGTTGTAGCGGATGAGCATGAAGCCGATGCACCCGGCGAGGGCCGAGTACACCTTGACCCAGTGGAACCAGGTGCCGGTCGAGGACCCTGCCCCCGCGGTGTGGGGCCAGACGAAGATCGTCAGCAGGACCGGCAGGACGACGAAGATGCCGATCGCGGCGGTCTTGGACCAGCGGACGAGCTCGTTGAGGCCCACGAGGGCAGCGAGCACCACGAACCACATGACGGCCGCTTGCCAGGGGATGGAATCGAAGAGGAACACGTCGCTCCCTTTCTCAGGACGACGGGACGGCTCGTGGCCGCCCGGGGTGGAGGACGGTGCGCCAGGTGAGCGAGCCCGGTCCCGGCGCACCGTCGGGTTCCGGGCCGTCGCGTCACTCGGTGTCGGAACGCGCCTCCTCGAGGTGCAGAACCTGGCGCACGATCGTCACGAGCACGGCGTCGTCGACCTCCGGGGTGTTCCGGGCGAGGCCGACGAGCCCGTAGACGAGGACGTAGAAGGTCTCGGGCACGTGCTCGATGCCGATGTGGTGCCTGGCCGCGTAGGCCTCCACGGTCGTGGCGCCGATGCACTCGACCACGGCCCGCACGGCCCGGTCGAGGAAACGGTTGTACAGCCCGGCGCTCTCGGTGCGTTGCATGTCGTCGCGCAGCGGGGCGACCGCCCGCAGGTGCGTGCGGAACATCGCGATGCAGTCGACGAGGGCCTTGTCGACGTTCCCGGGCTCGCGCGCCGCGTCCCACGCGCGCACGGCCTCGACGAACTCTGCGACATAGCCCTCGAGCACGGCGTCGACGAGGGCGTCCTTGTCGGGGAAGTAGTAGTAGACGAGCCCCCGGGCGATGCCCGCGCGTTCGGCGACCTCCTTGGTCGAGGTCCGGGCGATGCCCTGCTCGGCGAACAGCTCGCGGGCGGCGTGCACGATCTCCTCGGCACGAACCTCGGGTGCTGAACGTCGCCTCCTCGGCGTCGTCGCGTCGGTCATCGGAGCCCCTTTCTGAGCTGATAACTGGACGCTAGATCCACTATTGACACAGCGTCAACAGTGTTCGACCAGGTCAGGACGTTGGTCCCGGGCTTCGGGGCCCAACGGCCCGTCGCGACGGGCGCTCGGGGCCACGACGTGAGACGAGCGGTGGGCGAGGGCGGACGCCGGCGCCCCGGGACCTGACGGTGTGCGACGGTGGAGGATCGACGTCGGCACGATCAGCGAGGAATCCATGAGCGGTGAACCCCAGGTCGGGGCAGAGCTGAGGGCCCTGCGGGAGCACTTCACGCGGCTGATGATGACGTACCGGTTCGGCATGGACGAGGTGATGACGAAGATCACCATCCTGCGCGACGAGTTCGCCTACGCCCACGAGTACAACCCGATCGAGCACGTGTCCTCGCGCCTCAAGTCGCCGGAGTCGTTGCTCGCCAAGGCCCGTCGCAAGGGCGTGGACCTGACGATCGAGGCGCTGCGCGCGGAGATCTTCGACATCGCGGGCGTGCGCGTCACGTGCAGCTTCGTGTCCGACATCTACACGGTGCGCGACATGATCGCGGCCCAGCGCGACGTCGTCGTCCTCGAGGAGCGCGACTACATCGCGCACCCCAAGGGCAACGGGTACAAGAGCCTGCACCTGATCGTCGAGGTGCCCGTGTTCCTGTCCGACCGGGTGCAGCCCGTGGTCGTCGAGATCCAGATCCGGACCATCGCCATGGACTTCTGGGCCAGCCTCGAGCACAAGATCTACTACAAGTACGACAAGGCCGTGCCGCAGCGCCTCCTCGACGAGCTCAAGGAGGCCTCGCTCGCGGCCTCCGAGCTCGATGCCAAGATGGAGCGTCTGCACGAGGAGGTCCTCCAGCACTCGCGCGACACCGCGGTCCTCCGCCCGGGGACGGAGAAGATGGCAGGTCCGTTCACGCCGTCGTGGGAGCTGCTCGACTCCTACCTGCGCGGCAGGCCGGGTGCGACCGACGCCGAGCCGGCAGGCTAGATCAGCGTCTCGACCGCGATCCGCACGGTGTCCCCGACGTCGACCCCTTCACGGCGACGTACCGCGGCCTTGACGGGCAGGACGAACGTCTTGCGCTCGGCGTCGGGGAAGACCGACGTGGACCAGCGGGACTCTCCGAGCGTGACCTCGACCTTGACCGAGCCGAACCCGGCCGGGGGGAGCGGGGAGTCCGCGATCTCGTCGCTCACGTCGGTCGGCAGGGCGGCGAAGACCCACGTGTCGCTGCGCGCGGTCCATCGCCACAGCTCCGCCTCGAACTCGTACCTGGTGCCGACCATGCGCCCATGATGCCGGGCGGCACCCACAGCGCGCGGTCCGCGCCGCGGGCAGTCGCGCCATGATGCTCCCCGTCGGCCCGCACCACCGGCTCCAGATGGTCTGACGACTCGCCAGCCCTCGCGCCCGGGAGCACCATGGAGGCATGAGGGCCATCTGGAAGGGTGCCATCACGTTCGGTCTCGTCAACGTGCCGATCAAGGTGTACTCGGCGACCGAGGACCACGACGTGCCGCTGCACCAGGTGCACGACAAGGACGGCGGTCGGATCCGCTACCAACGACGGTGCGAGGTCTGCGGCGAGGTCGTGGCGTACGAGCACATCGACAAGGCGTACGACGACGGCGAGCGCACGGTCGTGCTCACGGCCGAGGACCTGGGGGCGCTGCCCGCCGAGCGCAGCCGCGAGGTCGAGGTCGTCGAGTTCGTGCCGAACGACCAGATCGACCCCATGCTCCTGGACCGCAGCTACTACCTCGAGCCGGACTCGTCCTCGAACAAGGCGTACGTGCTGCTGCGTCGCACGCTCGAGGAGGCCGACCGGACCGCGATCGTGAAGTTCGCGCTGCGTCAGCGCACGCGGCTCGCGGCGCTGCGCGTGCGCGACGACGTGCTGGTCCTGCAGACGCTGCTGTGGGCCGACGAGGTGCGCGAGGCCGCGTTCCCGACGCTCGACGAGCCCGCGAAGGTCAGCGCCAAGGAGCTCGCGATGTCGTCCCAGCTCGTCGAGTCCTTCGCGGCCGACTTCACGCCCGAGGAGTACCAGGACGACTACCAGGCCCAGCTCCGCCAGCTCATCGAGGCCAAGATCGAGAAGGGCGAGGCCCTGGACACCGCCGAGACGTTCGGCGAGCAGGAGGAGAAGGGCGGCGACGGGGCCGAGGTCATCGACCTCATGGAGGCCCTGCGCCGCAGCGTCGAGAGCTCGCGCGGCAAGAAGTCGGGTGACGCGAAGGGCGAGAAGACCGCGAAGGAGGCGGCGTCGTCGGGCAGCAAGAAGAGCGCCGCAGCCACGAAGAAGACCAAGGGCACGACGGCGTCGCGCGCCTCGGACGGCAAGGCCGCCTCGACGAAGGAACCCGCGAAGAAGACGACGCGCAAGAAGGCCTCGGCGTGACGTGCCGCGGCGTGCCAGGCTGACGCCATGACCCACGACCAGCCCGAGAACCACGACCACGCACGCACGGCCCGCTTCATCGCGGAGGCCGAGCAGCACGAACGTGAGCTCGTGCTCACCCGCTTCACGCACGACGACGCGTGGCGGCTCGGCTGCCTGCTCGTCGAGCTCGCGGCCGAGCGGTCGCTGCCGATCACGATCGACGTGCGCCGCGGACCGCAGCAGGTCTTCCACGCCGCGACCGAGGGGACCACGCCCGACAACGACACGTGGGTCCAGCGCAAGGTGCGCGTGGTCGAGAGGTTCGGTGCGTCGTCCTACCTCATGGGCCTGCGGGCCAAGGCCAAGGGGACGACGTTCACCGCGCAGCACGAGCTGTCGCTCCAGGAGTACGCGGCCCACGGCGGGGCGTTCCCGCTGCGGGTCGAGGGAGTCGGGGTGATCGGCGTCGTGACCGTGTCGGGCCTGGCGCAGCGCGACGACCACCTGCTCGTGGTCGAGGCGCTGGGGACGTTCCTGCGGACGGCTGCCTGACGCGCCCCACGGCCGGTGAGCCCGACCGGGCGCGCCGACCGATGAGTTCGCCGGCCCCGGCCGGTCGGACCAGAAGAGCGCGACGCACCGCGCGCCGCGCGGGAGGAGGAGAACGATGCGACCGATCGTCCCGAGCCTGTGGTTCAACGGCGGCCTCGAGGAGGCCGTGGCCTTCTACACGTCGGTGTTCCCCGACAGCACCGTCGGCGACTCGCTGAAGATGCCCGACGGCACCCTCGTCACCATCGACTTCACGTTGCAGGGGCAGCCCTTCAACCTCATCAACGGTGGCCCCGACCACCTGTTCCCGTTCAGCGAGGCCGTCTCGTTCATCGTGCGCTGCGAGGACGAGGCCGAGGTCGACCACTACTGGGACGCCCTGCTCTCGGGCGGCGGCACCGAGTCGCAGTGCGGCTGGCTCAAGGACCGCTACGGGCTGTCGTGGCAGGTCGTGCCCGTCGAGTTCGAGGAGCTTGCGCAGTCCGACGACCAGGAGGCCGTGGCGCGCATGATGGGCGCCATGATGCAGATGATCAAGCTCGAGATGCCCGCGCTGCGGGCCGCGTTCGAGGGGAAGCAGCCCGCGGACGCCTGACGCCGCGGGGGGGCGAAGAGGCTCGGCCCCCGTCCCCGCCGGCACGGGGACGAGGGCCGAGGTCTGTGGTGCGTCAGCCGCGGCTCAGCACGACGTCGCGTCGTAGGGCGCGGCGAGGGTCGACGTCGCGCCACCGGCGGTCACGTCGAACGAGACCTGCCCGGCCGCGACGGAGGCGGAACGGGTCGCGAACCGCTGCGACGCGCTGCGCCCGGGTGCCAGCCCCGCGAACGCCTTGGTGCCGGCGGTCGAACGGATCGTGACGTCGAGCGCCTCGTCCCCGGCGTTGACCGCACGGCCCGTGAGCTGGACCTTGCCGGCGACGCACTGCGCGCTCGCGGTCACCTCGACGGGGACGACGGGCTGCGCGGGCAGCTCGAAGGGTGCGACGTCGACCTGCCCGGTCACGGCGAGGTCGCCGTTGGACGCTGCCACCGTGACGGTCCGGCCCGCGAGCGAGCCCGCCGCGACGTCCGCCGCGGTGAGGGTGCGCCGCACGGTGCCGCACGCGGCCTCGGCTCCCACCGCGAGCTCGGGCAGCGTGCACAGGCCCGTGGCCCCGACCCCCGTGAGCCGCACGTTGCCGGTGTTGCGCACCGTGACCTGGTTGACCACGACGTCGCCCGCGTTCACCGAGCCGTTCGCGTCCGTGTCCTCGACCGTGGCCTCGCCGGCCGTGACGGCGAGCGAGGGGCGGCGGTCGACCAGGTCGACGGGCTCGCCCGTGAGAGCGACCGACGAGGCCTGGTCGGCGTTCATGAACCAGCGGGTCTCGGGGACGAAGAAGCCGTCCGCGAGGTCGCCCGCCGTCACCACGCGGTACGCGAGCGCGCACAGGTAGGTGCCACCCGCGGGCAGGCTGCTCCAGTTGCACCCCGGGGACAGGTTCGTCAGGTTGCCCGTCGCGGTCGAGCGGTAGGCCGTGGTCCCGGTGTTTTGCCCGTCGCGGTCGAGCGGTAGGCCGTGGTCCCGGTGTTGTAGACGCGGAACGAGTAGGGCACGCGCTCGCCGAGCGTGTACGGCTGGGCCGCGACGTCCCGGTCGGTCGTGTACTTCCCGAACACCGCGAGCGAGGTCACGGGGCCGGCGGGGCCGCCCGTGACGGTCACGTAGCCGTACGCGCGAGCCTGGGTGCCGTCGGCAGCGGTGAGGACGCTCTGGACCCGGACGGGGTTGGCGGCCGTGGTCGCCGCAGCGGTCGCGGACGCCGTGAGCGCGACCTGGACCGTGGCGGTCTGGCCGACCGCGAGCGCCGGCACGTCGACCGTGGTCGCGCTCCAGCCCACGGGGGCGTCGATCGTCAGGCGCGAGGCCGCGAGGGGCGCCTGGTTCTGGTTCGTGACCTTGACCGGTACCTGCACGGTGCCGCCCGTCGCGACGGTCGTGTCCGGCACGACGGTCGACGCGCACGTCGCGTTCAACCATTCCTGGTCGAAGCTGGCGAACGAGATCGCGTTCATGCCCTGCGTCTCGTACAGGAGCCCGAAGCGTCCGTCGCCGAGCGGCGAGAGCGTCGAGTAGGCGCCGGAGCCGGGGTTGACGACCCGGAAGCCGGGCCAGGTCGCGCCGTCGTCGCACGAGAGGCGCACGGTCACGTTCTCGCGGCCCGTGGTGCTGTTGGAGTTGCTGAACAGCACCATCTTCGCCTCGGCCGAGCCCTCGGGGGCGTCGGGGTGAAGGCGCGAGATCGAGCCGTTGTTGGTCGGGTCGGGGAGCTGGCGGTCCAGGGTCACGGGGCCGTAGGTGTGCCCGCCGTCCTGCGAGAACGCGACCTTGCGGTACTTGCTGCCCGCCGAGTCGCGCGAGTTCATCATGACGCGTCCGTCGGAGAGCTCGACGGACTTGTTCTCGTCCATGCCCGTGCCGAACGCCTCGCCGTGCGTCCAGGTGGCGCCGTGGTCGTCGGAGTAGACGCTGTAGGCCTTGTAGGTCCCGCCCGTGCGGGCGGTGAACTGCTGGACGAGGCGTCCGGCGTGCTCGCCGTAGCGCAGCTGGATGCCCTCTCCCGACGCCGCGAAGATGCCGGCCCACGACGGGTCCTTGGCGCCCTCGGTGATGACGCGGCCCTCCCAGGTCTCGCCCCCGTCCTCGGAGACGCTGACGGCGGCGTGCAGGATCTGCCGGTTGGTCGGGTCGACGCCCGTGGCCGACCCGCCGAAGCCCTGGTCGAACGACTTCACGTGGAAGTTGAAGATCGTGCCCGTCTCGCGGTCCACGACGTAGGACGGGTCGGAGAACCCGTACTTGTCGGGGGACGAGTTCGTCCCGTGGCCCGCGGCCACGACCGTCGTGGGCTCCCACGTCGCGCCGCCGTCACGGCTCACGCGCTGCAGGATCGAGTTGGGCTGCGGGGCGTCGCCCGCGTTGAACGGACGCCCGTCGTACGAGGCGAGGATCGTGCCGTCGTTCGTCGTGGTCAGCGCGGGGATGCGGTAGTTCGCGTAGCCGCCCGTGCCGCCGACCGCGAGGGTCTGCTCGGAGAACGTCCCGGGCCCGTCGGTCGCGGCGGGCGGGAACGGGTCGAACGCCTGGGCGCTCGCGGCCGGGGCGACGAGGAGCAGGGACAGTCCGGCGGCGAGCGCCGGTCGTGACCTGCGGTTTCGTGCGCGCGCGGGCGGCGCTGGCAGCGCTGCGCTCGGCGGGGTGGATGGGTGCAGTGGCATCAGATACTCCTGGCATCGTCGGGTCAGAGCTCTTGCTGTCGTGCTGCACGGTGCGGTCCTGCGGTGGCCGTGCCCGTCCCGGGCGCGGGGCGGGCACGGCGCGGACCTCCGCCTCGGCACCGAGTCGGGTGCGGGGGTCCGGTCTGTGGTGCTCCTGGTGCGAGGTGCCCGACGGCGGAGCGGACGTCGGGCGGGCGGGTGCGGGACCGTCGTGGTCCGGCGGTGCGGGGCCGGGGCGTCCGCGGCGGTGCGGGCGTCCCGGGGGTGGGGCTGTGTCGGGTCAGTCGGTCGGGGTCGGGCGGTGCGAGCCCGGCGCGGAGAGCGGGGCGGGGCGGCGTCAGGCCGTGAGGGCGTCGACGAACCAGCCGGTGATGCTCGTGGGGTGGGTGATCGCGGTCCCCACGACCACCGCCCACGCGCCCGCGTCGAGCGCGGCGCGCGCCTGGGCGGGGGAGTGGACGCGGCCCTCGGCGATCACGGGCACGTCGAGGCGGTCGACGAGCTGGGCGAGCAGCTCGAGGTCCGGCCCGTCGGTGCGGGGACGCTCGCCCGTGTACCCGGACAGCGTCGTCCCCACGACGTCGACCCCCGCGTCGCGGGCCGCGAGCGCGTCGTCGAGGCTCCCGCAGTCGGCCATGACGAGCGCGGACGTGTGCTCGCGCAGGCCTGCGACGGTGTCCGCGAGGCTCAGGCCGTCGGGGCGCGGGCGCCGGGTCCCGTCGATCGCGACGATCGTGGCCCCGGCGCGGGCGACGGCGACCGCGTGACGCAGCGTCGGGGTGATGAAGACGCCGTCGGTGCCGTCCTTCCAGAGCCCCGTGACGGGCACCGTGATCCCGAGCTCGGCGAACGCGTGCGTGACGTGCTCGACGTCCGCGACGCCCTGGACGCGGATGCCCACCGCGCCGCCGCGGACCGCGGCGAGCGCGACCTGGGTCATGGTCCGCGGGTCCCGCATGGCCTCGCCGGGATAGGCCTGGCACGAGACGACGAGGCCGCCGCGCAGCGCGACGAGCGGGTCGGTGGTCACCGGCCCCGCGGTGGGTGCGGGGGCGGTCGACGGACGGTCGGTCACGGGATCCTCCGGGAGGCGAGAGGGGACGGTTGTCACGGTGCTGCGAGGGAGGCGAGCGGTGCGGCGGGTGTCTCGCGCGCCTCGTGCGCGACGAACGCGAGCCGGGCCGCCCCCAGGACGGCGGCGTCGCCGCCGAGGGTCGCGGTCACGACGGGCAGGCCGTCGAGCGCGGGCATGAGCTCGGACGCGACCGCGGCGGACATCGTGTCCCACCACAGGCTCCCGGCTCCTGCGAGGCCGCCGCTGATCACGACGACCTCCGGGTCGAGCATGTTCGCGACACCGCCCACGGTCCGGCCCAGGGCCGTGGCCGCGAGGACCACGGCCTGGTGCGCGACCGGGTCGACGTCGGTGAGCTGGCACACGACCCGGGCCGTGGCGACCGTGGCGTCGCCGCCGAGGCGCAGGTACAGGGCGTGCAGCGCAGGTCCCGACGCGATCGCCTCGAGATGCCCCGAGCGCGAGCACGTGCACAGCAGCCCGGCCGCCTCGGCCGCGGGCAGGTGGCCCAGGTGCCCGGCCACGTGGCGCGCACCGTGCTGCGGCGTGCCGTCGAGCAGGAGCGTGGCCCCGACCCCGGTGCCGGCCGCGACGACGAGCGCGGTCCGCGTCCCCGCGCACGCCCCCAACCAGTGCTCGCCCAGCGCGTGCGCGTGCACGTCGTTGTCGGTGTGCACGGGCAGGCCCGCCGCGGGGCCGCCCGCCGCCGCGAGGCGAGCACCGATCCCGCCCGCGAGGTCGGCCCCGGCCCAGCCCGTCAGGGCGTCGGTCGCCGCCACGACGCGGCCGCGGCCCGAGTCGATGACCCCGGCCGAACCGATGCCCACCCCGACCAGCACGTCCGGTGCGCCGGACGACCCGGGCGCGTCGGCGCCGTCGGGCAGGAGGAGCGTGACCAGACGTGCGACCGCGTCGAGGATCGCGGCCGCCCCCTCCCGGGCCGGGGTGGGGACCCCGGCCCGGGCGAGGACCGTGCCGTCGTCGCGGACGAGACCCGCGGCGATCTTGGTACCGCCCAGGTCGATCCCGACGGCGGTGCGGTGGCTGGTCGGGACGCTCACAGCAGCCCGGCCTCCGCGAGGATCACCTTGATCTGGTCGACGACCTCGCCCTCCAGGGCGGGAGCCGGGGTCGTCATGACGTTGGACCCGATCACGCCGAGGAGCTGCAGCGACGTCTTGAACGCGCCCAGGCCGCTCGCGCCGCCGCTGTAGCCGCGGGGCTGGAAAACGATCTCGAACAGCGACGCGAGACGGTCCTGCTCGTCGCGGGCCCGGACCCAGTCGCCGGCCTGCGCCGCGTCCCACAGACGCACGTAGCCCGCCGGGTCGACGTTGCCGAGGCCGGGGACCACACCGTCGGCGCCGAGCAGCAGCATGCCGTCGACGACGACCTCGTGACCCGTGAACAGGCGCAGCGGGCTGCCCGCGGCACGGTTCGCCGCGACCAGGCGCCGGAAGCCGACGTCGTCACCGCTCGAGTCCTTGACGCCCGCGATGACGCCCTCCGAGCCCAGGCGGACCAGCATGCCCAGGTCGAGCTTCGAGTGCACGCACACCGGGACGTCGTACGCGAACAGCGGCAGGTCGCTCGCCGCGGCGACGCCCCGGAAGTGACGCTCGATCTCGTCGTCGTTCGTGCGGATGTACAGGGGAGCCGTCGCGACGACCGCGTCGACCCCCGCGTCCTGCGCCCGGCGGACCTGGTCCGCGACGCGGCGCGTCGTCAGGTCGATCACGCCCGCCATGACGGGCACGCGGCCTGCGGTGATCTCGACCGCGGCCTCCATGACCTGGGAGCGGCGCGCGTCGTCGAGGTACGCGACCTCTCCCGACGAACCGAGCACGAACAGGCCGTGCACGCCCGCGTCGAGCTGGCTCGTGATGAGGCGCTCGAACGACGCGCGGTCGAGCTCGCCGTCGGCCGTGAGCGGGGTGACGACGGGAGGGATGACACCGGAGAAGGTGGTCGTGGTGGGCACAGCGGACTCCAAGGATGGTGCGGTGGTGCCGGGCGGAAGGCTCCGCCCGGCGCCGGGTGGATGGTGGACCGTCAGAGCAGCGTCGGCGCGGCGCCGAGCAGGGTCCGGGTGTAGTCGTTCGTCGGGCGGTCGAAGACCTCCTCGGCCGTGCCCTCCTCGACGACCTTCCCGAAGTACATGACCGCGATGCGGTCCGAGACGTACCGGACGGTCTGGATGTCGTGCGAGATGAACACGAGCCCGAGGTCCAGGCGGGCCTTGAGGTCCGTCAGGAGGTTGAGGACCTGGGCCCGCACGGAGACGTCGAGCGCCGACGTGGGCTCGTCCGCGACGATCACGTCCGGGTCGAGGGCCAGGGCACGGGCGATCGCCACGCGCTGGCGCTGACCGCCCGAGACCTGGCTCGGCAGCACGTCGAGGGCCGACTGGGGCAGGCCCACGAGGTCGAGGAGTTCGCTCACGCGACGCTCCCGGTCCCGGGGGGAGCCGATCTGGTGCACGTCGAGCGGGTCGCGCAGGATGTCGCGCACGAGCATGCGGCCGTTGAGAGCCGTCGACGGGTCCTGGAACACGATCGAGATCGCGCGCCCGAACTCCTTGCGGGTGCGGGCGTTGCGCTTGAGCACGCTGCGGCCGTTGAACACGACGTCGCCGCTCGTGGGGGCCTGCAGACCCACCATGACCTTCGCGAGCGTCGACTTGCCGCAGCCCGACTCGCCCACGATGCCGATGGTCTCGCCACGGCGCACGGCCATGTCGACCCCGGCGACCGCGTGGACGCGGTCCGGGCGGAAGAGCTTGCCCGTGCGGGCCTTGTGCACCACGTGCACGTCCTTGAGCTCCAGGACGGGAGTCTTCTCGCTCATCGGGCACCTTCCTGGACCAGGAGACCGCTGTCGGTCGACTCGGTGTGGCTGGCGTAGCGGTGGTCGGTCCCCGGCAGCGTGCGCAACGGGGGACGGGGCACGAACGCGTCCTGCGGCCGCGAGGACCGAGGGGCGAAGCGGTCGCCCGTCGCGAAGTCTCGCGGCGAGGGGACCGTGCCGGGGATCTGGTGCAGGCGCTTCGCCCCCGACTCGATCGACAGCACCGCCCCGAGCAGCCCGCGCGTGTACTCGTGCTGCGGGTTCATGAGCAGGCTCGGCACGGGTGCCGACTCCACGACCTGGCCCGCGTACATGACCGTCACGCGGTGCGCGAGCGACGCGACGAGCGCCAGGTCGTGGCTCACGAAGACCATCGCGAACCCGAGCTCCTCCCGGAGCTCGTTGAGCAGGTCCACGACCTGCTTCTGGACCGTGACGTCGAGGGCCGTGGTCGGCTCGTCGGCGACGACCAGGCGCGGGTCACGCGTGAGGGCCATCGCGATGAGCACACGTTGGCGCTGCCCGCCCGAGAGCTCGTGCGGGTAGCTCTTGAGAGTGCGGTCCGCGTCGAGGCCCACGAGCTCGAGGAGCTCGACCGCGGTGCGCGTCCCGCCCCTCTTGACGAGCTGCGCCATCTGCGAGCGGATCAGCATGGACGGGTTGAGCGAGCTCAGCGCGTCCTGGTAGACCATGGCCATCTCGTGGCCGCGCAGCGCGTTGCGGCGCGCCGGGGTCGCCGTGAGCAGGTCGACGCCGTCGAGCAGGATCTCTCCCGTGACCTGGGCGGACGAGGGCAGCAGGCCCATGACCGCGAGGCTCGTGAGCGACTTGCCGCAGCCGGACTCGCCGACCAGCGCCATGGTCTCGCCGGGACGCACCGAGAAGCTGATGTCGTCCACGACGGCCACGTCGCCGTGCCGTTCGGGGAAGCGGATCGAGAGGTTCTTGACCTCGAGCAGCGGAGCCGCGTCGCCCGTGTAGACCAGGCGGTCCGTACGGGCGGCCTCGACGACGCGCAGGCGCTCGAGCTGGACCGCGAGGGCCTCGCGCTGGGCGGCGGCCGCCGCGATCGCGATCTCCGGGTCGGGGATCACCGAGGTGTCGGCGACGAGCTCGTCGAGCACGCGGGGCTCGCGCAGGTCGGCGCCACCCGTGTACTCCAGGGGCGCGTCGGCGTCGGGCTCGGTCAGCGGGTCGGTCGCGTGCGCTGCGTCCTCGGCGGCGGCGGCGGCGCGAGCCTCGGCCGGCTTGCGAGCCGCGGGGCGGACCATGGCGTCCGTGAGGCCCTCTGACAGGACGTTGAGCGAGAGGACCGTCAGGAGGATCGCCATGCCGGGGAAGAACGTCGCCCACCAGCCGCCGTTGAGCAGGAGGTTGCGGCCGTAGGCGATGACGTTGCCCCACGAGGGCTCGGGGTCCTGCACGCCCGCGCCGATGAACGACAGGCTCGCCTCGAACACGATCGCGTCGGCGACCAGGACGGTCGCGAACACCATGATCGGGGCGATGCAGTTGCGGGCCACGTGCTTCATCAGGATCAGCGAGGTCCGCGCGCCGATGACCTTCTCGGCCGACACGTAGTCCTCGCCGAACTGGCTCAGGACGTTGGCGCGGACGATGCGGGCGATCTGCGGGGTGTAGAGGAACGCGATCGTGAAGATGAGGACCGGCAGGGACTTGCCCCACACGGCCACGAAGACCACGGCCAGGGCGATTCCCGGGAAGGCCATGATGATGTCGAGGATGCGCATGAGCGTCTCGCTCACGGCCTTGTGGGCCGTCGCGGCGATCGAGCCGAGGATCGCACCGGCGACCAGGGCCACGGCCGTGGCTCCCAGACCGATCACGAGCGAGTAGCGGGCCCCGTAGACGATGCGGGAGAAGATGTCGCGGCCCGTGCGGTCCGTGCCGAACCAGTGCTCGCCCGACGGCGGCTGGGCCGGCATGCCGGACTGCAGCGGGTCGTAGGCCGCGACGAGCGGGGCGAAGATCGCCAGGAGCGCGACCAGGAGCACGAAACCGAGGGCGATCTTGGAACCCAGGGGGAGGGCCGCGAGGCGCAGGCCCGGGCGGGACAGTCGTTCTGTCAGCTTCCGACGCATGTCACACCGTCCGGATTCGAGGGTTGACGACGAGGTAGAGGAGGTCGACCAGGATGTTGACGACCACGAAGGTCAGGGCGACGGTCAGCGTCACTCCCTGCACCAGGGCGGTGTCGCTCGCGGTCACGCCGTTGAGGATGAGCTTGCCCATGCCGGGCAGGTCGAAGATGACCTCGATGATGACCGCGCCACCCATGAGGTAGCCGACGCGCAGGCCGAGCACCGTGATGGGCGTGATGAGCGCGTTGCGCAGGACGTTGCGCCCGACCACCACGCCGCGGGGCAGGCCCGAGCCGATCGCGGTCCGCACGTAGTCGCGGTCGAGCTCCTCGACCATCGCGGTGCGGACCACACGGGTCAGCGACGCCGCGACCGGGATGGCGAGCGAGAGTGCGGGCAGGAACATCGAGGCGAGGAACTTCCCGAAGTCGTCCGACGGGTTCGTGTACCCGCCCGACGGGAACCAGTCCAGGCGCAGCGAGAACTGCTGGATGAGGAGGATCGCGAGCCAGAACGACGGCGTCGCGACGCCCGCGATCGACAGGACGCGGATGGCCTGGTCGGGCCAGCGGTCGCGGTAGAGGGCGGCGGTCACACCGAGCACGAGCGCGAGCACGACGGCGATCGCCAGGCCCATGAACGTGAGCTGGAGCGTGAGCGGGAACGCGTTGGCGATGAGCTCGTTCACGGGCTGAGAGGGCGGGACGGTCATGCCCATGTCGCCGCGCACGAGGCCGGCCAGGAAGTTGCCGTACTGCACGAGCATCGGGTCGTTGAGCCCGTTGGCCGCCCGGTAGGCCTCCTTGGCCGCGTCCGTGGCGGACTCGCCGAGGGCGTTGGTCGCCTGGTCGCTGGGCGCGAACTGCATGACGACGAAGACGAGCAGGGTGATGCCCAGGATCATGACGGGCAGGGCGACCAGGCGTCGTCCGGTCAGTCGTAGGAGCGCGGTCACGCGGTACTCCTCGGGGTCGGGGTGGGTGGCGGCGGCGCAGGCGCCGCCGCCACCCGGAACACGGGGACGTCAGGCGGTGCGGGAGACGTCCAGGAAGGACAGGCCCGTGACGGGGATGGGCTTGAACCCGGTCAGCGCCGAGTCCTCCCAGGCCGTGGGGAGCTTGCGGTGCAGCAGCGGGTACAGCGGGACCTCGTCGGAGAGGATGTCGAAGACCTGGCCCCAGGTCTTCTTCTGCTTGGCCGCGTCCTGCTCGGCGGCACCCTGGTCGAGCAGGCGCGTGACCTCCGCGAACTCGGGCGTGCTGGCCCAGCGGTAGCGCTTGACCGGCCACACCGAGCCCGAGTACCACCAGCGGAGCAGCAGGTCGGGGTCGTTGCCGAAGACCGAGGGGTCACCGGGGGCGACCATGACCTCGAGCCCGCCGTCGTCGACCTTCTTGTACTGACCGCCGGACTGGCCGATGTCGAGCGTCGTGGAGATCCCGACCGCGTCGAGGTCCTCCTTGATGAGCGGGGCGACGTCCTTGACCCAGCTCGTGTCGGTCGTCAGGAGGGTGATCGTCAGGCCGCTCACGCCCGCGTCGGCCAGGAGCTTCTTGGCCTTGGCGGGGTCGTGCGAGTAGACCGTCGAGGCCTTGACGTAGGACGGGTGCTCCTTGTGCAGGAAGCTGGTCGCCGCGGTCGCGTTGCCGAGCAGGCCCGTGCTGATGATCTTGTCCATGTCGAGCGCGTGGAAGAACGCCTGACGCACGCGCTTGTCGGTGAACGGCGCCTTGGTGCAGTCGAACATCATGAACAGCAGACCGAACGACTGGACGGACTCGACGGTGACGGCGTTCGCGAGGCGGTCGACGTCGAGGTACGGCACGTCCTCGATCGACTGGACGCGGCCCGACTCGACCGCGGTCACGCGAGCGGCGGCGTCCGAGAGCAGGTTCCACGTCATGGCCTTGGCGAGCGCGGGGCGCGAGCCGTTGTAGGCGTCGAAGCGCTCGAACGTGATCTTGTCGTCGACCGTCGCGCTCGTGAGCTTGTACGGGCCCGAGCCCACGGGCAGCGAGTCGTAGGCCTTGGGGTCGGCCTCGACGATCGCCTTCGGGACGATCTTGACGACCGAGACGCGGTCGACGAACAGCCCGAACGGGTAGTTGAGCGTGAAGGTGACCGTCTTGTCGTCCTTGGCGGCGACCGAGGCGAGGAACGGCAGGAACTGGGAGTAGAGCGAGGCGTTCGCCGGGTCCAGGACGCGGTTGAAGCTGAACACCACGTCGTCGGCCGTGACGGGGGAGCCGTCGTGGAACGTCGCGCCGTCGCGCAGCGTGACCTCCCAGGTGGTCTCGTCGATCTTCTTGGGCAGCTCCTTGCCGAGCGCGGCGTAGGGCGTGCGGGCTGCCGGGTCGAGCTCGACGAGGCCCTCGAGGACGTGCCAGTTGGCGGCCATGGTCACGGCGCCGGACGTCGTCATGGGGTCGAAGCCGGTCGACAGGGCGTAGGAGATGCCCGCCTCGATCGTGCCGTCGAGGTTGGGCTTGGCCCCGCCGCCGGTGGCGGGGGTGGTCTGCGGGTCGGCCGAGGTGGACGCGGGTCCGCCGCAGGCGGCGATCGTGCCTGCGATCACCGCTCCTGCGCCGATCACGCCGGCGAGCTTGAGGAAGCTCCGGCGAGAGGTGTCGGTCGCGTTCGTGCTAGTCGCCATCGAGGTAGCCATGAACTCTCCAGATATAGGACGTCTGATGTCTGACGCTGGTAGGGTTGAACCGTAGAGGCAATTTCTGAGGAGGTCAAGGCGCATGACAGCTACCGAGCCCGTGTCACATCTGGGCTTCGGAGGTCAGGGGGTGCGTCCCCCGACGACTACCGAACAGATCAAGGACTACATCCTGCGGGCCCATCTGCGGCCCGGCGATCTCCTGCCGACCGAGGCCGAGCTGTGCTCGCTCCTGGGTGTCAGCCGGTCGAACGTCCGCGAGGCGATCAGGACGCTCGCGGCCCTCGACATCGTCGAGGTGCGGCACGGCTACGGCACCTACGTGGGCCAGCTCTCGCTCAAGCCGCTGGTCGAAGGGCTGGTGTTCCGCGGGGTGCTGATCCCGGGGGACGACTTCTCGGCGCTGCGCGAGGTGGTCGAGGTGCGCCAGGCGCTCGACCTGTCGATGGCCGAGCAGATCGTCACCGAGATGGCCGGCACCTCGAACCCCGACCTCGAGAGCCTCGTCGCCGCGATGGAGCGCAAGGCGCAGAAGGGCGAGGACTTCTTCGAGGAGGACCGCGAGTTCCACTCGCACCTGCTCGCGCACCTCGACAACTTCCTCGTGGCACAGCTCGGCACCGCGTTCTGGGATGTGCACCAGGTGGTCTCGCCCAAGCTGGGGCTGCCCGCGCCCGAGCAGATCGACCTCACCGCGAAGGCGCACGGGGCCATGCTCCGTGCGGCCGAGGCGGGGGACGCCGACGCCTACCGGGAGGCGGTCATCGCGCACTACGCGCCGCTCCAGGACGCGCTGCGCCAGGTGGCGGCCACGGTCGAGGCCGAGCGTGCGGCGTCCGCCGGGGTGAGGGCGCCGCTGGAGCCGTCCGGCGAGCGTCCGGCCGCCGCGGCCGAGGCGGGCACGGCGTGAGCCGCGCGGTGCTGGCCCCGGGGTCGCGAGCCGTCCTGATCGGCGACTCGATCACCGACGCCGGGCGGGTCGCCGAGGGGGAGTTCGGGCTCGGGCACGGCTATGCGGCCCGGGTCGCCGGCGTGTGCGGGCGCCGCGGGATCGAGGTGCTCAACCGTGGCGTGAGCGGTCACCGGGTCGTGGACCTGCAGGCGCGCTGGGACGCCGACGTCCTCGCGCTCGAGCCCGACCTCGTCTCGATCAAGATCGGGATCAACGACACCTGGCGCCGCTACGACGCAGGGGATGCGACGAGCACCGAGGCGTTCGAGTCCGGCTACCGCGACCTGCTCGACCGGACCCGCGCCGGGGCGCCCCGCGCCGCGATCGTGCTGGTCGAGCCCTTCCTGGTGCCGGTCCGCGCGGAGCAGTGGGGCTGGCGCGAGGACCTGGACCCCAAGATCCAGGTCGTGCGGCGGCTCGCGACCGAGTACGGGCTGGCGCTCGTGGCGACCGACGGGCCGTTCGCGCAGGCCGTCGCGACGAGCGGGCTGGGGCCCCAGGCCTGGGCGTACGACGGCGTGCACCCCACCCCGGCAGGTCACGACCTGCTGGCGGACGCCTGGACGAGCGTGGTGCGGCTGCGTTGAGGAGGAGCGCGCGGCACGCGACCGCGCGTGTGCACTGCGCAACATCCGAGGGGGCCGGCCTGGCGGAGGCGGGGCCGAGGGGGGACACTGGTCGGTGAGTGTCCCGTGGGCACTCCCTGACCGTCGTCGTCCCGGACGCCCCCACGCTACGGACCGTGGGACCGGGGCGAGGTACGGGATTTCCCCGCACTGCTCGCAGTGCGGGGGGACCGCATGAGGTGTGCGGGAGGTAAGGGGCGCCGGTTGCCACTGGGGGCGGCCGGCGCCTCCCGCACGTTCGGGGCGGGTCGCTGCCCGACGGCGCCGCGGAGGTTCGGGGGCCCGGCTCGGCGGGCTCAGCCCTGGGTGCGGAGCGCGATCATCTCGTCGATGAGCGCGAGGAGCTCGTCGATCGAGCCGGCCCGGTCCTGGGCCGCGGCCGAGGGAGAGGCGCCGCTCGCGAAGTGCTCGCTGGCCTGGGCGTAGAGCCCGTCACCGATGAGCATGATCGCCCGGGTGACGACGGGGTCGCCGACGACGTCGAGCACCGCGCCGGTCCACGCGTCGTGGGCGTCGTCGAGCGCGGCGCGGGCCTGCGGGTAGCTGCCCTGGGCGAGCCGCGAGACGGCGACGTAGACGAGCTCGAAGCCGCTGTCCGAGTCGGCCGACGTCCGGATGAAGTAGTCGACCGGGCCGGCCGGCCACGAGCGCATGGTCTCGACGTCCGCGGCGGTCAGCTCGCGCAGGAGCCCCATGAGCCCCTCGGCCAGCGCGACCTTGGAGCCGAAGTGGTAGAGCAGGCCGCCCTTGGAGACTCCTGCCTCGGCGGCGACGGCGTCGAGCGTGGCCGCGCGTTCTCCTTGCGTGACGAGCAGGGTGGCGAATGCCTCGAGGACCTTGGCGCGAGCGGCAGGGGGCGGCGGCATCTTGAAAGTGTACCGTCCGGTCGGTTACTGTACCGTCTGGACGGTTGGCAGTCCGGCGCCACAGCGCCGCCCCAGCCGTCCTCGTACGTGAAAGGACTGCTCCCGTGACTCTCGTCCAGGACAACCGGACGCCCCGGGACCCGAACGGCCCCCAGGGCGCTTCGACGCACCCCGCGAGCTCCGGCTCGCCCCTGACCCGCAACCGCCGGTGGATCGCGCTCGCCGTGCTCATGCTCCCCGTGCTGCTCGTCTCGATCGACAACACGGTCCTGACCTTCGCGCTGCCGCAGATCTCCGAGGCGCTGCGCCCCACGGGGACCCAGCTGCTGTGGATGATCGACATCTACCCGCTCGTGCTCGCGGGCCTGCTCGTCTCGATGGGATCGTTCGCGGACCGCATCGGGCGACGCCGGCTGCTGCTGATCGGCGCCGTCGGCTTCGCCGCGATCTCGGTCGTCGCGGCCTACGCGCCCAGCGCCGAGGCCCTCGTCGCGTCGCGTGCGGGGCTCGGCTTCTTCGGCGCCATGATCATGCCGCCGACCCTCTCGCTGCTGCGCAACATCTTCACCGACCGCGAGGAGCGCCGGCTCGCGATCGCGATCTGGGCCGCGGGCTTCGCGGCCGGCAACGCGATCGGCCCGATCGCGGGCGGGTTCCTGCTCGAGCACTCGTGGTGGGGCTCGGTCTTCCTGCTCGCGGTCCCCGTGCTGCTGCTCCTGCTGGTCCTCGCGCCGATCTTCGTGCCCGAGTCGAAGGACGCGAACCCGGGCCGGGTCGACGTCCTGTCGATCGCGCTCTCGATGGCGACCATGGCGCCGATCGTGCTCGGCATCAAGACCCTCGCCAAGTCCGGGCCCAGCGCGCTCGCCGTAGGTGCGCTCGTCCTCGGGGTCGCCGCCGGGTGGGCGTTCGTGCGGCGCCAGCTGGGGCGCCCCGACCCCATGATCGACGTCCGCCTGTTCCGCCGGGGGGAGTTCTCCGGTGCGGTCGTGATCAACCTCCTGTCGGTGTTCTCGCTCGTGGGCTTCCTGTTCTTCGTGTCGCAGGACGTCCAGCTCGTGCTCGGGCTGAGCCCCATGAAGGCCGGCTACGCGCTGCTGCCGGGGCTGGCCGCGATGATCGTCGCGGGCCTGCTCGTCGTGCGGGTCGTGCGCCGGGTGCGTCCGTCGTACGTGGTCGCGGTCGCGCTGCTGTTCGCCGCGGCGGGCTACGCGATCGTCGCGCTGAGCGCGGGCGCGAGCACGCTCATGGTGCTCGTCGTCGCGTTCGTGGTCCTCGCGATCGGGATCGGCGCTGCCGAGACCGTCTCGAACGACCTGATCGTCTCGGCCGTCCCGGCGGACAAGGCCGGTGCGGCCTCGGCGATCTCCGAGACCGCGTACGAGGTCGGCGCCGTGCTGGGCACGGCCGTCCTCGGGAGCATCCTCACGGCGTCCTACCACCGCAACGTCGTCGTACCCGACGGGGTGCCCGCCGCGGACGCGACCGCGGCCGCCGAGACGCTCGGCGGCGCGACGCAGGTCGCCGAGACCCTGCCCACGGATCAGGCCCAGGCCCTGCTGGCCTCGGCTCACGAGGCCTTCGGCAGCGGCGTGGGGACCACGTCGTGGATCGGCTTCGGGCTCATGCTCGTGGCGGCAACGATCGCCCTCGTGGCGCTGCGCTCCGCACGGGCGTGAGAGGTCGCGCCGGACATTCACCCGGGTGCCTCCGGGCGTGCCCGCTGGCACCCGGGTGATCGATCGGGAAGTGTGAGAGGTGATGAGCCGCCCACGCAGCACCCCGCCCCACGAGACCCGACGCGCACCGGTCGGGTTCGAGGGCGCCGACGTGTCCGGGGCCGGACGCCCTAAGGTCGAGGTGCGTCGGTTCGTGCGGGCGGCAGGCGTGAGGCCCGCGCGGAGAGCGAAGCGGTGAGGGACCCGTGAGCGAACGTGCCGGACCCGGTGAATCGGACCCCGGTGGTCCGGAGGGCGGGCCGCGGCACGGCAGAATACGGGGCATGAGCAGAGGTGCCCGGTGGATCCTCGTCGCGGTCGTCGCGGCGCTGGTGATCGTGCTCGCCGGGCCGTACGTCGTGGCCCGCATCTCGGCGGGCAACCCGCCCCCTCCGCTCGGTCTCCAGACCCCCGGAGAGAGCGCCCTGCCCTCCGAGTCGCCCGACCCCGGGCCGTTCGACCCGGACGGTACGTGGGTCGTGAGCCCGGGCTCGCAGGCGGGATACCGGGTCGACGAGGTCCTCAGCGGCGAGAAGGGGACGGTCGTGGGCCGTACCGAGGCGGTCGGTGGTTCGCTCGTGGTCACCGACGGCGAGCTCGTCCGGGCCGACGTCACGGTGGACACGGCGTCGATCGCGAGCGACAGCGTGGTGCGCGACGACGCGTTCCGGCGCCTCCTCGAGACCGACGTGTTCCCCAACGCGGTGTTCATCCTCACCGAACCGGTCGACCTCACGGGGATCGAGAACCGGGCCGAGCCCCTGACGGTCAAGGCGCGGGGCACCCTGACGATCCGGGACGTGACCGAACCCGTGTCCGTGACGCTCGAGGCACGGCGCTCGGGCGACGGGGTCCAGGTCACCGGGGCCATCCCGGTGACGTTCGCCGACTTCGGCGTGCACGTGCCCGAGCTGCCGTTCGTGACCCTCGACCCGTCGGGGACGGTCGAGATGCTGCTCCGGCTCGAACGCGGCGCGCCCGCGCAGACGCCCGCGCCCTGAGCCTGCGCGGTCCAGGAGGTCCGGGGCCGTTCGACGGCTGCGGGGAGCGTCCGACGCCGAGATCTCGTGTGCGCCCCCGGTCGTGCTCGACGGGACAGCGTGCACGTGGTTAAAGTTCGGTATGCCGAACTTTCGACTTCGCACAGGGGTCAAACCCGTCCTCGGAGGCCTCGCCGCACTGCTCCTCGTCGCAGGCTGCACGGGTGAGTCCTCCTCGGGGGAGCCCCTGCCGGGTGACGCCGCCGTCGCGGAGGCGAGCGACGGCGTCGGGCCGCTGCGGGTCCTGACCACCTTCACCGTGCTGGCCGACATGGCCCGCGAGGTCGGCGGCGACCACGTCGAGGTCGCGTCCCTGACCAAGGTGGGCGCCGAGATCCACGGTTACGAGCCCACGCCCGCGGACCTGCGCCGCGCCGCGAGCGCGGACCTGGTCCTGGACAACGGGCTCGGGCTCGAGAAGTGGTTCGAGCCCTTCGTCGCGCGCCTCGACGCCCCGCACGTCACGGTCTCCGACGGGGTCGACGTGATCGAGATCGGGTCGGGGGCGTACGACGGGCGCCCCAACCCGCACGCGTGGATGTCGCCCGTCAACGGCGCGATCTACGCGCGCAACATCGGCGAGGCGTTCGCCGCGGCGGACCCCGCGAACGCGGCCGACTACCGTGCGAACGCCGCCGAGTACGCCGAGCGCATCGACACCGTGGGTCGCGAGCTCGCGGCCGAGGTCGACCAGGTCCCGGCCGGCTCCCGCGCGCTCGTCACGTGCGAGGGGGCGTTCTCCTACCTGGCGCGCGACGTCGGGCTCGACGAGAAGTTCCTGTGGCCCGTCAACGCCGACCAGCAGGGCACGCCGCAGCAGGTCGCGCGCGTCATCGACTACGTGCGGGACAACGACGTGCGCGCCGTGTTCTGCGAGACGACGGTCTCGGCCGCGGCCCAGCGGCAGGTCGCGGCCGAGACGGGCGCGACGTACGCGGGCACGCTCTACGTCGACTCGCTGTCCCGGCCCGACGGCGCCGTCCCCACCTACCTCGACCTGCTCACCCACGACGCGCACGTCATCAGCGCGGGGCTGCGGGGCGAGTCGTGACGAGCGCTCGCCGGGCGACCGTGGGGGAGACCCGTGACCCGGCCACCACCCGACCAGATGCCCGACCAGATGCCCGACCCGACGACCTGGAGCCGCACATGGACCCCACGCCAGCCCTCGACGTCCGCGGGCTCACCGTCCGCTACCGCGAGGTCCTCGCGCTCGAGGACGTGGGGCTCTCGCTCGCGCCCGGCACCGTGACCGGGCTGATCGGGGCGAACGGCTCGGGCAAGTCGACGCTGTTCCGGTCCGTCATGGGCATGACGCGCGGGAACGGCGTGACCCAGGCCGGGGACGTGCGGATCTACGGCCGGGACGCGGACGCGGCGCGCAAGGACGGCCTCGTCGGCTACGTGCCGCAGTCCGAGGACGTCGACTGGGCGTTCCCGGTCGACGTGCGCGACGTCGTGACCATGGGCCGCTACGGAGGGCTCGGGCCGACGCGCCGCGCACGGGGCGAGGACCGTCGGGCCGTGGTCGACGCGCTGGAGCGCGTGGGGCTCGCGGACCTCGCGCACCGCCAGATCGGCCGGCTGTCCGGGGGGCAGCGCAAGCGGGTCTTCGTCGCCCGGGCGATCGCCCAGGGCGCGCGGCTGCTGCTCCTCGACGAGCCGTTCGCGGGCGTCGACAAGGTCTCGGAGGCGCAGATCACGGCGGTGCTGCGGAGCCTGGCGGCGGCCGGCTGCGCCGTCCTGGTCTCGACGCACGACCTGTCCTCGCTGCCGGACCTGGTCGACGACGCGATCCTGCTCCAGCGGCGCGTCATCATGACCGGGCCGCCCGACGTGGTGCTGCGCCCTGAGAACCTTGCCCGCACGTTCGGGATCGACCCGCTCGCCGCGACCCGGGGCGAGTCCGGCACGGCCGACGACGGCGCCGTCGGTGCCGTCGGCACCCCGCCCCACCTGGCGGCGCCGCACGGCTCCGCGACGACCGAAGGAGCCGCCCGATGAACCCGCTCGACCTGCTCGCCGCCGCGGGGACGTGGCTCGCCGCGCCCCTCGAGTACGAGTTCGTGCAGCGCGCGCTGCTCGTCGCGGTGGTCGCGAGCATCGTGTGCGCCCTGCTGAGCTGCTGGCTCATCATGATCGGCTGGTCGCTGCTCGGGGACGCGGTCTCGCACGCGGTGCTGCCGGGCGTCGTGCTGTCCTACATCGTCGGGGTGCCGTTCGCGGTGGGTGCGCTCGTGTTCGGGATCGGGGCGGTCGCGCTCATCGGCACGGTCCGGGACACGAGCCGGCTCAAGGAGGACGCGGCGATCGGCGTGGTCTTCACGACGCTGTTCGCGATCGGGATCGTGCTCGTCTCGGTCACGCCGAGCCAGATCGACCTGGGCCACATCCTGTTCGGCAACATGCTGGGCATCACGGACACGGACCTGTGGCAGGTCGTGGTCCTGGGGGCGCTGACGACCGTGGTGCTCGTGCTCAAGCGGCGGGACCTGACGCTGTTCGCGTTCGACCCCGTGCACGCGCACGCGGTCGGCATCTCCCCGAGGCGCCTGTCCGCGCTGCTGCTGGGCTCGCTCGCGCTGACCGTGGTGGTCGCGCTCCAGGCGGTCGGGGTCGTGCTCGTCGTGGCCCTGGTCATCACGCCGGGCGCCACGGCCTACCTCCTGGTCGACCGGATGTCCCGCATGCTCGTGGTGGCGCCGCTCGTCGCGGTGGGCTGCGCGGTCGTCGGGATCTACGCGAGCTACTACCTCGACACCGCGAGCGCCGCGACGATCGTGGTCGCGCAGGGGGTCGTGTTCGCCGTCGCGTACGTGGTGCACCTGGCGCGCCGCCCGCGCGTGGTGCAGACCGTGGGCCCGACGGCGGAGCGTGAGACCGCGGAGCTGGTCACCGGGTGAGGGGGGGCGGGGACGGGGTCAGCCGCGTGCGAGCGGTCGGGTGCGGGTGCGCCCCCGGGAGCCCGCGCCTCGGCGTCCGGCCCGCGGCGCGCCCCGGCCCCGCCCGGGCCCGTGAAATAGAGTGAGCGCCGTGAACCATCCCCTCGACCTGACCTCCGTCGCCCAGGACTACCTCAAGGTGGTGTGGTCGGCGCAGGAGTGGTCCGACGAGCCCGTGACCACGAAGCTGCTCGCGGACCGCCTGGGCGTAGGAGCCTCGACCGTCTCGGAGACCGTGCGCCGGCTGTCCTCGCAGGGACTGCTCGTGCACGCCCGCTACGGCGCGATCGAGCTCACGGACCTGGGTCGTTCGCACGCGGTCGCGATGGTGCGCCGGCACCGCATCCTCGAGACGTACCTGGTCTCCGAGCTGGGGTACTCGTGGGACGAGGTGCACGACGAGGCCGAGGTCCTGGAGCACGCGGTGTCGGACCTGATGCTCGACCGGATCGACGCCCTGCTCGGCCATCCGACGCGTGACCCGCACGGCGACCCGATCCCGACCGCCGCGGGACACGTCCCGCGCCCGGCGGCGGTCCGGCTCTCGGAGCTCGACCCGGGGGCTTGCGCCGTCGTCGCGCGCATCTCGGACTCGGACCCGGACGTGCTGCGCTACCTCGCGGAGCTGGGCCTGGGGCTCGATGCCGAGGTCTGCGTGCAGGAGCGGCGCGAGTACGCGGGCACCATGTCCATCACGTGGGGGAGCGAGGCGAGCCCCGTGCACCTGGGGCTCCCGGCGGCGTCCCGCGTGTGGGTCGTGCCGCAGGCCCTCGCGGCGGGCCACGCCCCCGTCTAGACTGGCGTTCTTCCCGCATCATGCTGCCGACGGCGTCAGCGAACGGCTCGAATCGATTCGATCCGCAACTTCCTGCCCGTGAACACCCTCGAAGGGGTCCCGCCTTGACCGTCGACAGCACCAGCGCGCCCGGCCCGACCGACACTCTCGACGCGCCCGCCCCGGGCGGCGTGCGACGTCGTCGGGCGGGCGGCGCACGCCGTGGTCCACGGACGACCGGGCTCGCGCTGCTCGCGCTCGCCGCGGGCGGCTTCACGATCGGCACGACCGAGTTCGCGACCATGGGCCTCCTGCCCGACATCGCCGCAGACCTCGGTGCGACCATCCCGGTCACCGGGCACGCCATCACGGCCTACGCCGTGGGCGTCGTGGTCGGCGCGCCCCTGCTCACCGTGCTCGCCGCGCGCGTCTCGCGCAAGAAGCTGCTGATCGCGCTCATGCTCGCCTACACCCTCGGCAACGTGCTCTCGGCCGCCGCCCCGACCATCGAGTGGCTCATCGCGGGACGCTTCCTCGCAGGGTTGCCGCACGGCGCGTTCTTCGGGGTGGGGGCCGCGGTCGGCGCCGCCGTCGTCGGTCCCGGGCGGCGCGGCCACGCCGTGGCCATGATGATGACCGGGCTGACGATCGCGAACGTCGTGGGCGTGCCCCTGTCGACGTTCGCGGGCCAGCAGCTCGGCTGGCGCGCGGCCTTCGTGCTCATCGGCGTCCTGGGCGGCGTCACCCTCGCGGCCCTGTGGCGCTGGGTCCCCGCGGGCGCGGGCGACACCGGGTCGAGCGTGAGCCAGGAGGTCGCCGCGCTGAAGAACGGCCCGCTGTGGATCAGCTTCGTGGGCGGGGCGATCGGCTTCGGCGGCATGTTCGCCGTCTACTCGTACGTCGCGCCCACCATGACCGAGGTCACGGGCCTCTCGCTCGGGGTCGTGCCCGTGGTCCTCGCGATCTTCGGCCTCGGCATGACGCTCGGGACGATCGTCGGCGGACGGCTCGCCGACAAGGACGTCCTGCGGACCGTGTGGATCGGCTTCGGCTCGACGGCCGCAGCCCTCGTCGCCTTCGCGCTCACGGGCCAGAGCCCGGTCCCGGCCGTCGCGTCCCTGTTCCTGCTGGGCGTGACGTCGCAGATCCTCGGCCTCGCGCTCCAGACCCGGCTCATGGACCTCTCGCCCGGCGCCCCGTCGCTCGGGGCAGCTCTGTGCCACTCGGCGCTCAACGTGGGCAACGCCAACGGGGCGTTCCTCGGCGGCCTCGTCATCGCGGCGGGCTGGAGCTACCGCGACCTCGCGTGGACAGGCCTCGCGCTCACGCTCGCCGGGCTAGCGATCATCGCCCTGTTCGGGCGCCAGCGCGTCGTGCACGTCCGGGAGGACGAGCAGGCGGAGCCGTCTCCGGTCGGCACGGCGTGATCCTGCTCGCCCCTCCCGCGCTCACCCGGGGGCGGCGCCTCAGGCGTTGAGGCCCAGCCCCTTGCGCCCCTTCGCGAAGTAGGCGATCGGACCCACCCAGTTCGCCAGCATCGCCACACCCCACGCGATCTTCGGGCCCTCGACCTCGTCGGCGGGCCGCCGGGCCAGGTCGCGGTAACCGGCGACGGTGAGCGTGATCTGCACGAGCGAGAGCACCACCATCACGACCTTCTTGCCGCCGCTGAACTCGCTCCACGACTTCTTGTGCGCCTTCTTGTGCGCCATGAACAACCCCTCCGCTCTCGGTATGACGTCCTGTGCCCACGACGCTACGCGTGCTCCACCCGACACGCGCGGCACGCGTGCTACGGCCTCGTGACGCCGCGCGTACGTGGAGCGTTCAGCCAAGCCCCAGACATCGCCGGTACCTTGGGCCCACCTGTGTGCCGGAAGTGCACGCGCAGACCCTTCAGGAGCGGTTCGTGAGCGAGAGCCCCACCCGTCCTTCCCGCACCGGGCGCACCCCGGGCACCACCGGCGACTCCGCCGACCTCGCCGCGGACGAGGGGGGCGGCCCCCGGGTCCCCGACGTCGACGCGAAGAACCTCACCCCCCGCGCCTTCGGCTGGATCCTCCTGGTCGCGGGCGCCGTCGGGCTGGTCGGCGCCGCCTGGCTCGCGATCGAGCGCTACCTCAAGCTCATCGACCCGAACCACGTCGCGGCCTGCTCGCTCAACCCGTTCCTCGACTGCGGCCCCGCGATGGCGTCCTGGCAGGGGGCGCTCCTCGGGTTCCCCAACCCGTTCCTCGGCGTCGCGGCCTTCCCCGTGGTCATGACGATCGGCGTCGTCGTCCTCACCGGCGCGCGGCTGCCCCGCTGGTTCTGGCTCACCCTGCTCGCCGTCACGACTCTCGCCATGGGCCTCGTCGTCTTCCTGGTGTGGACCAGCCTCTACGTGCTCGTCGTGCTCTGCCCGTTCTGCATGGTCGTGTGGGCCGCGATGCTGCCCATCTTCTGGTTCCAGGTAGTGCACGCCGTCCAGGAGGGGTACCTCAAGGTCTCCGAGGGGGTCCGCCGCGTGATCGTCGACAACAAGGGCACGCTCCTCGCGGTGCTGTACGTCCTCCTCGTGGCCTGGGTCTTCCTCGAGATGGGCCCCACGATCGTCGAGTACCTCCAGACGGTCTGACCGGCACGCCTTCCGACGGCCCCCGTCCGCCCGGGAGGACGGGGGCGGACGGGCCTCGACGCCGTGGGCGAGCGGCGCCGTCGGGCAGGGTGGGACGTGGGCGTCCAGCCCGCGCCCGCCTGCCGGACGACGCCCCGCCGAACGGTAAACTCGCGGGGTGAGCACGCCTGAGAACCCCGCCCCCGAGAACCCCGCCGAGTCCGTGCACGACGCCCCCGCGTCCTCGCCCGAGACGACCTCCCACCGATACACGCCCGCGCTCGCGCAGGACATCGAGCTCCGGTGGCAGGACGCGTGGGAGGAGCGCGGCACGTTCTGGGCGGCCAACCCCTCGGGGCACCTCACCGACGGCGACGGCAAGCACGCCGACGGGCGCTCGCCCTACTTCATCATGGACATGTTCCCGTACCCCTCGGGCGCGGGCCTGCACGTCGGGCACCCGCTCGGGTACATCGCGACCGACGTCGTCGGGCGCTTCCGGCGCATGTGCGGCGACAACGTCCTGCACGCCCTCGGCTACGACGCGTTCGGCCTGCCCGCCGAGCAGTTCGCGGTGCAGACCGGCCAGCACCCGCGCGTCACGACCGAGGCCAACATGGCCAACATGAAGCGCCAGCTGCGCCGCCTGGGCCTGGGGCACGACTCGCGCCGCTCGTTCGCGACGATCGACCCGGAGTACGTCCGCTGGACCCAGTGGATCTTCCTGCAGATCTTCGAGGCCTGGTACGACGAGGACGCCGTGCGTCCCGACGGCGGCACGGGCCGTGCGCGCCCCATCACCGAGCTCGAGGCCGAGTACGCCGCAGGTACGCGTGCCGTCCCCGGCCACCCTGAGGGCACCCGCTGGGCGGACCTCGACCGCGTCGCGCAGCGCGCCGTGATCGACCCGCAGCGCCTGGCCTACGTGTCCGAGTCGCCCGTCAACTGGGCACCCGGACTGGGCACCGTGCTCGCGAACGAGGAGGTCACGTCCGACGGCCGCTCCGAGCGCGGCAACTTCCCCGTCTTCCAGCGCAGCCTGCGCCAGTGGAACATGCGCATCACCGCGTACGCGGACCGCCTGGCCGACGACCTGGACCTCATCGACTGGCCGGAGAAGGTCAAGTCGATGCAGCGCAACTGGATCGGCCGCAGCGAGGGCGCCACCGTGCGCTTCGCGATCGACGGCGTGGGCGCGGCAGGAAACCAGGACGTCGAGGTCTTCACGACGCGCCCCGACACCCTGTTCGGCGCGACGTTCATGGTCGTCTCGCCCGAGCACCCCCTGCTCGACGAGGTCCCCGCCGAGTGGCCCGACGGCACGCGTGACGTGTGGACCGGCGGGCACGCGACCCCGATCGACGCCGTCGCCGCCTATCGCAAGGAGGCCGCGGCCAAGACCGCGGTCGAGCGCCAGGCCGACGCGGGCAAGAAGACCGGCGTGTTCACGGGCCACCTGGCCGTGAACCCCGTCAACGGCACGCTCATCCCCGTGTTCACGGCCGACTACGTCCTCATGGGCTACGGCACGGGCGCCATCATGGCCGTCCCCGGCGGCGACGAGCGCGACCACGCGTTCGCCGAGGCCTTCGAGCTGCCCGTGATCCGCACGGTCGCGGCCCCCGAGGACCACGAGGGCGCCTGGACCGGCGACGGCGAGATCGTCAACTCGTCCAACGACGAGATCTCGCTCGACGGCCTCAGCGTGCCCGACGCCAAGCGCGCCATGATCGAGTGGCTCGAGGCCAGGAACATCGGCACCGGCACCATCACCTACCGCCTGCGCGACTGGCTCTTCAGCCGCCAGCGCTACTGGGGCGAGCCGTTCCCCATCGTCTACGACGAGAACGACCAGCCCATCGCGCTGCCCGACTCGCTGCTGCCCGTCAACCTGCCCGAGGTCCCCGATTACTCGCCGCGCACCTACGAGCCCGACGACGCCGACTCCTCGCCCGAGCCACCGCTGGGCCGCAACGAGGACTGGGTCAACGTCACGCTCGACCTGGGCGACGGTCCCAAGACCTACCGCCGCGACACCAACACCATGCCCAACTGGGCCGGGTCCTGCTGGTACTACCTGCGCTACCTCGACCCCGCGGACACCGAGCACATGGCCTCGCCCGAGCTCGAGAAGTACTGGACCGGCCCCGGCCACAACGCCACGGCCGGACCCGCGGGCGGCGTCGACCTGTACGTGGGCGGCGTCGAGCACGCCGTGCTGCACCTGCTGTACGCGCGCTTCTGGCACAAGGTCCTCCTGGACCTCGGGCACGTGACCAGCACCGAGCCGTTCCACAAGCTCTTCAACCAGGGCTACGTGCAGGCCTACGCCTACACCGACGCGCGCGGGGCGTACGTGCCGGCGGAGGAAGTCGAGGGGGACGAGCAGCAGGGCTTCACCTGGAAGGGCGAGCCCGTCAACCGCGAGTACGGGAAGATGGGCAAGTCGCTCAAGAACGTCGTGACGCCCGACGACATGTACGAGGCCTACGGCGCCGACACGTTCCGCGTGTACGAGATGTCCATGGGACCGCTCGACCTGTCACGCCCCTGGGACACGCGCGCCGTCGTCGGCTCGCAGCGGTTCCTGCAGCGGCTGTGGCGCAACGTGGTCAGCGAGGACACGGGGGAGACCACGGTCTCCGACGAGCCCGCCGAAGTCGCGACCCTGCGCCTGGTCCACCGGACCATCGCGGACGTGCGCGTCGAGATGGAGCACATGCGCTCCAACACGGCGATCGCCAAGCTCATCGCGCTCAACAACCACCTCACGGGCCTGGACCGCGTGCCGCGCGAGGCGATCGAGCCGCTGATCCTCATGGTCGCGCCCATCGCGCCGCACATCGCGGAGGAGCTGTGGTCGCGGCTCGGGCACCCGCAGTCGCTCGCGCACGAGCCCTTCCCGGTCGCGCTCGACGAGTACCTGGTCGAGGACACCGTGACGTGCGTCGTGCAGGTCCAGGGCAAGGTGCGCAGCCGGCTCGAGGTCCCGCCGTCGATCGGTGACGACGAGCTGCGTGAGCTGGCCCTGGCCGACGCGAACGTGCAGCGCACGCTCGACGGGCGCGGGATCCGCACGGTGATCGTCCGCGCGCCGAAGCTGGTGAACGTGGTCCCTGCCTGACATTTCTGTCGAGTGCGTGATTCGGCTGCGACTCGCCCGGCGTGTCGCAGCCGAATCATGCACTCAAGGGCGCGTTGTCCACAGATTCGTCGGCTCACCACTATGGCGCCGCCGATCGGCGCATCGTGGCCGCATGACGAACCCTCAGATGCCATCGGTCGTGCTCCGCTCGCGGGACGCAGCGAGTCATGGGCTGACACGCCACGACCTGGGCCGGCCCTGGTGGGAGGCGCCGATCCGCGGAGTGCGCGTGCCGACCGGCAGTACCGACACTGTCTCCGCCCGGTGCCGCGCCGCTCTGGAGATCTTGCCGCCGTCCGCCGCGTTCAGCCACGTCACAGCGCTCAGGTTGCTCGGGATCGAGGTGCCCTGGCGGTTGGACCGCGGGTTCGCCGGAGGTCACGAGACGCCAGAACGCCTGCACGTCGTCGTTCCGCGTCGGGACGTGCGGCCGCAGAGGAAGGACATCGTCGCCCACGCGTGCAACCAGCCGGCGCTCGAGGTCTTCACGTGGCACGGCCTCCCGGTCACGACACCCGCGCAGACCTGGCTCCACCTCTCTGACGGGCTCAGCGTGACCGATCTCGTGGTTCTGGGGGACTCCATGACTCGCCGGAAGAACCCCGCGACGACCGTCGAGAAGCTGCGCGACCTGCTCGCCGCGACGCACCGGATGCGAGGCATAGTCAGTGCGCGTGCGGCGATCGAGCACGTCGTCGCTGGGACCGATTCCTCGATGGAGTCCCGGACGCGGATGATCCTCGTGGAAGCGGGACTGCCCTGTCCGCAGGTCAACGTGCCTGCGATCGACCCGTCGGGGGCGTTCCTGGCGCTGCCCGACATGTCCTACCCGGCGCTCCGGATCGCGATCGAGTACGACGGCGACGTCCACCGGACCGATCCGGCCACCTGGCGACGAGACGTCGAGCGTCGGCAGCGCCTCGAAGAGGCTGGCTGGCTGATCATCACGGTCACTGCTGACGACGTGATCCGACATCCTGAGCGGCTGATCCGCCGAGTCCGGGCGGCCCTGGCTCGTTGAGTGCGTGATTCGGCTGCGACACGCCCGGCGAGTCGCGGCCAAATCCCGCACTCAGCGCCGGCGCGTCGGCCGCCGTCTAGCGACGGCGGGTTCCGAACACCGTTCGCGTGATCTCCCGGC
This sequence comes from Oerskovia paurometabola, assembly GCF_016907365.1. Classification (NCBI taxonomy): domain Bacteria; kingdom Bacillati; phylum Actinomycetota; class Actinomycetes; order Micrococcales; family Cellulomonadaceae; genus Oerskovia; species Oerskovia paurometabola. Next base: position 2,837,860 of record NZ_JAFBBV010000001.1, on the reverse strand, counting down.
CGAGCTGCGTCGCCATCGAGCCCAGGAGCTTGTCGAGGCCCGACGACGCGGTCGACCTCCGGGAAGTGCTCCGCGTCCCGGATGCGCCCCCCGCTCGGGTCGCGTCCCGTTCGAGCTTGGCCCGCATCTTCTCGAGCTCGTCGGCCTGCTTCTTGGCGGCCTTCTCGGCCTCCTTCTGGGCGGCCTCCTGCTCCTTGGCGAGCTTCTCGGCGAGCTCCGCCTGCTCGGCCGCGGCCTGCTGTGCGGCGATCCGCGCGGTGAGGAGCTCGTAGGCCGACTCGTTGTCGACCGCCACGGCGTACCGCGCGGCGAGCGGGGAGCCCGCGACGATCCCGTCGATCACGGTTTCCGGTGCGGGCTCCATCGACGACCGGGGCGCGCGGACCCGCGTCCACGCGACCGGTGTCGGGGCGCCCTTCTCGGTCAGCACCGTGACCACGGCCTCGCCCGTCCCGAGCGACTGCAGGAGCTGTTCCAGGTCGTAGGGGGACCGCGGGAACGTCCGCACGGCCGCGCGCAGGGCCGCGGCGTCGTCGGGCGTGAAGGCGCGCAGCGCGTGCTGGACCCGGTTGCCGAGCTGGGCCAGGACGTCGGCCGGCACGTCCTTGGGGCTCTGCGTCACGAAGAACACGCCCACGCCCTTGGACCGGATGAGGCGCACGGTCTGCACGACCTGCGCCACGAACTCCTTGGTCGCGCCCGTGAACAGCAGGTGCGCCTCGTCGAAGAAGAACACGAGCCGGGGCTTGTCGAGGTCGCCGACCTCGGGCAGGTCCTGGTACAGGTCGGCGAGCAGCCACATGAGGAAGGTCGAGAACAGTGCGGGCCGGTCCTGGACGGCGGGCAGCTCGAGCGCCGAGATGGTGCCGCGCCCGTCGGCCGCGACACGCAGCAGCTCGGTCGTGTCGAACGCGGGCTCGCCGAAGAACACGTCCCCTCCTTGCGCTTGGAGCGTCACGATCTCGCGCAGGACGACCCCGGCCGTGGCCGCGGACAGCCCGCCGATGCCCTTGAGCTCGGCCTTGCCCTCGTCCGAGGTGAGGTACGCGATGGTCGACTGCAGGTCCTTGAGGTCGAGCAGCGCGAGGCCCTGCGTGTCGGCCCAGTGGAAGATCAGGCCGAGGCTCGACTCCTGCGTGTCGTTGAGCCCCAGCACCTTGGACAGCAGCAGCGGCCCGAAGTCGCTCACGGTCGTCCGGATCGGGATGCCCTTGCCGAGCCCGCCGAGCGAGTAGAACTCGACCGGGTAGGTGGTCGGCTCCCAGTCCTGCCCGATGCTCGCGGTGCGCTCGAGGATCTTCTCGCCGCTCGCGCCGGGCACCGCGAGCCCCGACAGGTCGCCCTTGATGTCGGCGACGAACGTCGGCACGCCCGCGTCTGAGAGTCCCTCGGCCATGCCCTGCAGCGTCTTGGTCTTGCCCGTCCCGGTGGCCCCGGCGACGAGCCCGTGCCGGTTGAGCATCGCGAGCGAGAACCCGACCTGGACGTCGGCGCGCGGCAGGGGATCGCAGGGGGCCTCGGGGGCTTCGAGCAGCGCGCCGAGCGCGAGCGTCGCACCCCGGTAGGCGTAGCCTGCGGCGACCTCGGCGGGGTAGCCGTCCAGGGGGCCCGACGGCGGAGCCTGCGTCGCAGGTGCGGCTGCCGGGGCGGTGGTGGCCGGGTCGGGCGTGCCCGACGGCGCCGCGTCGGCGGGCGCGTCTTCGCCAGGCTCGGCGGGGGAGCCTGCGCCGGTGGACCCGGCTGCTGCGGCCTCGGCAGCCTCGAGCGCGGCCTGCGCGGCGGCGGCCTTGGCCTCGGCCGCCTCGGCGGCCGCCTGCGCGGCGGCGGCCTTGAGCGCGGCGAGCTCTGCGGGCGAGGGGGCTGCGTCGTCGGGCATGTCTCGGATCCTAGGGCGGTGCTCCGGTGAGCGCGCGGCGCAGGATGCGACGTCCTGCGCGTGCCACGTAAGGTGTCCCGGAGATGAGTCCTGCCAAGCACCCGGCCGTCCACGTCGTCACGGACTCGACCGCCTCCCTCCCCTCCGGTGACCACCCGGCGCTGTCCATGGTGCCTCTGCACGTGCTGGCCGGGGACGAGGTGTTCCTCGAGGGCATCGACGTGTCGCCCGACGACGTCGCGCACCGGATCGGCGCGGGCGAGCGGGTGACGACGTCGCAGCCGACGCCGCACGCCCTGGTCACCGCCTACGAGGCGGCGGCTCGGGCCGGTGCGCGGTCGATCGTCTCGGTCCACCTGTCGGGCGACCTGTCCGGCACGGTGCATGCGGCCGCGCTCGCGGCGACGCGCTCCCCGGTGCCGGTGCGGGTCGTGGACTCGCGGACCGTCGCGATGGGCCTCGGGTTCGCGGCGCTCGCGGCGGCCGACGTCGCGGCGGCCGGCGGGACGGTGGACGAGGTGGCGCGGCGAGCGATCGCGGTCGCGGACTCGAGCCGCGCGATCTTCATGGTCGAATCGCTCGACCACCTGCGCCGCGGTGGCCGCCTGGGCGTGGCGGCCGCGACGCTCGGGACGGTGCTCGGGGTACGGCCGCTGCTCGCGGTGCGTGACGGTCGCATCGAGGTGATCCAGAAGGTCCGGACACGGGGTGCTGCGGTCGACCGGCTGATCCAGGTGGCGGTCGACTCGGTCGAGCGTCGGGGTGAGCCCGAGCTCGCGGTGCACTACCTGGGCGACGACGGCGCGGCGAGGGACGTTGCCGACCGGCTGTGGGACGAGACCGGGGTGCGGGCTGCGGTCACGCCCGTGAGCGCGGTCGTCGGGGCGCACGCAGGCCCGGGTGTGCTGGCGATCGTCGTGGCGGACCGCGCGCCGTAGGTCCTTCCTCGGGAGCTGGCCGTGCACAGGTCTGCCCGCGGTGCGTGGCGTCCACAGCACCGTCCTGCTGGCCCGCGGGCGGTGTGCCCACGCGCCTAGCGTGCCCGCGTGACCTTCTCCCGGACGCGCCCACCGACCGCCGACGACGACCTGCCCCGCCCCGGCGGAGCGGACCGGTTGCGGCGGCTGCGCAGCGTCGACCCGACCCTCGACCCGGTGTCGAGCGACGACGTCCCTCAGCACTCGACCTCACGTCCGGGATCGACCTCAGAGGCCGACGAAGGCCAGCCGGACGAGCCGGCGCCCCGGCGCCACCCCCTGTCCGCGGTCGCGGAGGCGTACACGGCGGCCAACGGTCACCCGACGTCGCACTCGGGGTTCGAGCACGTGCCCGACGGCGGTCCGCGCCGCTGGTCCGTCGGGGCGCGGACGGCGGTGGTCGCCGCGGTCGCGGTGCTCCTGCTCGCGGTGGGCGTGGGAGCGCGGGTGCTCGCCGACGGCGACGACCTGCGACCCGTGGCGGCCCTCGGCGACGAGGCCGCAGTCCCGGTGGAGGGTGTCGGCGAGCCGGGAGGCGGCAGCGACGATTCCACCGCACCGGGAGACGAGGAGGGGGCCGCCCCCGGAAGCGGGACCGCCCCCGGAAGCGGGGCCGGGGCCGGCGTCGAGGCACCCGCGGTGAGCGACGTCGTCGTGCACGTGGTCGGCGCCGTGGCCGCGCCCGGGCTCGTGACGGTACCCGAGGGGTCACGCGTGGCGGACGCGCTCACCGCGGCCGGGGACGCCACGCCGGACGCCGACCTCGCGGGGGTCAACCTGGCGCGCGAGGTCGTCGACGGCGAGCAGATCGTCGTGCCGAGGCCGGGGGAGGTCGTTGCCGCTGCCCCCCGGCCCGCGCCGGGAGGCGACGGCCAGTCGACGGGACCGCTCGACCTCAACACCGCCGACGAGGGCGCGCTCGACGGACTGTCCGGGATCGGCCCTGTGCTCGCGGCGCGCATCGTCGAGTGGCGCGAGGCGAACGGCCCGTTCACGACGGTCGAGGAGCTGGGGGAGGTGAGCGGGATCGGAGACGCGCTGCTCGCGAGGCTGCGCGACCAGGTGCGTGTCTGAGGCGCGGCGCGACGTGTCGGTCCCAGCGCGGCCCCCTCGGGCGACTGCGACGGACCTCCGGCTCGTGCCCGCGGCGCTCGCGGCCTGGGGGAGTGCGTGGTGGCTCACGGCCGCCGAGCCCCGGGCCGTCCTGGCGGGGACCGTGGTGAGCACGTTGCTGGTGGTGCTGCCCGGCGTGCTGCTGCTCGTCGACCGACGCCCGCGCGGATCCGTGGCCACCCTTGCGCTGGGTCGCGGCGTCCCCGGTCGCGGCGTCCCCGGACGCCGCAGCCCCGGACGCCGCACCCCGGGACGGCCGTGGCTCGGGCAGTGCGCCCTGGTCGTGGCGTGCGTGCTGGCCGTGCTGCTCGCCGGGACGATGCACCTCGTCGCCCGGGACCGGGGAGGTGCCGCCGACCTCGCCGCCCAGGGCGCGACCGTCGAGGCCGTGGGGCGGGTCGTGGGCGAACCGGAGGAGGTCACGAACCCGTGGTCGGGGGTGGCGGACTCGGTCCGCACCACGCTCGACCTCACCGTGCTCGCAGGTCGCGGCGCCGCGGCCCCCGCGGGTGGGCAGGTCGACGTCCTCGCGGGCCCCGCGTGGGGTGACCTGGCGTACGGGAGCGAGGTCCGCGCGTCGGGCACGCTCGTGCCTGCCGACCCCGGGGACAAGGCCGCCGCGACGCTCGTCGCGACCGGACCGCCCGAGGTCACCCGCGCACCGGTCCCCGCGCTGGGCGTCGTCAACACCTTGAGGGCCGACCTGCTCGCGGTCTCGGACGGCTTGCCCACGGATGCGCGGGCGCTGCTGCCGGGCATCGCCGTCGGGGACACGTCGCGCATCGACGACGAGCTCGACGAAGCACTCAAGACCACGGGGCTGACGCACGTGACGGCGGTCTCCGGCGGGCACTTCGCGATCGTCGTCGCGACGGTGACGGCACTGTGCGCCACGGCCAGGGCGCCGCGCGGGGTGCGCGTGGTCGTGACGGGAGCGGTCATGGCGGGGTTCGTGCTCCTGGTCCACCCCGACCCGAGCGTGCTGCGCGCCGCGGCGATGGGCGTCGTCGGGCTCGTCGGGATCGGGCTGGGGCGCCCGTCCAGGGCGCTCCCGGCCCTCGCGACCGTCGTCGTGGTGCTGCTCGTGCTGGACCCGTGGCTCGCGCGGTCGTACGGGTTCGTGCTGTCGAGCGTCGCGACGGCCGCGCTGGTCCTCGGCACGCAGCCCGTGGCACGACGGCTCGCGCCGTGGATCGGGAAGGTGCCGGCGTTCGCGCTCGCCGTCCCGCTGACGGCGCAGCTCGCGTGCGCGCCTGTCCTCGTGCTGCTGGACCCGTCGGTCGCGACGTACGCGGTGCCGGCCAACCTGGTCGCCGCACCAGCGCTCGTCCCGGCGACCGTGCTCGGGGTGCTCGCGACCCTCGTGGCCCCGTGGTTCCCCTGGGCCGGGGTCGTACTGGCGTGGCCCGCAGGGTTGGCGTCGTGGTGGATCGCCGCGGTGGCCCGGTTCTTCGCGGACCTCCCTGGGGCGCGGCTGCCGTGGCCGGGCGGAGTCGGTGGCGCGGCGGCGCTCGCGGTGCTGACCGTCGTCGGGCTGGTCCTGGTGTGGCGCTGGCGGTGGGTCGCGGGCCTTGCCGGGGTACGGGTGCCGTGGAGCCGCGGGAGCGGGTGGCCGCCCGCGTGGCGCACCGCGGTGCGGGCGAGCGTGCGGGAGGCGTTCGCCCGACGACGGCGCCGCGCGACCCTGCGCCTCCTCGTGGCGTGGGCGGTGCTCGCCACCCTGGCCACCGGGTGCGTGGCGTTTGCTTGGCCGCGCTGGATCGCCCCCACGGGTCGTGACGTGCCGACCGACTGGGCGGTCGTGGCGTGCGACGTCGACCAGGGCGACGGACTGGTCGTCCGCACGGGTGCTGGGCGCGGCCTCATGGTCGACGTCGGGCCCGCCGGGCCCGCCGCGGGGGACTGCCTCGACGACCTCGGGATCGAGCGCCTCGACCTGCTCGTGCTCACGCACTTCCACGCCGACCACGTCGGCGGGCTCGACGCGGTGCTCGACGGGAGGCAGGTGGACCGGGCGCTCGTGACCGGCCTCGGCGACCCCGCCGAGCAGGCCGAACGGGTGCTCGACGACCTGGGCGACCGAGGGGTCCCCGTCGAGGTCGCCGAGCCCGGGACCGGTGGTGTGCTCGGTGACGTGTCGTGGGAGGTGCTGCAGGCTGGGCTCGGCACCGCTGCACCGTCCCCGCAGCACGGGCGCCCGGCCCTGGCCGAGGCCGAGGGAGGGGCCAACGACGCGAGCATCGCCCTGCTCGTCACGACTCCCCAGCTCACGCTCGTCGCGCTCGGCGACCTCGAGGACGCCGGGCAGGAGGCCCTCGACCGGACGCTGCGGTCCCGCGCAGGCGGTGCCGAGGTCGACGTCGTCAAGGTCGCGCACCACGGGTCCCGCGTCCAGTCGCCCGGGCTCGCGACGACCCTGAGCCCGACGGTCGCGATCGTGAGCTCCGGCGAGAACACCTACGGCCACCCGACCGACGCCGCGCTCGCCCTCTACGGGAACGCCGGAGCGGCGGTCCTGCGCACCGACCGCTGCGGGACGTTCGCGCTCGTGGTGCGCGACGGGGCGCTCGCCGTCGCGGGCTGCGCGGACGGGTGACGGGGACGGGCCGAGCCGAGCCGCTCAGTTGCCGACCATGCGGTTGTCGCTGGTCGAGCATGCGGTCGTCGTCCGGAATCGGGCCGATCACGACGCCAACCGCATGCTCGGCACCGGGCACCGGGACGTCTCGCCGGGACGTCTCGCCGGGACACTGCCCGGGATGTGCCTCGGGTGGGTGGCCCGTGGGATCGTTGTGCCCATGGCTGCCGCTCCCTCCCGCACCTCCGCCCGCCCGTCCGCGACGCTCCCCTGGAACGCGGTCGAGCTCGCTCCCGTGGTGCTGGTGCAGGGACCCGAGGGGCTCCTGGCGGAGCGCGCGGTCGACTCGCTGCTCGAGCTCGCCCGCGCCCGCGACCCGGAGGCGGAGAAGTCGGAGATCGAGGCCGTGACCTATGAGTCCGGCATGCTGACGGTCGCCGCGAGCCCCTCGCTCTTCGGCGAGCCCAAGTTCGTGGTCGTGCGGGGCGCGGAGGCGGCGGCCGACGCGCTCATCCCGGACGTCGTGGACTACGTGGTGTCCCCGGACCCGGACACGACCGTCGTGATCGTGCACGGCGGTGGGGTGCGGGGCAAGAAGATGCTCGACGCGATCCGGGCGAGCGGAGCCCCCGTCGTGGCGTGCGAGGCCATAAAGAAGGACGCCGACAAGCTGTCGTTCGTCGCGGCGGAGTTCAAGGCCGCGGGGCGTCGGGCAGACGCCGGTGCGGTCAAGGCGCTCGTCGAGGCTCTCGGCAACGACCTGCGCGAGCTCGCGAGCGCGTGCGCGCAGCTCGTCGCCGACACCACGGGCACCATCAGCGCTACGACGGTCGACCGGTACTACGGGGGCAGGGTCGAGGCCACCGGGTTCCGGGTCGCCGACGCGGCCGTGGCGGGCAAGGCGGGCGAGGCCGTGTCGCTGCTGCGGCACGCGCTCGCGACAGGCGTGGACCCCGTGCCGCTCGTCGCGGTGCTCGCGATCAAGCTGCGCACCCTCGCCAAGGTCGCTGCGATGCGCGGCCGCGGGGGAGCCTCGGCCAAGGACCTGGGGCTCGCCCCCTGGCAGATCGACCGTGCGAAGAAGGACCTGTCGAGCTGGACGCCCGAGGGGCTCGCCGCTGCGATCACCGCGGTCGCGCAGGCGGACGCCGAGGTCAAGGGCGGCGGCCGTGACCCGGTGTTCGCGGTCGAGCGCGCGGTGCTGACGATCGCCGGGGCGCACGGCTCGGGACGATGAGTCCCCAGGGACGCGCCGTGCCGGGCCAGGACACGGGTCCTGGAGTGCACGTGCGGCCCGCGACCCAGGACGACCTGGACGCCGTCGCCAGGATCGAGCGCCGTGCCCGTCGCGGGACGGACCGGGAGCAGCTCGTGCTCGCCCTGGCCGACCGGGAACGGGTCGTGGTCGTCGCGACCGTGGGCGAGGAGGTCGTGGGCTGGGCGAAGACCCACTGGTGGTCGTACGCGGACGGCCCGGCGCCGGTCGGCCACTACCTCGGAGGTGTCACGGTCGACCCGGCCTCACGCCGTCGCGGCGTCGGGAGCGCACTGACCCGGGCGCGCACGGACTGGGTGGCCGAGCGGGCGGGCTTCGTCTGCTGCGTCGTGAACGCGACCAACGTCGCCTCGCTCGCGCTGCACGAGGACCTGGGGTTCCGCGAGGTGGCGCGTGCGGCCTCGTTCCACACGATCCGGTTCACGGGCGGGAGCGGCGTGCTCCTGCGGGCCGAGCTGGGCACGGGCCGCGCCTGACGGGGCGACCCGCCCCCGGACGCACGAGAGGCGCTGCCCCGTGGAAGGGAGCAGCGCCTCTCGACGTTCACCGTGCAGCCCGAGGTGGATCAGGGGCGCACAAGGTCACGCGTGGAAGGGAGTGTCACGCTCAGAGAGCGTTGACGGCCTTCGACAGAGCCGACTTGCGGTTCGCAGCCTGGTTCTGGTGGATGACACCCTTGGAGACTGCCTTGTCGAGCTTCTTCGACGCGGTGGCGAGGGCGCTGGCAGCGGCCTCCTTGTCACCGGCGGCGACGGCCTCGCGAACGCGGCGAACGTTCGTCTTGAGCTCCGACTTGACGGCCTTGTTGCGCAGACGAGCCTTCTCGTTCGTCTTGATGCGCTTGATCTGAGACTTGATGTTTGCCACGTGTGGACTTTCTGGTGTGTTCGCCGAAGCGATCGAATAGGTCGTAGAGGGCGATTCCAGCTCCGGGACTGGGGGTGGGGAACCCTTGGAGAGGAGCTGGAACTGTGCCCGCCGACCTGGGCGGACACGCAGCCACCTAGACTACCAGCCGACCGCGAGATCGGCCAGAATGCTCACCTCCGGCTCGGCACGGCCTGCCATCGCGCCGTACGGGTGCCCACGGACGTCGCCCGTGCGCGCCCGTCAGCCCTGGATCCGACCCATCTCACGGACGATCGTCTCGAACGTGCGCCGGTCCATGACGGCGCCCTCGCGGCGCACCGCGCCGGGGTCGACGCGGATCACCCGGTCGAGGCGCACCTCGCTGTCGCGGCCGCGGGAGTCCCACGGGCCCGAGCCGATGTCGAGCCAGTGCCGCCCCCAGCGCGCCTCGTCGGCGGCGTCGCGTGAGTGGTCCTTGCTCGACAGCATGGTCGCGAGCAGCCAGTCGCCGTCGCGCCCGACGAGCAGCACGGGCCGGTCCTTGCCCTGGGAGAAGTCCTCCTCGTAGGGCACCCAGGTCCAGACGATCTCGCCGGGGTCCGGGTCGCCGTCGAGCTGGGGAGAGTACTCGGCCCGCACACGGCCCGTGAAGTCGCCGGGGTAGCTGCCCGTGGGCCGGGGTCCGCGCGCGCTCGCGGGGCCCGCGGGGCTGCCAGACCCGCGGCCCCCCGCCTGGGGTCCGGGCTTCGGCGCGCGCGTGCCCGACGCCGTCGCTCCCGTCCGCGGGCGTGGCGCCACTCCGCGCGGGGTGCCCGACGCCGTCGGGCCGGAGGGCTTGCGGGACGTGCCCGGACCGCTCCCGGACGTGCCGCCCGCGCGGGACGAGCCGCCGAGCGCGCCGAGGATCGCGCGCGCCGCGTCCGTGAGCAGGGAGATCCACTTGTTCTGAGCCACGCCCGCAATCTACCGGGACGGGGCAGCGGGCAGGAGCGTGCCCAGCGGCGGGCACGGTGGCCGCGCGTCCCGCTCCGGACGGTCGCGTGAGCCTCGGCCGCGCGGGGTCGTGGGACAATGGTGGTTGCTGTCCGACCCTGCGTGCGACGACCAGCGACCTGCCGGGCACGTCCCGGCGGCTCACGCTCCGTCGTCGAGCACCGATCCGCAGGGGCGGGCGCCGTCCGCCGCCCCGTCTTGACCCACCACAGGAGCGCACCCCCGTTGTCCCCGATCCCCAGCGCCCAGCTGAGCACCCGCATCCAGCCCGCGGCGACGCCGCCCGAGCTGCTGCGCAACTTCTGCATCATCGCGCACATCGACCACGGCAAGTCCACGCTGGCCGACCGCATGCTCCAGCTCACCGGCGTCGTCGACTCGCGCGCCATGCGTGCGCAGTACCTCGACCGCATGGACATCGAGCGTGAGCGCGGCATCACGATCAAGTCGCAGGCCGTGCGCATGCCGTGGGCCGTGCGGGAGGGGGACGACCCGGACGACACGTCGGCGCCGCTCGTGCCGTACGCCCTGAACATGATCGACACGCCCGGGCACGTCGACTTCACGTACGAGGTCTCGCGCTCGCTCGCCGCGTGCGAGGGAGCCGTGCTGCTCGTGGACGCCGCGCAGGGCATCGAGGCGCAGACCCTCGCGAACCTGTACCTCGCGATGGAGAACGACCTCGCGATCATCCCGGTGCTCAACAAGATCGACCTGCCGGCCGCGCAGCCCGAGAAGTACGCGGAGGAGATCGCCGGCCTCGTGGGCGTCGACCCGTCGACGGTCCTGAAGGTCTCGGGCAAGACGGGCATGGGCGTGACGGAGCTGCTCGACCGCATCGTCCAGGAGGTGCCTGCCCCTCAGGGGGACGCCGACGCCCCGGCGCGCGCCATGATCTTCGACTCGGTCTACGACACCTACCGCGGCGTCGTGACCTACGTGCGCGTGGTCGACGGCAGCCTGAACCCGCGCGAGAAGATCGTCATGATGTCGACCAGGGCGACGCACGAGCTCCTCGAGATCGGCGTGTCCGCGCCCGAGCCGCACCCCACCAAGGGGCTCGGCGTGGGCGAGGTCGGCTACCTCATCACGGGCGTCAAGGACGTGCGCCAGTCGAAGGTCGGCGACACGGTCACCAACGCGGCCAAGCCGGCCGAGGACGCGCTGGGCGGCTACAGCGACCCCAAGCCCATGGTGTTCTCGGGCCTGTACCCGATCGACGGCTCGGACTACCCGGTCCTGCGCGACGCCCTGGACAAGCTCAAGCTCAACGACGCGGCGCTCAACTACGAGCCCGAGACGTCGGTCGCGCTCGGCTTCGGGTTCCGCGTGGGCTTCCTGGGCCTGCTGCACCTGGAGATCGTGCGCGAGCGTCTGGAGCGCGAGTTCGACCTCGAGCTCATCTCGACCGCGCCGAACGTCGTCTACGAGGTGACCCTCGAGGACCGCTCGGTCGTCACGGTCACCAACCCGAGCGAGTTCCCGGGCGGCAAGATCGGCGAGATCCGCGAGCCCGTCGTCAAGGCCACGATCCTGTGCCCCACCGAGTTCATCGGTGCGGTCATGGAGCTCTGCCAGGGCAAGCGCGGCGTGCTGGGCGGCATGGACCACCTCTCGCAGGACCGCGTCGAGCTGCGGTACACGCTGCCTCTCGCGGAGATCGTGTTCGACTTCTTCGACCAGCTCAAGTCCAAGACGCGCGGCTACGCGTCGCTCGACTACGAGCTCTCGGGCGAGCAGGCGGCGGACCTGGTGAAGGTCGACATCCTGCTCCAGGGCCAGACGGTCGACGCGTTCAGCGCGATCGTGCACAAGGACAAGGCGTACTCGTACGGCGTCATGATGACGGAGAAGCTCAAGGAGCTCATCCCGCGCCAGCAGTTCGAGGTCCCCATCCAGGCCGCCGTGGGAGCGCGCGTGATCGCCCGCGAGACCATCCGCGCGATCCGCAAGGACGTGCTCGCCAAGTGCTACGGCGGCGACATCAGCCGTAAGCGCAAGCTGCTCGAGAAGCAGAAGGAGGGCAAGAAGCGCATGAAGACGATCGGTACGGTCGAGGTCCCCAAGGACGCGTTCATCGCGGCGCTGTCCTCCGACGGCGCGGGCAGCAGCGGGGGCAAGGACGCGAAGGACAAGTCCAAGAAGTGAGGTGCCGTTCTTCTCGTGAGCGCGTGGTCCTCGATGTGCCGGGGGCCGCGCGCTCCGCGGCGTCCGGGGGGCGGGCATGAGTCCGGCTCTCCCGGACGGCATCCCCGTGCCCGACGACGGCGCTCTCCCCGCGTGGGTGGGTGCGGTTCCTGGTGCGGGGGCGGACGACCACGCGGGTCGTGACTTCGGCGTGTACCTGCACGTGCCGTTCTGCACCGTGCGCTGCGGTTACTGCGACTTCAACACCTACACGGCCTCCGAGCTGGGCGGCGGTGCGAGCCAGGCCTCCTACGCGGACACGGCGCTGCGCGAGATCGACCTGGCGGCCCGGGTCATGGACCGCGCCGGGCTGGCGTCGCGCCCGGTCTCGACCGTGTTCGTGGGCGGCGGCACCCCGACGCTGCTGCCGGCCGGCGACCTGGGGCGCATGCTCGCGGGCGTGCGCGAGGCGTGGGGCCTGGCGCCGGGCGCCGAGGTCACGACCGAGGCGAACCCCGACTCGGTGACCCCCGAGTCGCTCGCCGAGCTCGCGGAGGCGGGTTTCACGAGGGTGTCGTTCGGGATGCAGTCGGCCGTGCCCCGCGTGCTCGCGACGCTCGAACGGACCCACGACCCGCGGCGCATCCCTGACGTGGTGCGCTGGGCGCGCGACGCGGGCCTCGCGGTGTCCCTCGACCTGATCTACGGGACCCCCGGCGAGAGCATCGACGACTGGCGCACGAGCCTCGAGGCAGCGCTCGCGACCGGTGTCGATCACGTGTCGGCGTACGCGCTCGTGGTCGAGCAGGGGACGAAGATGGCCGCGCAGGTGCGACGTGGGGACATCTCGTTGCCGAGCGAGGACGACCAGGCCGAGAAGTACGAGCTCGCGGACGAGCTGCTCACCGCGGCCGGGCTCGAGTGGTACGAGGTCAGCAACTGGGCGAGGCGGGCTGAGGGCGACGGTGCCCCCGGGGACGTCGGGGCGGACCCCGCGTTCGTGTGCCGCCACAACCTGGCGTACTGGCGCGGTGAGGACTGGTGGGGGATCGGCCCCGGGGCGCACTCGTACATCGGCGGAGCATCGAACCGTACAGGTGGCTCGGCGGCCCCCGAGGGGCTCTCCGAGGATCTCCAGGACGCGTCCGACGACTCGGCCGACGACTCGGCCCAGCCTGCGTCGGGCGGCCGCGAGGGCGTGCGATGGTGGAACGTGAAGCACCCGCGGCGCTATGCGGCGTTGCTCGAGGCGGGCAGCAGCCCGGCGGCCGGCCGGGAGCTCCTGACGGTGGCCGAGGCCCATCTCGAGCGCGTCATGCTCGGCGTGCGCCTGCGAGAAGGACTGGACCTGAGCGTCCTTACCGAGGTGGGTCGGCGCAACGTGGCCGGCATGGTCGCGGCAGGCCTCCTCGACGGCAAGGCGGCGATCCGTGGCCGCGGGGTCCTGACCCTGCGAGGGCGGCTGCTGGCGGACACGGTGGTACGGGAGCTGACTGACGGGTGACGACGGTAGGACAGTCGGCTCGGGCGCAGGCCGGAGCGGCCAGGACCTCGACCGACCGCGTCGACGTGTGGCAGCGACTGCGACCTGCCGACCTCGACCTCGACTCGCCGGACAGGTCCCTCGTCGGGCCCCCGCCGCAGAACCCACCGGCCCCCGACGGCCACCGCCCGTCGCGACCGGTGCGACCGACGGTCCGGTACCGGCGGATCGCCGGGCTCGACGGGCTGCGCGCGCTGGCCGTGCTCTCGGTCATGGTCTTCCACTTCGCCCCCCAGGTCCTGCCCGGCGGGTACGTGGGCGTCGACATCTTCTTCGTGCTCTCCGGGTTCCTCATCACGACGCTCCTGGTCCGGGAGTTCCGTGCCCGGCGGGCCGTGTCCTTGTCCCGGTTCTGGGTCCGGCGAGCCCGCAGGCTCCTGCCGGCGCTGGGCCTGGTCGTCCTGGTGTGCACGGCTGCCGCGGGGCTCGTCGGGGGTGATCTCCTGGTGGGGATCGGGGCGCAGGTGGCGGGAGCGGCCACGTTCACGAGCAACTGGGTCTACATCGCCCAGGGCAGCACGTACTCCGGGGGGCTGGCACCGCAGATCTTCGCGAACCTGTGGTCGCTCGCGGTCGAGGAGCAGTTCTACCTGGTGTGGCCGCTCGTGGTCCTCGCCGTGCTCGCGCTGCGGATCACGCGGCGCAGGGCACTGGTCCTGGCGGGCGTGCTGGCCGGGGGATCGGCCGTCGCGATGGCGTTCCTCTACTCACCCGGCACGGACCCGACACGGGTCTACTTCGGTACCGACACCCACCTGTTCGGGCTGATGATCGGTGCGTTCCTGGCCTTCTGGCACCTGCGCACCGGACGCCCCACCCTCGTCCGGGAGTCGCCGCGGACCACGACGCGCAAGGGAACCCTGTTCGTCGCCGCCACGGGGATCGCGGGCGCGGTCGTCCTGGTCGCGGCAATGTTCTGGATGCCGTGGGACGACGGCTTCACCTACCGGGGCGGCCTCTTCGCCGTGTCGCTCGCGACGGCGGGGGTCGTCAACCTCGTGCTGCACGCACCGGGCCTCGGCAAGCATCTGGACCGGGGGCCGGTGGGCTGGGTGGGCGCGCGCTCGTACGGCCTGTACCTGTGGCACTGGCCGGTCTTCGTCCTGGCCGCCGCGCTCGCCGGGGGCGGTGGGCTGTACGCGAGCCCCGGCCCGTGGGTCGCGCTCGCCGCGACCGTCGTGACGTTCGGTGCTGCGGCGCTGTCCTACCGGTACGTCGAGCGCCCCGTCATGGGGCGTGGTCTGGGCGGCTACGTGCGAACCGTGGTGGCGTGGCTCCGACGGGGCGCATCGGGTCGCAACCCGTTGCCCGTCCGCGGGTGGCTCACGGTCGGTGGCGTCGTGGTCGTCGTCGGGCTCGCGGTCACGGGCTTCGTGCGTGCCCCCGCGACGTCGTCTCTCGAGGCGCAGATCCGCGCGGGACAGGAGGTCGCCGCGCAGACCCAGCAGCCCGGTGGCGCCGCCGCGGCGGAACCGGCCCCGGAGGTGGCCCCGGTGCCCGCAGAGCCTGCCGCGCCGCAAGCGCCGGCCCCGGCCGTCGCCCCGACGCCCCCGCCCGGCGACCAGGTCACGATCATCGGCGACTCGGTCACGCTCGCGAGCGCACCGGCCCTGACCACCTCGCTCCCCGGCGTGCTGATCGACGGCGCCGTGGCCCGCCAGATGAAGGACGCCGTCGGTCTCGTCGACGCCGTCCGCGCGGCGGGAAACCTCCGGCCGTACGTCGTCCTCTCGCTCGGGACCAACAGCACGGTGGACGCCGCGATGATGGACAGGGTCCTCGCCGCGATCGGCCCCGACCACACGGTCGTGCTCGTCACGGGGTACGCCGACAGGTCCTGGGTGCCCGTCACGAACGCCGAGCTCGTCGGCGCGTCCCAGCGCTGGGGGAACGTCGTGGTCGCGGACTGGAGCGGCGCGGTCGGGGCTCAGCCTGCGCTCCTCGGGCCCGACGGCGTGCACCCCACGGGCGAGGGCGCCTCGCTCTACGCGGGGGTCGTCGCGGGCGGTCTCACGCAGGCGGCCGCGCTCCGCGGTTCCTGACGCCGCGGGGGCGCCGACGGGCGGCGCTTCGCGCGGGCCGCGCTTCCTGTGGGCTGCGCTTCCTGTGGCGGGAATGGACCGAACGCCCCATCGTGGAGGGTGATCTGTGAAATGTTCGATCGTCACAGTCCGTTCACAGTGTGGCTTGCCGCACCCCGCCGACCCGAGGGATCACGATGAGCGACAACACCGCAGGCGGGCCGCCGCCGGAAGAGAACGAGCCGACGCCCCAGAACCCGTACGCGAGCACTCCGGACCCGGGCGCCGCCGCACCACCGCCGTCCGATCCGGTACCGCCGAGCCAGCCGCCTGCCCAGCCCCCGGTGACGCCGCCGACGCAGCCGCCCACCCAGCCGCCCGCCCAGCCGACGCCACCGGCTCAGCCCACGCCACCCGCCCAGCCGACCCCGCCGGCGCAGCCAGGTCCTCCGGCCGCGCCGCCGTACGGCGCCCCGACCCCGCCCCCGGCAGAGCCCTACGGCGCTCCCGCCGGCGGCCAGCAGCCTCCGTACCCGCCGCCCGCTGGCGCCTACCCGCCGCCCTCAGGTGCGTACCCGCCGCCCGCTGGCGCCTACCCGCCGCCAGGCCAGCCGGCGTACGCGGGTGCTGCCCCGTTCTCGGTGGGTGACGCGATCGGTTTCGGGTGGAAGAAGTTCTGGGCCAACCCGTGGCCGTGGATCCTCGCGGCCTTGATCTTCCTGGTGATCAATGCGGTCTTCAACTGGATCTCGGGCGGGTTCGACCGGTTCACCGACTACCGCACCGACGGGTTCTCGGACACGAACATGGCCGAGGCGCTGGGGCTGAGCTTCGTCGGCGTCCTGCTGACGATCATCGGCGTGATCATCAGCTACCTGATCGCCGCGTTCTACTCCCGAGGCGCTCTGGACGAGACCCAGGGCCGCAAGCCCGACGTCTCGGCGTTCTTCCGGATCGCCAACGTCGGCAACGTCCTGCTGGCCGCCTTCCTCGTGGCCGTCATGACGATCATCGGCACGATCCTGTGCATCCTGCCCGGGATCGCGGTCGCGATCTTCTCGGCGTTCGTCTACTACTTCACCCTCGACAAGGAGCAGGACGCGATCACCGCGATCAAGTCCAGCTGGTCGCTCGTCGCGAAGAACTTCGGGTCGGTCTTCCTGCTGCTCCTGGCGCTCTTCGGGATCAACATCCTGGGATTCCTGGTCTGCTTCGTCGGCCTACTGGTCACGATCCCGCTGTCGTACATCGCGGTCGCCTACGCCTACCGGCGTCTGGTGGACGAGCAGCCCGTCTGACCTCGCACCGTTCCCGACGACGGGCCGTGCCGCACCCCCATCTCGGGGGCGGGACGGCCCGTCGTCGTCTGCCCACGGGCGAGCGCCGGGTGTCTGCCGGGTGAACCGGTTCGGTCGGGTGACGGGCACGGTGGCCGCGGGTGCGCCGGACCGGCTAGCGTGAGGCGCCCGGTCCGTCCTGAACGGTCCGGTCCGTCCGTAGAGAGGCCCCGATGAGCAGCCAGAACCCTTCCGACCAGGTCCCCGACTACGGGCAGTACGTGCCCCCGACGGACCAGCACGGCACGCCAGGAGCCCAGCCTGGGCAACCCGGCCAGCCCGGCCAGCAGGGATGGGCAGGTCAGCAGGCCTCGTACGGCCCTCCCGCGGGCCAGCAGGGCCAGTACCCACCCCAGGGCCAGTACCCGCCGCCGGGCTACCAGGGGGCCCCGGCTTCCCCTCTCTCGCCTGCCGACACCAAGACGTGGGCGAGCCTGTCCCACCTCCTGGGTGGGATCCTCGGGTTCCTCGCACCGCTCGTGATCTGGCTCGTCTTCCGCGAGCGCAGCCACGTCGTGGACGTCGAGGCCAAGAAGGCGCTCAACTTCCAGATCCCCGTGGCCCTCGTCCTGCTCGCCGCGAACTGGGTGCTCCCGGGCTTCCTGTCCGGACTGGTGGTCTTCGGCGTCTGGGTGACGTCGCTCGTGTTCAGCATCATCGCGTTCCAGGCCGTCAGCAACGGCCGTCCGACCAGCTACCCGGTCGACGTGAAGATCGTGAAGTAGGCCGACGAGCCGCAGAGGGCGCGTCCTGGGGGAGACCCAGGACGCGCCCTCGGTACGTCGTCCCGGACGCGGGGCCTCAGTCGGCCGTCACGAAGTCGATGAGCTCCTCGACACGGCCGAGCAGCGACGGTTCGAGGTCGGCGTAGGTGCGCACGGTCCCGAGGATGCGCTGCCAGCCGCGGGCGACGTCGGCCTGCTCGGCCGCCGGCCAGCCGAGCTCGCGCAGGATGCCGCGCTTCCACTCGGTGCCACGCTCGATCACGGGCCACACGTCGAGTCCCACGCGCTCGGGCCGAACGGCCTGCCACACGTCGACGTAGGGGTGGCCCAGGACCATGACGGTGCCGGGGCGCACGCCCCGCAGGGCCTCCGCGACCAGGCGCGTCTCCTTGCTACCGGGGACCAGGTGGTCGACGAGCACGCCCACCTTGCGCTCCGCCGTCGGGCCGAAGTCCTTGAGCGCCTCGGCGAGGTTGTCGACGCCGTCGAGCAGCTCGACCACGACCCCCTCGATGCGCAGGTCGTCGCCCCAGACCTTCTCCACGAGCTCGGCGTCGTGCTTGCCCTCGACCCAGATGCGGCTGCCGCGCGCGACGCGCGCCCGGACGTTCGCGACCGCCCGCGAGCCCGACGCGGTGCGCGTCGGGGCGACGGGCGCCGTCGAGGTCACCGGGGCGGTCAGCTCGACGGGCTCGCCGTCGACCCAGAAGCCCGGGCCGAGGGGGAAGGTGCGCGTGCGACCTGCTCGGTCCTCGAGGACGACGACGTGCATGCCGCCGGACTTCTCGACGCGCACCACGGCGCCGACCCAGCCGGTCTCGACGTCCTCGACGACGAGGCCGCGCTCGGCGGGCTGAGGGCGGGACACAGGTCGCCGGCGGTGGGGGACCGGGGCGGGGGTCGCGCTGGACAGGACGTCGGAACCGTAGCGATCGAAGCTCACCCGACTCACCCTAGGCGGTGGTCGCCCGTGCGCCCGGAAGGGGCGCGCGGCGACCCGCGAGGTCGTGGACCCGGGCGCCACGGGACCGCCCCTCGCGGGCCGCTCGCCGGGTGCGGGCCCACGCACCGTGGTACGACTGGCCGGTGAGCACTTCGAACGGCCCGGCCACGCCCGACGCCCAGCGGTGGCGCGTCCTGGGGCTGTGCCTCGCGGTCGGTTTCATCACCATGCTCGACGTGTCGATCGTCAACGTCGCCCTCCCGTCGATCGAGAAGGCGCTCGACGCGGGCCCGACCGAGCTGCAGCTCATCGTCGCCGGCTACACCCTCGCGTTCGGTCTCGCGCTCGTCCCGTCCGGTCGCCTGGGGGACGCGGGCGGGCGTCGGACGTTGTTCATCGTCGGCCTCGTGGGCTTCGCGCTCACGAGCCTCGCGGCGGGCCTGGCGCCGAACGACGAGTGGCTCGCGATCGCCCGGCTCCTGCAGGGCGTGAGTGCGGGCATGCTCAACCCGCAGGTCATCGGGCTCATCCAGCAGATGTTCTCGGGGTACGAGCGCGGCAAGGCGTTCGGCATGTTCGGTGCGACGATCGGCGTCTCGACCGCGCTCGGGCCCCTCCTGGGCGGGCTGATCCTCCAGGTCGCAGGCGAGGAGAACGGGTGGCGCTGGATCTTCGGGATCAACGTCCCGATCATCGCGGTCGTGCTGCCCCTCGCGATCAGGTTCCTGCCCGTGACGGCGCGCAGGCCCGGCCCGCGCAGGCTCGACCCCGTGGGCCTCGTCCTCATCGCGGTCGCGACGGTCGCGGTCATGCTGCCGTTCGTCACGACGTCGGGCCAGGACGACGACCCCGGGCGCTGGTGGTGGCTCGCGCTCGGGGCGGTCGCGGTCGTCGCTGCGGTGTTCTGGGAGCGGCGCTACCAGCGGACCACGGGCGCCCCGGTCCTGGACCCGCGGGTCCTGTCGCTCACGTCGTTCCGCAACGGCACGCTGCTCGGCATCACGTACTTCGCGGGGTTCACGGGGATCTTCCTCGTCGCGACGCTCTACCTGCAGAACGACCTGCACTTCACGCCGCTGCACGCGGGGCTCATCGGGATGCCGTTCGCGATCGCGTCGGGCGTGGCGTCGTGGCTCGCGGGTCGCGGGGTCGCGCGCTGGGGCCGGCCGCTCGTGGTCGCGGGCCTCGTGGTGGTGCTCGTCGGGCTCGGTGGCGTGATCCTCGCGATCCGCGCCACGGGGGACGACTCGTCGGTCGCAGGCTGGGGCATCGCCCTGACCATGATGATCACCGGGATCGGCAGCGGGACCGTCATCTCCCCGAACCAGACCTTGACCCTGGCCCGCGTCCCGGTCGAGCTCGCGGGAGTCGCGGGCAGCATGCTCCAGCTCGGGCAGCGCGTGGGATCGGCCATGGGCATCGCCGTGGTCCTCTCGACGTACTACTCGCTCAAGGCGGGCGGCTCGACGGGAGCCGTCGCGGCGAGCACCGCGATGCTCATCACGGTCGCCCTGGTCGCGGTCTCGCTCGTGGTCGCGGTCGTCGACCTGCGGGCGCGGCACGCGCAGGCAGCGCCCGAGGGCAAGGTGACGTCCGCTCTGTGAGCGCCGCCGTCCGGTGCGGCGTGGACGGCGCGGCGTGGACGGCGCGGCGTGGACGGCGCGGTGAGGCCCGGCGCGGTGAGGCCCGGCGCGGTGAGGCCCGGCGAGCGCCCAGGGCCCGACGGCGGGGCGCGGGCTGCGTCGTCGGGTGCGGTCGCGTCCGAGCCGGCGGAGGGAAGACCCCGTGAGGACCCTGTGCACGTCGCACCCCGCGCCTCCGGCGACCGCGTAGAATTAGCACTCGACGGTGGAGAGTGCGAGAACGCGCGACGATCGGCAGGAGGTGGTCATGAGCGAGGAACGACGGCTCGACGTGCTGCGTGCGATCGTCGAGGACTACGTCCTGACGAGGGAGCCGGTGGGATCCCGCGTCCTGGCCGAGCGCCACCGCCTGGGCGTGTCCCCGGCCACGATCCGCAACGACATGGCCGCCCTCGAGGAGGACGGCTACATCGCCCAGCCCCACACCTCGGCCGGGCGCATCCCCACGGACAAGGGCTACCGCCTGTTCGTGGACAAGCTCTCGACGGTCAAGCCCCTGTCCTCGCCCGAGCGGCGGGCGATCGAGACGTTCCTGTCGGAGGCCGTGGACCTCGACGACGTGGTCGCCCGGGCGGGGCGTCTCCTCGCCCAGCTCACGGGCCAGGTCGCCGTGGTGCAGTACCCGTCGCTGCGCCGGTCGGGCCTGCGGCACCTCGAGCTCGTCCCGGTGGGCGACCGGCGCCTGCTCGTGGTCATCATCACGGACACGGGCCGCGTCGAGCAGCGCACCCTCGAGGTCGCCCAGGCACCGGACGAGGCCACGCTCGCCGAGCTGCGCTCGCGGCTCAACGCCGTCGCGGCCGGCAAGCGTCTCGCTGAGCTCGGCAAGGGCTTCGCCGACGTCGCGGAGGAGTTCCGCCCCGAGGACAGGGACCTCGCGCGCTCGCTCGCGCTGCTCGTCGAGGAGACGCTGTCCGAGGAGTCGGAGGAGCGCATCGTGCTCGCCGGCACCGCCAACCTGGCCCGGGTCGGCATGAGGTTCGAGCACGCGCTGCGCCCCGTCCTCGAGGCGCTCGAGGAACAAGTCGTGCTGCTCGGGTTGTTGACGGAGATGGCCGCGGAGTCCGGGGTGAGCGTGCGCATCGGTCACGAGACGCAGCTCGAAGGGCTCGTCGAAACGTCGGTCGTGACGAGCGGATACGGTAACGAGGGAGACTCGGTCGCGTTGATCGGCTCGATCGGACCGACCCGCATGGACTACCCCGGGACGATCGCCTCGGTCCGCGCGGTCGCGCGGTACCTGTCGCGCGTCCTGACCACATGAGTTCGGTTCTTGCGCCGGCGGGTGCTCGACCTGGTCCTCGGACCCTGGTCGTCACCGCACGGTGTTGTCGGAAGTCGCCGGTCCTGGATCGGCGTGCGCTAGTAGAGAGTGACCTGTGAGCGACTACTACGAGATCCTGGGCGTGCCCCGGGACGCGAGCCAGGACCAGATCAAGAAGGCCTACCGCAAGCTGGCCCGTGAGCTGCACCCTGACGTCGCGGGCGAGGCCGCCGAGGACAAGTTCAAGGACGTGTCCCGCGCCTACGAGGTGCTGTCCAGCCCGGACAAGCGCCAGCAGTACGACCTCGGCTCGGACCCGTCGGCCGCCGGCGGCGGCATGGGCGGAGGGTTCGGCTTCCAGGACATCTTCGAGACGTTCTTCGGGGGAGGCCAGGCGCAGACCGGCCCCATCCCGCGTGCCCGTCGTGGCCAGGACGCCCTCGTGCGTCTCGACATCGACCTCTCGGAGGCGACCTTCGGGGCGCGCCGCGAGCTCCAGGTCGACACCGCGGTGATCTGCGGCACCTGTTCGGGCTCGTGCTGTCGACCCGGCACGTCGCCCCGCACGTGCGACGTGTGCAACGGCCGCGGCACCGTCCAGCGTGTGGCGCGTTCGTTCCTCGGCCAGGTCATGACGACCGCCCCCTGTGCCGCGTGCCAGGGCTTCGGCACCGTGATCCCCGAGCCGTGCGCCGAGTGCGCGGGCGAAGGGCGCGTGCGCAGCCGTCGCACCCTGACCGTCAACGTCCCTGCGGGCGTGGACACCGGCACCCGCATCAAGCTCACGTCGCAGGGCGAGGTCGGCCCCGCGGGCGGTCCCGCGGGCGACCTGTACGTCGAGATCCGCGAGCGCAACCACGAGGTCTTCGTGCGCCGCGGCGACGACCTGCACTGCACGCTCCAGGTGCCCATGACGGCTGCGGCCCTCGGCACGGTCCTCGAGCTCGAGACCCTGGACGGCCCGCAGGAGATCGACCTGCGCCCCGGGACGCAGCCCGGTCAGATCGTGACGCTCAAGAACCTCGGCGTCGGCCACCTGCACACCGGCGGCCGGGGCGACCTCAACGTGCACGTCGAGGTCCAGGTCCCGACGGGCCTCGACGAGGAGCAGGAGGAGCTGCTGCGCTCGCTCGCGAAGGCTCGCGGCGAGGAGCGGCCCGACCCGCGCCTGTCCGCCGCGCACCCGGGGGTCTTCTCCCGGCTGCGCGACAAGCTCTCGGGACGCTGAGCGTGAGCGCGCCGGTCTTCCTCGCGGAGGCGAGCAGCTCGCTTGAGAGCGGGGCCGCGAGCGGCCTCGCGGGCTTCCCCGCGGGATCGCTCTACGTGCTCGACGGCGCCGAGGGGCGTCATGCGGGCGTCGTGCAGCGGCGCGGTGTCGGGGAGGCGGTCGACGTCGTCGACGGCGAGGGCCTTCGCCTGCGGTGCACCATCGAGGGGGTCGAGCCCTCCGGGGTCCGCCTGCGCGTCGACGAGGTCGTCGAGGAGCCCGCACCCGACGTCGTCGTGACGCTGGTCCAGGCCCTCGCGAAGGGCGACCGCGACGAGATGGCGATCGAGGCCGCGACCGAGGTCGGGGCCGACGCCGTGGTGCCGTGGCAGGCCGAGCGCTCGATCGTCGTGTGGCGCGGGGACCGTGCAGCCAAGTCGCGTGCCCGCTGGCTCGCGACCGTGCGCGCTGCGACCAAGCAGGCGCGGCGCGCCCGCCTTCCCCGGGTCGACCTCGCGATCGACACGCGCGGGCTGGTCGAGCGCACCCGTCAGGTCGTCGAGGCCGGCGGCGCGGTGATCGTGCTGCACGAGGAGGCGTTCGTCCCGCTCGCCGAGGTGGCCCTGCCGGTCCCCGCGTCCCAGGACGTGGCCGCGGCGGGACGAGCGCCCGAGGTGCTCGTCGTCGTCGGGCCGGAGGGCGGCATCTCCGAGAAGGAGGTCGAGGCGCTGACCGGCGCCGGTGCGCGCACCGCGCGCCTCGGCCCGCACGTGCTGCGGACCTCGACCGCTGGCCCGGTCGCGATCGCGATGCTCGTCCAGCGGCTCGGCCGGTGGGGCGGCACGGACGACGAGCAGTGACCCGGCGCGCGGTCGCGGCGCCCGTCCCGCCCCCGGGCCGCGCAGACGAGCCGGGGGTAGCCTGCCGTCATGACCAGCAACGACACCGCTCGCCCGACCGACCCGGACTGCCTGTTCTGCAAGATCGTCGCAGGTGAGATCCCCGCGACGATCGTGGCGACCACGGACCAGGCCGTGGCGTTCAAGGACATCAACCCGCAGGCCCCGCTGCACGTGCTCGTGGTGCCGCGCGCGCACCACGGCGACATCGCACAGCTCGCCGCCGCCGACCCAGACCTCCTCGCGGGGGTCGTGGCGCTGGCCGACGAGATCGCGAGCGAGCAGGCCGACGGACAGTTCCGGCTCATCTTCAACTCGGGGCCGCGCGCAGGGCAAAGCGTGTTCCACGTCCACGGGCACGTCATCGGAGGCACCGCGCTGGGGTGGAACCCGGCCTGACCGCCGCGTGCCGGCCGACGCTCGTCCGTCGAGCCGCCGGGCCGCCGGTATTCGCCCTGACCCGGGCGGGCGTGCTCGATATCATGGACGCACCACGAACCACCAGACCTGCAGAAGGAGTGCCTCGGCGCAAGCCGGCTCATGCCATCTTCGACACCACCCCCACCGACCGGCCCGGCGTCGCACGGCCTCGGAGGTCCTCCTCGTGATCAGGAGCGCGCCCGCGCCGTCCGGCCGAACGGGACCGTCGACGCGGAGGCAGCAGCCGCGCACCCCGCCGGTACCCGGGTAGAGCACCGCATCGTCGTGCCGTCCCACGTGCCCATGGTCGACCTCCTCGGCAGCGGTGACGTGGTCCTGCGGGCGATCGAGTCGGGGTTCCCCACGATCGACGTCCACGCACGCGGCAACGAGATCGCCGTGACGGGCCCCGTCGGCGACGTCGCGCTCGCCTCCCGGCTGCTCGACGAGCTCGTCGAGGTCGTCGAGTCCGGCACTCGCCTGACGCCCGACGTCGTGACCCGCTCCGTCGCGATGCTCACCGCGGCGACCGCGGCCCGCCCGGCCGAGGTCCTGACGTTCAACATCCTCTCGAGCCGTGGCCGGACCATCCGGCCCAAGACGGTCGGGCAGAAGCGCTACGTCGACGCGATCGACGCGAGCACCGTGACGTTCGGGATCGGCCCCGCCGGGACGGGCAAGACGTACCTCGCGATGGCCAAGGCCGTCCAGGCCCTCCAGGCCAAGCAGGTCAGCCGCATCGTCCTGACCCGGCCCGCCGTCGAGGCGGGGGAGCGGCTCGGGTTCCTGCCCGGCTCGCTGTCGGAGAAGATCGACCCCTACCTGCGCCCGCTGTACGACGCGCTGCACGACATGATCGACCCCGAGTCGATCCCCAAGCTCATCGAGGCCGGGACCATCGAGGTCGCTCCGCTGGCTTACATGCGCGGTCGCACGCTCAACGACGCGTTCATCATCCTCGACGAGGCGCAGAACACCTCGACCGAGCAGATGAAGATGTTCCTCACACGCCTCGGGTTCGGTTCCAAGATGGTCATCACGGGGGACGTGACGCAGGTCGACCTGCCCGGGGGCACCCCGTCCGGGCTGCGGGTCATCGAGGACGTCCTGACCGGGGTCGACGACGTCGAGTTCTGCCGCCTGACCTCCACGGACGTCGTGCGGCACCGGCTCGTGAGCGACATCATCGACGCGTACGCACGCTGGGACGTGAGCACCGCACGGCCCGCCCGTGACGGCGGCGGCCGTGCGCACGGCGGTGCTCGGGGCGGGACGGCCCGCCGCGAGCGACCACGAGACCCACGAGACCCACGAGAGCAAGGGGCACGCTGATGAGCGTCGAGATCAACAACGAGTCCGGCTACGAGGTCGACGAGGCGGAGTTCGCGGCCCTCGCGCGCTACGTCCTGGACGCGATGCACGTCCACCCCCAGAGCGAGCTCGGCATCCGGTTCGTCGAGTCGGACGTCATGGCCGAGCTGCACGTGCGCTGGATGGACGAGCCCGGCCCCACGGACGTCCTGTCGTTCCCGATGGACGAGCTGCGTCCCGGTCGCGACGGCGACGTGACCCCCGCGGGCGAGCTGGGCGACATCGTGCTGTGCCCCGAGGTCGCCGCGCAGCAGGCGGTGACGGCGGGTCACTCGACGGCCGAGGAGATGCTCCTGCTCACGACGCACGGCATCCTCCACCTGCTCGGCTACGACCACGCCGAGCCCGAGGAGGAGAAGGAGATGTTCGCGCTGCAGCGCAAGCTGCTCCTGACGTTCCTCGCCAGCCGATGACCGAGGTCCCCGTCGCGCTGCTGCTCGTCCTCGCGGTCGTGGGGGTCGTCCTCGCGGGGGCGCTCGGCGCCGGGGAGGCGGCCGTCATGCGCGTCACGCGCGCGGCCGTGGGCGAGGCGGCAGCGGAGGCCGAGGCTGCCGTCACCGGCGGGCACAACGGCGGATCTGCCGGACCCCTCCCGCCGCGCGTGGTCCGGGTCCGTCGCGTCCAGGCGCTGACCGAGGACCCGCCGCACACCGCGGCCTCGCTCGCGTTCCTGCGCGTCGTCGCCGAGATGCTCGCGGCGACCTGCGTGACGTTGCTCGTCCTGGCCTGGCTCGACGACTGGTGGCAGGCGTTGCTCGCCGCGTCGCTCTTCGCGGTCCTGGTCGCGCTGGGCTTCGCCCGGGTCGCCCCGCGTGCGCTCGGACGTCAGCACCCGGTGCGCGTGCTCGTGGCCCTGTCGGGGGTCCTGACCCCCGCGGTCGCCCTGACGGGCTGGCTGGTGCGTGTCACCGCCTCGAAGGACGACACCGACGGGCCGCACGAGCGCGAGCTGCAGGACATGGTCGACCGTGTGAACGAGTCCGAGATCATCGAGGAGGAGGAGCGCGAGATGATCCGCTCCGTCTTCGAGCTCGGCGACACCCTCACGCGCGAGGTCATGGTGCCCCGCACCGACATGATCACGACGCCGGCCTCGACGCCCCTGTCCAAGGCGCTGGCCCTCTTCCTGCGCTCCGGGTTCTCGCGCCTGCCGGTCACGGGGACGTCGGTCGACGACCTCGTGGGCGTCGTCTACTTCAAGGACGTCGTCAAGGTCGTGCACGGCTCGCCCGAGGCCGCGTCGCGCCGCGTCGCGGACGTCGCCCGCCCGGCGATCTTCGTGCCCGAGTCCAAGCCCGTCGACGACCTCCTGCGCGAGATGCAGGCCTCGGCCTCGCACATCGCGATGGTGGTCGACGAGTACGGCGGCGTGGCCGGTCTCGTGACGATCGAGGACGCGCTCGAGGAGATCGTGGGCGAGCTCACCGACGAGCACGACAGGTCGGGCCCCGAGGTCGAGGACCTGGGCGACGGGACCTTCCGCGTCCCGGCCCGCCTGCCGCTCGACGAGCTCGGCGAGCTGTTCGAGCTCGACATCGAGGACGACGACGTGGACACCGTCGGGGGCCTGCTCTCCAAGGCGCTCGGCAAGGTCCCGCTCCCCGGATCGACCGCCGAGGCCCAGGGCGTGCACATGACCGGCGAACGCGTCGAGGGGCGCCGCAAGCAGCTCGCGACCGTGCTCGTGAGCGCTGCGGCCACCGACCGGGAGAGCGCTGGCGATCCCGAGCCCTCACCGGACGCGGGCACCCCCGAGCGCACCGAGCCGCGCGAGCGCGGCCACCGAGACCACCAGACGACCCCCCAGCACGCGGAGCGTGCCGGGCGGACCAGTGACACCCCGCGTCGAGCGGGCGAGTCGAACGAGAGAGAAGCACACCGGTGACCCAGAACGACCACGCAGCAGCAGAGCACAAGGCCGGCTTCGCGTGCTTCGTCGGACGGCCCAACGCGGGCAAGTCCACGCTCACGAACGCCCTGGTCGGGCAGAAGGTCGCGATCACCTCCGGGCGACCGCAGACGACCCGCCACACGATCCGCGGCATCGTGCACCGCCCCGACGCGCAGCTCATCCTCGTGGACACGCCCGGGCTGCACCGTCCGCGCACGCTCCTCGGTGAGCGGCTCAACGACCTGGTCCGCGAGACCCTCGCGCAGGTCGACGTCATCGCGTTCTGCCTCCCGGCGGACCAGAAGGTGGGGCCGGGCGACAAGTACATCGCGGCCCAGCTCGCGGACCTGACCAAGGGGCGGCGCCCGACCCCGGTCGTCGCGGTCGTGACCAAGGCGGACCTGGTGGACCGCGAGACCCTCACGAAGCACCTGCTCGCGGTCGACCAGCTCGGCGAGTGGCAGGACATCGTGCCGGTCTCGGCGAAGGACGGCTTCCAGGTCGAGACCTTGGAGGAGGTGCTGGTCAAGCACCTGCCGCCGGGCCCCGAGCTGTACCCCGGTGGCGAGCTGACCGACGAGCCCGAGGCCGTGATGGTCGCCGAGCTCGTCCGCGAGGCGGCCCTGGAGGGCGTGCGCGACGAGCTGCCGCACAGCCTCGCCGTGGTCGTCGACGAGATCGTGCCGCGCGAGGGGTCCGGCAACCCGGAGACGGGCAGGCCCCCGCTCCTGGACGTGCGGGTCAACCTCTTCGTGGAGCGCGACAGCCAGAAGGCGATCATCATCGGGCGTGGCGGTTCGCGTCTGCGTCACGTCGGGACCGAGGCCCGCAAGGGCATCGAGGCGCTGCTCGGTGCGCGCGTGTACCTCGACTTGCACGTCAAGGTCGCCAAGGACTGGCAGCGTGACCCCAAGCAGCTGCGCCGGCTCGGGTTCTAGGGTGCACCCCCGTCCGTCGTCGGGCCGTCCCCAGGGCGGACGGCCCTCCTCGCGCGAGACGATCCTGTCGTGATCTTCCGTACCGCGGCGACGAGCGCCGCCCTCGCGATCGGGCTCGCCCTGGTCGGGGCCGTGACCGGACCCCAGTGGTCCCCGGTCCCGGTCACCGACCACCTCGAGCCCACCACCTCCGACACGACGATCGGCGGGCAGGGGCCCGACGTCCAGCCCGTGGGGACCTACGAGGTCCGGGAGACCCCGGTCGTCGTCAGGCTCGACGGCACGAGCGTCGAGGGGATCGTGCGCGAGCCGGTCGACGCCCCGGAAGGGCGCCCGGGAGTGGTGTTCCTGCACGGCGCGGGCACGGGGGCGGCCGACGAGGCGTTCGTCGACGTCGCGACCGACATGGCGAGCGCGGGAGTCGTGACGCTCGTGCCCTCGAAGCGGCTCGACACGTACACGACCCGGCACCGCGACTACGTCGACATGGCCCGGGACTACGAGCACTCGGTCGACCTGCTGCGGACCAGGCCCTCGGTCGACCCGGACAAGGTGGGGTTGTACGCCGAGTCCGAGGGGACGTGGATCGCGCCCGTCCTGGTGGACCAGGACCCCGACGTGTCCTTCCTGGTCATGGTCTCCGCGCCCGTGGTGCCGCCACGCCAGCAGGCGGGCTTCGCCGTCGACTCCTACCTGCGCAACACGGGCGTGCCGCAGGGGGTGTTCCGCGCGATCCCGCGCGCCGTCGGCATGGAGATGCCCGGGGGAGGGTTCGAGTACGCGGACTTCGACGTCACGCCCTACCTCTCGCGCCTCGACGTGCCGACCCTCGTGGTCTACGGCACGGCGGACCCGTCGATGCCGATCGAGCAGGGCGCGCTGCGCATCATCGCGGAGGCGGGGGCGAACGGGAACCATGACGTGACCGTGCGCTACTACGAGGGCGCGAACCACGGCATCAAGATCGACGACGTCCTCGTGCCGGAGTTCGCGCGCGACGTCTCGGCGTGGGTCCAGGGACTCGTGGGCACCGCCGGTGCCCCGCCGACCGTGGCGGGCGGCCAGCCGAACCAGCTCTACCTGGCCTCGGCCGTGCCCAACCCCCGGTGGTACGGCAACGGCGACATCGTCATCGGGTTCGTGATCGTGGGTGGCGTGCTGCTCGTCGTGGGGCCGCTCGTGTGGCTCGTGACGGGGTCGGTGCGCAGGCTGCGCCGTACGCCGCACGCGGCCGGGCGGCTCGCGCCGGGACTGCGGTGGCCGCTCGTGGGTCTGGCGACCGGGTCGGTCGCGACCATGATCGGTCTCGTCGTCTACCTGGTCTCGGTCGCGCGGCTGGCCCTCGACTACCGGACGGACGCGTGGGTGGTCCAGGGCGGGTGGGTCGCCGTCCGTCTCCTGGGGCTGGCGACCGTCGTGGCCGCGGCGTTCATCATCAACCGTCTGTCCGACCTCCGGACGGCCCGCAAGACGGTCGACGCCTCCCCGGAGGGGGGCGTGGTGGTCCGGCCTGCGACCGGCGTCGGCGCCCGCACGACGTTGTGGGCGACCGTCGCGGGGTCGACGATCCTGCTCGTGACGCTCGCGTACTGGGGTGTGTACCAGCTCGGCATCTGACTTCCCGGTCGTCGACGCTTAGGGTCGTCCCATGGGACGACGTCCGCGGGGCACGGCGAGGTCGAGCGTGCGCGTCTTCGCGATCGAGGACGCCGACGAGGACCTGGCCGAGCAGGGCCCGTCCGGCCCGCGGTCGCGCGGCGCGGTGCCCGACGGCGGGGCGTCCGTCCAGGGGCCGGCCGACGGCCCGGTGCCGCAGGTCCTCTCCGGTGCCGAGCCGCAGGTCGACGAGCGGCTTGCCCGTCGACCGTGGTCGCGCAGGTCTCGCCTCTTCGTCGGGGCAGGGGTGTCCGTCGTCGCCCTCCTCGTCGTCGGAGGGGTCGTCCGTGGCGAGATGAACGAGTCTGCCCGCGTCGATCGGGTGATCGCGGCCGGCGGGATTCGGCCCCTGGGCCCGGAGGTGGGCGTCCTGTGGCGGATCGAGCCGACCGGCTCGGGCGACGAGGATTCCCCGACGGGATGGTGGTTGTCACCCGCCGTGGTGGACGGGACGCTCGTCGTGCAAGGGAGCCCGGTGGTCGGCTACGACCCGACGACAGGTCGGGAGCTGTGGCGCGGCGCGCCCCGGCCCGCGTCGGACACGGCGAAGGTCACGACCGCGTGCACGGGTACGGGCACGTGGGAGGTGCAGGAGGACCCGCTGGTCTGCACGACGTTCGAGCTCCGGTCGGTCCCGACCGTCGGGGCGACGTTCGAGCAGTCGTTCCCGGTGCGCGTCGACGTCATGGTCGCCGCGACCGGAGAGGTCACGGGCACCCGCACGTTCGGCGAGGAGACGCAGGGTGCCGCCTTCTTCGACGACGGCATCGCCTCGGTCAGGTGGGGGGACGACGGACACGTGGTGGTCGACCTGGAGGACCGGGCCACGGGAGAGCTGCGCTGGTCGCGGGAGATCGCCCAGGAGCGTGGGAGCAGCCCGGAGGGGGAGTACCTGGGACTGCAGGACGGCGGCTCGGTGCTCATGGTCGCGGTCGCAGGCCGTCTGGTGACCCTGGACGCGGACGGCCGGACCGTGGACGAGGCCGAGGAGTCGTGGACCATCCCCCTGCGGGACGGGCTCGCCCTCGTCCAGCACCCCGACGGGGGCTCGACGGTCCTGGACCGTCACGGGGCGGAGCTCTTCCGCACCCGGGGCACCGTCCAGGAGTTCACCGCGACGGACGGAGGGCCGACGGCGGCGTTCTTCGTCACCGAGGGCGGCGGTGTGATGGACGAGTCCGGGAACATCGAGCGGCCGCGCACGACAGCGCTCGACCCGGCGACCGGACGGACCCGGTGGAGCATCGACGGGGTCGCCGCCCCGGTCGCCCAGGTGGGCGATGTCGGGATCCTGTCGAGGGCAGGTCGGCTGTGGGCGGTGGACCTGGGCTCCGGGGAACGGTTGTGGGAGTCCTCCGAGGTCCTGACCTATACGTCGGCGCACACCGACGGGACGGACCTGTACCTCATGGGACCGAGCGCGACGGGCGGGACCCGGGTCACGGCGGTCTCCGTGGACTCCGGGCAGGAGCTGTGGTCGAGCGACCTCGAGGACTCCGCCGCGTGGGGGGTCGGCGTGCGTGGGACGCTCGTCGTCGCGACCGACGACGGCACGCTGCTGGGCATCGGCTGACGGGCCCCTCGCTCCACCCGGTCGGCGTATCGGGACTACCGTGGAGAGGTGGCTCCACGACGTCGTGAGCACGATGCCCACGCCGTCGAGCTGGTCGAGGTGGCCGAGCTCGACGACGACTTCGACGCGGAGCCGTCGGTCGCGACCGGGCCCAGGCGGGGGAGCGCCGGAGCGCGCACGGGGGGCACCGCTGCCCGGGATGCGGGAGCCGGCTCGTCGCGTGTCGGCGTCGGACCTGCGTCGGACGGTGCGCCCGACGGGTCGCCCGAGCCGCGTGGCCGAAGGAGCGGCGTGCTCGGCCACGTGATCCTCGGCGCGGTCCTCCTGCTCTGCGTCCTCGGGGCGTCGTTCGCGGTCGGCGCTGTGCTCGAACGGGCGAGGGCAGCCCGGGTGGCGGCACAGGCGGGAGGGTTGTGGCCCGTCACGGTCGAGCCCGCGAGCGTGTGGCGGGCGTCGACGGGGGCGGGGCTGCCCGCAGCCGTCGAGGGGCAGGTCGTCGTCGTCGGCCCGGGTGGGACGTTGTCCGCCCGTGACCTCACCACGGGTGAGGAGGTGTGGGCCGCCGACCTGCCGTCCGGAGCGACCACGTGCGGGCCCGACCTCCTCGACCCGGACGTCGTGGGTTCGCCCCTCGTGTGCGTCACGGTCCGCGGTTCCCCTCCGGTCGCCGGTCGGGGCGACGACGGGTTCCCGCTTCTCGTGACGGTCCTGGACCGGTCCGGGCGGGTCGTCGGGTCGCGTGGGCTGGCGGACAGGATCGAGGCGGCGGTCCCGCTCGCGGGAGGTCAGGTCGCGACGGCCGTCCGGGCGACGGACGGCGTGGTCGTCACGTGGGAGGGTGCGCTCGACGGTGTCGTCGAGAGGGTGCGGACGGTCGGTGTCGACCAGGACCGGGTGGACGGCGTCGGGGCCACGGGGATCGACGGGGCGCCGTCGGGGACGGTGCCCCCCGACGGCCTCGGCCTGGTCGCGGCGCGCGGGTTGCTGCAGGTCCGGTCGGGCGGCGCGTCGACGACCTTCGACGCGCACGGCGACCCGCTCACCGAGCGTGCAGGCATGCGGACGCGGGGCTGGTTGGGGCAAGCCGGCCTCCCTGGAGGTTCGTCGGCCCGGGTGGTCGACGACCGCCGGACGGGGTGGGAGGACCGCGTCGACGTGACGGGGGCGGACGGTCGGGTGCGGTTCAGCATGGCCGGTGAACCGTTCCTGCCGCAGGTCGCCGATGACGGACCTCCCCCGGTCGTCGTGGTCCGGATGCCTGGCTTCACGGGGTACGACGCGAGCACGGGCCGTCGGCTCTGGCACCGGGAGGAGTGGCCCGAGGTGCTCTGGCTCCAGACCGACGACGTCGTGGTGGTGGAGTCGGGGTCGCGGCTGCTCGCGCTCGAGTCCCGGACCGGGCGTGAGATCTGGCAGCGCTGGTTGCCCGCGGAGGTCGTCCGGGTGTTCACCGACGGGGACTCGGTGCTGCTCGCGACCGTCGGCGACGGGCTCGGTGGGACGGACGGCGCCGCGACGAGCGTCGTGTCCGTGAGCCTGTTCGACGGACGCACCGAGTGGCGCAGAGCCCTCGACGGCGACTACTACGAGGTCGTGTCCGCGCAGGGGGTGCTGTTCGCGGTGACGAGGACGGAGGTCGTGCGCCTGGGTCGTGGGTCGCGCAGGCACAGAGTGGGAGACTTGAGCCATCGGTGATCTACCGGTAGAAACTGACGGGGCCGTCGTGGCCTGATCCGGCGCTCGCCCGACAGCGAGCCCGGGGTGATCTGTAGGGAGAACGCGATGACCAACGAGACCGACCCTGGGCCTGGCCCCGATCAGCAGTCACCGACTCCGGCCGGCGGGGCCGCGAAGGCTCCGTCGTCCGACACGCCCGCGACGGGTACGGCCCCGGCGGCGGCGCGCGTTGCCGAGCAGAAGCCGGAGGCGGCCGCCGGGAGCAACCCGTTCGCCGGCATCCCCGTGAGCGACTACGTGCGCGACGGCGTGGCGGCCCTGCTGCTCTTCGTCTCGCTCACGATGCCGTGGGACGTCGGGCACAAGGCGTCGGACAAGATCGAGGTCATCCTCGTCACGGTCGTCTCGTTGCTCTCGCTCGCGCTGCCGTACCTGGCACGGACCGGTGCGCTGCCCACGACGTGGACGGTGCACACGACCCGCCTCGCGCGTCTCGTCGCGAACGCCCCGTACGTGCTCCTGGCGGCGGTCTACGTCGTCCTGGACCTGGTCAACCGGTCGGCCGACAACGGCTGGGGCGGCATCGGGACCGCTCTCTCGCTCGGACTCGCGGGGGCGTTCCTCGCGGCCCAGCCGCGCCAGGCCGAGCTCGGCCCGGTCGAGCAGGACAGGGCAGCCTCGCGCGTCTGGACGCTGGTCCTGACCGTCGTCGCGGGCGTGGCGGTCGTCGGTGCGCTGATCGCGTTCCTGCTCACCTTCTCCCTCGGCGTGTCCGCCCTGCTGCTGCTCCGGTTCCTCGTCGCCGGCGCCGTGACCGTGGCGCTCGTCGGGTGGCCCGTGTGGGGGATCCTGCGCCGCGACGAGGCCTGGCGCCTCGTGCTCGTCGGTCTGGGGATCGCGCTCGTGGTCCTCTTCGTCCTGAACACCAGCAACCTGCTGGTCAGCTTCGACTCGTTCGCGCTCGGGCAGTTCGGCCTGCTGCTCGTCCCCGCCGCTGCGGCGGTCGCCTCGTCGCCCGCGCTCGCGCGGACCACCTCCTCGCAGTCGCCCGTCTCGACGTGGGTCGCCGTCGCGGTGAACACGCTCGACCTCGTCGTCGTCGTCGCCCTCGGAACCGCGCTGACCGGTGTCTTCACGCTCGCGAACGGCGCGAGCGGGTCGGTCCTCATCCTGTCGATCGTGTTCGGGCTCCTCGCTGCGGGCGCCGCGCTCGTGGCTCGTCGCTCGCTCGCCCGCGACGCCGTGGCCGGGCGGACGCTCGCGCTCGGCGCGGCAGGCGTCGTCGCGATCCTCGGCATCGTGCTCCTCATCGTCGCGACGAACCAGCCCGGGGCAGGCTTCGGCACGACGCTGCTCCTGCTGGCGTACGGGCTGCCGCTCATCGTGGTCTTCGCGCTCACGGTGCCGGCCGAGGTCCGGACGCACTTCGCGGAGAACCGCCCGTCGTCGCTCGTCGGGGCCGACGCCGCGCCGAGCGCGTACGTCTGGCAGCCGCCCGCGCCGCGCCCGGCTCGTCCCAAGCCCGCGCAGGAGCCGGTCGCGGGTCCGTACGGCAGCGGCAGCTACGCGACGGGCCCGGACGGGTACGGCCCAGAGGCCGGCGAGCACGAGCCCGACCAGGTCGCGGCCCCGTCGCGTCCGACACCTGTCCGCGCTCCGGCACAGTCGGCCCAGCCCGTGCAGTCTGCCCAGCAGCCTCAGCAGCCTCAGCAGCCTCAGCAGCCCCAGTCGGCGCAGCCCGTGCAACAGGTCCGCTACCAGCCGACCCAGGAGCCGACGCAGCCGGTCCGTCAGGACCCGCAGCCGCAGCCTTCCCGCCCGGTCGAGCAGTACCAGCCGACCCAGGTCCTGCCGGCGCAGGGGGGCTCGTCGTCGCACCCCGTGCAGCCGGTCGTCCCCGAGCGTTCGGGCTACGCGGCGCGACCGGGTTACGCGGCACAGTCCGTGGGTGACACGGCGGTCCTGCCCCCGTACCAGGACCCGCAGCCGGTCGGGTTCAGCGCCGCTCAGGCACTGGACCCGTCCACGCCGCTCGAGGTGCTCGCGCAGATCGTCCAGGAGGCCCCGCACCTGCGCCCCCAGGTCGCGGCCAACCCGTCGACGTACCCCGCGCTGCTCGAGTGGCTCGGCAACCTGGGCGACCCTGCGGTCGACGCCGCCCTGCGTTCGCGCGGCCGCTGACCGGCCCTGACCAGGCGGGGCCGCGCTCTGAGGCGGGCCGACGGCGTCGCTCTCGTGGCGTCGCTGGTTCGTCTGGTCCCGCTCTGAGGCGGGCCGACGGCGTCGCTCTCGTGGCGTCGCTGGTTCGTCTGGTCCCGCTCTGAGGCGGGCCGACGGCGTCGCTCTCGTGGCGTCGCTGGTTCGTCTGGTCCCGCTCTGAGGCGGGCCGACGGCGTCGCTCTCGTGGCGTCGTCGGCCCGCCTCGCGCGTGTCGTCCACCGGGACGTCCCGGACCATCGCCCCGGACGGGAGTACAGTGGCAGCGTGCACGTGACTCAGCTGCTCCTCCTTCGTTGCCGCGACGAGGCCCTCTAGGCCGCATCCTCGTCGCGGTGGTCTGGTGTGCCGGCTGAACAGCACCGACGAAGAGATCGCGAAGGACATGATGAGCACCACGGCGCAGACCCCCCAGACCAGCACCCGCTCCGCACAGCAGCCGTCCGGCATGCCCGTGCACAAGTACGAGCCGTTCCACGAGCAGTTCGACGTGTCGCTGCCGGACCGGACGTGGCCGGACAGGCGCATCGAGAAGGCCCCGCGCTGGTGCGCGGTCGACCTGCGCGACGGCAACCAGGCGCTGATCGAGCCCATGAACGCCGAGCGCAAGCTGAAGATGTTCCAGCTGCTCGTCGAGATGGGCTACAAGGAGATCGAGGTCGGGTTCCCGTCGGCCTCGCAGACCGACTTCGACTTCGTGCGCCTGCTCATCGAGGAGGGGCACATCCCGGACGACGTCGTGATCCAGGTCCTGACGCAGTCCCGCGAGCACCTGATCGCCCGTACGTACGAGTCGCTGCGGGGCGCGAAGCAGGCGATCGTGCACCTGTACAACTCGACGTCGCGGCTCCAGCGCGAGGTCGTGTTCTGCACCGACCGTGAGGGAATCATCGCGATCGCGGTGAACGGCGCCAAGCTGTGCCGCAAGTTCGAGGAGACCATCCCGGAGACCACGGTCTTCTACGAGTACTCGCCCGAGTCCTACACGGGCACCGAGCTCGAGTTCGCCGTGGAGATCTGCAACGAGGTCATCGAGGTCTTCGAGCCGACGCCGGAGCGCAAGGTCATCATCAACCTGCCGGCGACGGTCGAGATGGCGACGCCCAACGTCTACGCCGACTCGATCGAGTGGATGAACCGGCACCTGGCGCACCGCGAGAACGTCGTCCTGTCGCTGCACCCGCACAACGACCGCGGGACGGCCGTGGCCGCCGCGGAGCTGGGCTACCAGGCCGGGGCGGACCGCATCGAGGGCTGCCTGTTCGGCAACGGCGAGCGCACGGGCAACGTCTGCCTGGTGACGCTCGGCATGAACCTGTTCAGCCAGGGCATCGACCCGGAGATCGACTTCTCCGACATGGACCGTATCCGTCGCACGGTCGAGCACTGCAACCAGATCGCCGTGCACGAGCGTCACCCGTACGCGGGCGACCTGGTCTTCACCGCGTTCTCGGGCTCGCACCAGGACGCGATCAAGAAGGGCCTGGACGCCATGGCCGCGGAGGCCGAGGCTGCGGGCAAGGGCGTCGACGACCTGGTCTGGGGCGTGCCGTACCTGCCGATCGACCCCAAGGACGTGGGCCGGTCGTACGAGGCAGTGATCCGCGTCAACTCGCAGTCGGGCAAGGGCGGTATCTCGTACCTGCTGCAGTCCGAGCGCCACCTGGACCTGCCGCGTCGCCTGCAGATCGAGTTCTCGCGCGTCGTCCAGGCGTTCACGGACGCCGGGGGCCAGGAGGTCACGGGCGACGACATCTGGCGGATCTTCTCGGACGAGTACCTGCCGGTCGCTCCTGAGTCGGGCCTGGAGCCGTGGGGCCGGCTGAAGCTGCGGGGGACCCGCGCGGCGTCGTCGGAGGACGGCCCGGACACCCTGGCGGTCGACGTGCTGGACCGTGGTGAGCACCTGACACTCGAGGGCTCGGGCAACGGTCCGGTCGCGGCGTTCGTCGACGCGATCGCGCAGGTGGGTGTCGAGGTCCGTGTCCTGGACTACGCCGAGCACGCGCTCTCGGAGGGCGGTGACGCGACGGCCGCCGCGTACGTCGAGTGCCAGGTCGGCGACGACGTGCTGTGGGGCGTCGGGATCGACCCGTCGATCACCACGGCCTCGCTGAAGGCGATCGTCTCGGCCGTGAACCGCGCGGAGCGCTCCGAGGGCTGATCCCTTCCGTCGAGGGGTCCCGTGCCGGCGGCACGGGACCCCTCGACGTGTCTGCACCTGCGCCTCGCGTGGTGGTACGCACACAGCGGGCGCGCACCGGGCACGTACCGGGCACTCACCGGGCACGGACCGTGCACCGGGACGTCGGTGGCATGACGGACAATGGGGGAGTGGTCCTCTACCGAGACGAAGCGATCGTCCTGCGCGCCCAGAAGCTGGGCGAGGCGGACCGCATCGTCACCCTGCTCACGCGCGAGAACGGCAAGGTCCGGGCCGTGGGCAAGGGCGTGCGCCGCACGTCCTCGCGCTTCGGGGCGCGGCTCGAGCCGTTCATGTTCGTCGACGTCCAGCTCCACGTGGGCAGGTCGCTCGACGTCGTGACGCAGGCGGAGACCGTGGGGCCCTATGCGCGCGCGATCTGCGAGGACTACGGCCTGTACACGGCGGGGGCCGCGATGCTGGAGACGGCCGAGCGGCTCGTCGAGGCCGAGAAGGAGCCTGCCGTCCAGCAGTTCTGGCTGCTCGCCGGAGCGCTGCGGTCGCTCGCGGGGCACGCGCACGCGCCGGGCCTGGTGCTCGACTCCTACCTCCTGCGCGCCTTCGCGGTCGCCGGGTGGGCGCCGAGCTTCACCGACTGCTCGCGCTGCGGCGAGCCCGGCCCGCACCGGTCGTTCGCGGTGGCGCTGGGCGGGGCGGTCTGCTCACGGTGCAGGCCGCCGGGGTCGACGTCCCCGGCCCCCGAGACCTTCTCCCTGCTCGCGGCGCTGCTCGCGGGCGAGTGGGACGTGGCGGACGCGTCGGACGTGCGCCACCGCAAGGAAGCCAGCGGCCTCGTGGCCGCCTACAGCCAATATCACCTGGAGAGAACGTTGCGATCACTGCGGATGGTGGAACGAGACGACGCGGGTACTCCGCGGGCCGGGGGAGAGGCCTGATGGGGCGAGGGATCCAGCCGCCCCCGCCGCACCCGTCGGGGGCGACGGCGCCGAACATCCCGGCCCGGTTCGTGCCGAACCACGTCGCGATCGTCATGGACGGCAACGGTCGGTGGGCCAACGAGCGGGGGCTCCCGCGCACCGAGGGGCACAAGGCCGGGGAGGCCGCGCTGCTCGACGTCGTGGCGGGCGCGATCGAGATCGGCGTCAAGCACGTCTCGGCGTACGCGTTCTCGACCGAGAACTGGAAGCGCTCACC
Source organism: Oerskovia paurometabola (assembly GCF_016907365.1). Lineage (NCBI taxonomy): Bacteria > Bacillati > Actinomycetota > Actinomycetes > Micrococcales > Cellulomonadaceae > Oerskovia > Oerskovia paurometabola. Next base: position 2,799,388 of record NZ_JAFBBV010000001.1, on the reverse strand, counting down.
CGAGGAGGTCCGCTTCCTCATGCAGTTCAACCGGGACGTGATCAGGCGCCGTCGTGACGAGATGAGCAGCTGGGGCGTGCGCATGCGCTGGGCGGGGCGTCGGCCGCGTCTGTGGGGCTCGGTCATCAAGGAGCTCGAGGACGCCGAGCGGCTCACCAAGGACAACGACACGTGCACGCTCACGATGTGCGTGAACTACGGCGGGCGCGCCGAGATCGCGGACGCCGCGCAGGCCATCGCGCGGGAGGTCGCCGCGGGCCGGCTCGACCCGAGGAAGGTCACCGAGAAGACGGTCGCGAAGTACCTGGACGAGCCCGACCTGCCGGACGTGGACCTGTTCCTGCGGTCCTCGGGCGAGCAGCGGACGTCGAACTTCATGATCTGGCAGGCCGCGTACGCCGAGATGGTCTTCCTGCCAGAGCACTGGCCCGACGTCGACCGGCGCAGCCTGTGGCGTGCGGTCGAGGAGTACGCGAGCCGTGACCGGCGCTACGGCGGGGCGATCGACAAGTCGGCAGAGTCGGCCGACATCCCCTGACCTGGCGGGCTTCGACCGTGTGCACGTGTCGGTGCCCCTCGCTACCCTGCCGGGTATGACTCTTTCGATCGGTATGGTCACGGTGGACTCGACCGACCCGCGCCCGCTGGCGCAGTGGTGGGCCCGGCAGACGGGCGGGAAGGTGATCGACGAGGCCGACGGCTGGTTCCTCGAGGTCGTCCCCTCCCAGGAGGGCACGGGGCCCGTGCTGGGGTTCCAGAAGGTCGAGGACCCGACGCCCGGCAAGAACAGGATCCACCTCGACGCGTCGACCGCCGACCGTGCGGCGGAGGTCGCGCGCCTGCTGGCGGACGGAGCCTCGCTGGTCGCCGAGCACACGATCCCCGGCTACCGGTGGTCGGTGCTCGCGGACCCGCAGGGCAACCAGTTCTGCGTGGGCGAGGCGGACGAGAGCGCGACCGAGATCTCCTGAGGAGCTCAGTCGCGCTCGGGCTCCGCGGGCTCGGCCGAGGGGTCCGCGGGGTCGCTGCGCGTACGACGCGCCTGCGTGGGGCCGGGGCCGTCGTCCGGGGCGTCGAGCAGCAGGTCCGCGACGTCACCGAACGGGTTGCTCCCGGTCGTCCGCGGCGGCCCGTCCGTCGCCTCGGTCCTGGCCGGGGCGTCGTTGCCCGACGACGTCGCGAGGGTCGCGTCGTCGTCGCGGGCGGCACGTGAGCGGCGTCGCCGCGACGCGACGACGACCCATGCCACGAGCCCGGCGACGAGCAGCACGAGCACGACCAGCCCGACCGGGCTGCCTGCCGCGAGCAGCACGGCCGTGTTGAACGCCGCGATCCCGATCGTCGTCCAGATGGCAGCCCAGATCGCGCACCCCGGCAGCAGCGCCGCGAGGTAGCGCGGGAGCCGCATGCGCGTGTAGCCCGCCGTCAGGTTGATGACGGTCTGGACCCCGACCGTGAAGAACGACAGGGTGACCGCGATGGGCCCCCACTTGTTGATCGTGGCGATCGCCCGCTGGGCGCGCTCGCTCTCGAGGCGGCGGGCCCACCGGGTGTTGCCCGTGCCGCGAGCGACGCCGCGACCGACCCAGTACGTGGCCTGCGCGCGGACGAACACGATCGCGAAGGCCGCGGCGTAGATGATCCAGTACGGGACCCCGTCGATCGTGAAGATCCCCGTCGAACCGTCCGCCGCGGTGACGACCTCCACGCCCCGCGCGAGGGAGGGCGCGGACGTGAGCGACGCCGTCGGGCCCAGGAGGAGCAGCACGCTCACGACGCCTGCTTCGCGCGGCACGCCTCGCACGTGCCGAAGAGCTCGATCGTGTGCTGGATGTCCGTGAAGCCGTGCGCGGATCCCACCTGGGAGGCCCAGGTCTCGACGGTCGGGCCGTCGATCTCGACGGCCTTGCCGCACGAGCGGCACACCAGGTGGTGGTGGTGCTCGGTCCGCTCGCACTTGCGGTACAGGCTCTCGCCGTCCTCGGTGCGCAGGACGTCGACGTCTCCGCCGTCGGCCAGGGTCTGCAGGGTGCGGTAGACGGTCGCCAGACCCACGGCATCGCCGCGAGCGCGCAGCAGCTCGTGGAGCTGTTGCGCGCTGCGGAAGTCGGGCAGGTCCTCCAGGGCCTCGGAGACCGCTGCCCGTTGACGGGTCATGCGCTGCATCGCTCGCCACCTTCCACGTGGACGTCGTCGGGGATGTCGGGGTGCGGGTCGTGCGACGTGCGCGGCCTGCGCCGCACGAGCACGGGCCGCAGGACCGCCACGACCGCGTAGAGGGCGATCGCCAGGACGACGATCGTGGCCCCCGGGGACAGAGTCTGCCAGTACGTGACGGACAGCCCGACCACGCAGACCACGACGCCGATCACCATGGCCAGCGCCATGGTCCGTCGGAAGGAGATCGTCACGAGCTGCGCGATCGCGACGGGCACGATCATGAGGGCGCTCACGAGCAGCAGGCCGACGACACGCATGGCCACGGTCACGGTGAGGGCCGCGATGACGGCGATCGCGATGTTGAGGGCCCGGACCGGCAGTCCCGAGGCCCGCGAGAACTCCTCGTCGTAGCTCACGGCGAACAGCGCGGCGCGCAGCCCCATGCCGACCGCGAGAATGAGCACTCCCAGGATCAGGGTCAGCCACAGGTCGGTCGGGGAGACGCTCGAGATCGACCCGAACAGGTACTGCATGAGGTTGCCCGAGCTGCCGCCGGCGACGCCGATGAGCAGGACGCCGCCCGCGATGCCGCCGTAGAACATCAGGGCCAGCGCCACGTCACCGCTCGTGCGGCCGCGCTCGCGCACGATCTCGATGATCACGGAGCCGATCACGGCCGCGACGACCGCACCGGGGATGGCGAGGGCGTCGTCGGGCACGACGCCCATGGCGCCGCCGACGAGCCAGCCCAGGGCCACGCCCGTGAGGGCCACGTGCCCGATCCCGTCGCCGAGCAGCGACAGCTTGCGCTGCACGAGGTAGGTCCCCATGACCGGCGCGGTCACGCCGACCAGCACGGCCGCGACGAGCGCGCGCTGCATGAAGGGGTCGGTGAGCATCCCGACCAGCTCGTCGAGGGCGTTCATGAGGCGGCTCCACGGTCGATGCGGGCGGGGGCGGGGTTGTGGTGCGTGAGCGGGGCGTCGATGAGGCCCATGTCGATCCCGGCGGAGGTGCCGTGCTCGGCGTCGTCCCCGTGCGGGTGCAGGTGCTCGTGGTCGGGGCCGGCGTGCTCGGCGGTCGCCTGCGGCGGGGCGCCGTCGTGCACCACGAGGCCGTGCCGCAGGACCACGCACCGCTGGATGAGGGGCGCGAGCGCGCCCAGCTCGTGCAGGACGACCAGGACCGTCATGCCACCGCGCGTGAGCTCGGTGAGCGTCGCGGCGAACGCTTCCTGGCTGGGCTGGTCGACGCCCGCGACGGGCTCGTCGAGGATGAGCAGCTCGGGGCTGCGCGCCAGCGCCCGGGCGATGAGGACCCGCTGCTGCTGCCCGCCCGAGAGCTCGTGCACGGCGCTCTGTGCCCGGTCGGCGAGGCCCACGCGGTCGAGCGCCTCGCGCGCCGTGGTGCGCCAGCCGCGCGGCAGGCGGATGCGACGGCCGTGGAGCAGGCCTGAGGCGACGACCTCCTCGGCCGTCGACGGGACGCCCGTCTGCGCCGAGACGCGCTGCGGCACGTACCCCAGGTGCGCCCAGGGGACCCGGGGGCCGAGCTCGGCCCCCAGGAGACGGACGTGCCCCGCCGCGAGCGGGACGATGCCCACGAGGGACTTCACGAGCGTCGACTTGCCCGAGCCGTTCGCGCCGAGCAGCGCGACGACCTCGCCGCGCTCGACCGTGAGGTCGACGCCGCGCAGGATGTCGCTGCTGCCGAGCCGCACGTGCACGCCGCGGGCCTCGATCGCGGGTGTCCCCGCGGCGCGGTCCGCGGGGTGGTCCGGAGAGGTCAGGGACGAGGTGCTCATGCGCAGGTCAGGCCGGTGCGCAGCGCCTCCAGGTTGGTCCGCATGACGCCAAGGTAGTCGGTCCCGTCCTTGCTCAGGCCTTCGAGCGGGTCGAGCACCGCGGCCTGGACCCCGACGTCCCGCGCGAGGGTCTGGGTCACCTTGGGGCTCGTGAGGGTCTCGAAGAAGATCGTGGTCACGCCGTGGTCGCGGATGATGTCGGCGACCTCGCGCAGCCGGGCGGGAGAGGGCTCGGCCTCGGGGTCGATCCCCGTGATCCCGACCTGCTCGAGCCCGTAGCGCTCGGCGAGGTAGCCGAACGCCTCGTGCGACGTGACGAGGTACGGGCTCGCGCAGCTCGCGAGGCCGGCCTCGTACTCGGCGTCGAGCGCGGTCAGGTCGGCCGTGAGGGTCTCCAGGTTGGCCGCGTACTCGTCGGCGCCGTCGGGGTCGACCGCGCTCAGCTCGGCCGCGACCTGCTCGGCGACCGGGACCAGGCGGGCGGGGTCGAGCCAGAAGTGCGGGTCGAGGCCGCCTTCCGACGTGTGGTCGTGCCCGTCGTCCGCGTGGTCGTCGTGCGCGGCGTGCTCGTCCTCGGTGGCCGTCCCCTCGGCCGCGTCCGTGGTCGACTCGCCCGGGTGCTCCTCGAGGCCTGCGGCCTCGGTCGCGTCCACGAGGTGTGCCGGGTCGCGGGCGTCGACGGCTTCGTCGACCGCGGCCTGGAAGCCGGACTGGTAGACCACGAGGTCGGCCGTTCCGATCGAGCGGGCCTGGGCGGGGGAGAGCTCGAGGTCGTGGGGCTCCGCTGCGGGCGGCGTGAGGTTGGCGACCGTGACCCGGTCGCCGCCGACGCGCTCGGCCACGAACTGCAGGGGGTAGAACGAGGCGAGCACGTCGACGGCACCGTCCGCGCCGTCCGGCCCCCCCGACCCGCCGCCGCCCGACGTGCCCCCGGACCCGCAGGCCGCCAGGGTGAGCGTCGTCGCGAGGGCGACGGACGTGGCGAGGGCAGCGCGGTGGCGGAGGAGGTGGCGGGGCATGGCATCCATCGTCACTGATATTGATAACGAATGTCAACAAGGGTCGGTGTGGCCTGGCCGACACCCCACCCGGGGGAACCGCCGGCCCGACGGCGCCGCTCACCGTCGGGCCGGCGCGCCCCCTCGTGCGCTCTCCCCCCAGGGAAAGACCGAGTAACCTGGGACGTTGGTGCCCGCGGGGCCGTCCGCCTCACGGCGACGGCCGGGGCACCGGCGTCCCGCAACGTCCCGCACGAAGCCACGTGCGGGGTACGCACGATTTCCCTGGAGTGATCAACTGTGGCCACTGCGCCTTCTCGACTCGATGCCGTCGTCTCCCTCGCCAAGCGGCGCGGGTTCGTCTTCCCCTCGGGCGAGATCTACGGCGGTACCCGGTCCGCCTGGGACTACGGGCCGCTCGGCACCGAGCTCAAGGAGAACATCAAGAAGCAGTGGTGGCGCACCATGGTCACGAGCCGTGACGACGTGGTGGGCCTCGACTCCTCCGTGATCCTCCCGCGCGAGGTCTGGGTCGCCTCGGGCCACGTCGGCGTCTTCACCGACCCGCTCACCGAGTGCCTCTCGTGCCACAAGCGGTTCCGCGAGGACCAGATGATCGAGGAGTTCGAGGAGAAGAAGGGCCGCGCCCCCGAGGGCGGCCTCGCCGAGATCGCCTGCCCCAACTGCGGCACGCGCGGCCAGTGGACCGAGCCCCGCGACTTCAACATGATGCTCAAGACGTACCTCGGCCCGGTCGAGGACGAGTCCGGGATGCACTACCTGCGCCCCGAGACCGCGCAGGGCATCTTCGTGAACTTCCAGAACGTCGTCGGCGCGGCCCGCAAGAAGCCGCCCTTCGGCATCGGCCAGATCGGCAAGTCGTTCCGCAACGAGATCACGCCGGGCAACTTCATCTTCCGCACGCGCGAGTTCGAGCAGATGGAGATGGAGTTCTTCGTCGAGCCCGGGACGGACGAGGAGTGGCACCAGTACTGGATCGACCTGCGCACCAACTGGTACGTCGACCTCGGCATCGACCGCGACAACCTGCGCCTCTACGAGCACCCGAAGGAGAAGCTGTCGCACTACTCGACCCGCACGGTCGACATCGAGTACCGCTTCGGCTTCAAGGGCTCCGAGTGGGGCGAGCTCGAGGGCGTCGCGAACCGCACGGACTTCGACCTCAAGACGCACTCCGAGCACTCCGGCAAGGACCTCACCTACCGTGACCCGGTCACCAACGAGAAGTACGTGCCGTACGTCATCGAGCCCGCCGCGGGCCTGACGCGTTCGCTCATGGCCTTCCTCGTCGAGTCGTACCACGAGGAGGAGGCGCCCAACGCGAAGGGCGGCACCGACGTCCGCACGGTGCTCCGGCTCGACCCGCGTCTCGCGCCCGTCAAGGCCGCGGTCCTGCCGCTGAGCCGCAACGAGCAGCTCTCGCCCAAGGCGCGCGACCTGGCCGCCGAGCTGCGCAAGTTCTGGAACGTCGACTTCGACGACGCCGGGGCGATCGGCCGCCGCTACCGCCGCCAGGACGAGATCGGCACCCCGTTCTGCATCACGGTCGACTTCGACACGCTCGACGACCAGGCCGTGACGATCCGTCACCGGGACACCATGGCCCAGGAGCGCGTCGCGCTCGACCAGGTCACCGCGTACCTGGGCGCCCGCCTCCTCGGCGCCTAGCACGCCCGCCCCTCCGGGGCCGGAGAAGGGCCGCCGTCCACCCGTGGACGGCGGCCCTTTTTCTCCTGCCGGGGGTTGGTGGGAGAATGGCCGGGTGACCCTCCCCACCCTTTCCGACGCCACGCGTGCGCCCGAGACCCCGGCGCCCGCAACCGGACACGTGCTGCCGCCCCTGCGGATCGGGCCCCACGTCGTCGAGACCCCCGTCGTCCTGGCCCCCATGGCGGGCGTGACCAACGCCGCCTTCCGTCGGCTGTGCCGCGAGCACGGCGCAGGCCTGTACGTCGCCGAGATGGTGACCAGCCGTGCGCTCGTCGAGCGCAACGAGGAGTCGCTGCGCATCGTCACGTTCGAGGACGACGAGAAGACCCGCTCGGCCCAGGTCTACGGCGTGGACCCCGCGACGGTCGGCGCCGCGGTCAAGATCATCGCGGGCGAGGACCGGGCGGACCACGTCGACCTCAACTTCGGCTGCCCCGTGCCCAAGGTCACGCGCAAGGGCGGCGGCTCGGCGCTGCCGTGGAAGAGGGACCTGTTCACCTCGATCGTGCGCGCTGCGGTCAAGGCGGCCGAGCCGTACGGCGTGCCCGTCACGATCAAGATGCGCAAGGGCATCGACGACGACCACCTGACGTACCTCGAGGCCGGGCTCATCGCCCAGCGCGAGGGCGTCGCGGCCGTGGCCCTGCACGCGCGGACCGCCGCCGACTACTACAGCGGCACCGCGGACTGGTCCGCCATCGCGCGCCTCAAGGAGACCGTGACCGAGATCCCGGTCCTCGGCAACGGCGACATCTGGTCGGCCGAGGACGCCGTGCGCATGGTGCGGGAGACGGGATGCGACGGCGTCGTCGTCGGGCGCGGGTGCCAGGGGCGGCCCTGGCTCTTCGCGGACCTGGCCGCGGCCTTCTCCGGCTCGGACGCGCGCGTGACGCCCGGCCTGCGCGAGGTCGCCGAGACCATCTACCGCCACGGCGAGCTCATGATCGAGTACTTCGGCGGGGACGAGGGCAAGGGGATGCGGGACCTGCGCAAGCACATGGCCTGGTACCTCAAGGGCTATGCGGTGGGCGGCGAGGCGCGTCAGGGTCTCGCGATGGTCTCGACGCTCGACGAGCTGCGGGGCAAGCTCGACGCGCTCGACCTCGACCAGCCCTACCCGGGCGAGGCCGCCGAGGGGCAGCGCGGCCGCGCCGGCTCGCCCAAGAAGCCACACCTGCCGTACGGCTGGCTCGACTCGCGCGAGCTCTCCGAGGAGTTCGAGGAGAAGCTGCGCGAGGCCGAGCTGAGCGTCTCCGGCGGCTGAGGCCACGGCAGGCACGACGACGGCCCGGCGCCGGAGGAGATCCTCCGGTACCGGGCCGTCGTCGTGCGGGCCGTCGGGCAGCCCGGGCTACCAGGTCACGCGCGGAACCACACCGTGGTGTCGGAGGGCACGCGCACCTGCGGGTCGGCGCTGCGGTCGGAGAACGTGGGTCCGCTCTCGACCAGCACCTGCGCGCCGCGGGGCAGGACGACGGGCTCGGAGCCCAGGTTCGCCAGGACCACCACGTCGCCGTTGCGGAACGCGATCACGTCGGTCGAGTCCGCGTAGGCGTCGACCCAGGCGAGCGAGCCCGCGCCGAGGTTCTCGGCCTTGCGGATCTCGAGCGCGGCCTTGTACATCTCGAACGTCGAGCCGGCGACGCCGTACTGCGCGTCGGCCGCGAGGGCCTTGTAGGACTCGGGCTGGGGGAGCCAGGTCTTGCCCGTGGGGCCGAACCCGAGGCCGGGGGCCTCGGCCGACCAGGGGAGCGGCACGCGGCAGCCGTCGCGGCCCGCCTCGGCGCCCTCGGTGCGGAAGAACGCGGGGTCCTCGCGGACCTCGTTCGGCAGCGACGTGTGCTCGGGCAGCCCGAGCTCCTCGCCCTGGTACAGGTAGGAGCTGCCCGGCAGGCCGAGCATGAGCAGGCTCGCGGCGCGGGCCCGGCGCAGGCCGAGCTCCTCGTCGGGCTGGGGCTCGTGCGCGAAGATCCCGTTGGGGCGCAGGCCCGGCTCGGCCAGGCCCAGGCGCGAGGGGTGGCGCACGACGTCGTGGTTCGACAGCACCCAGGTGGTGGGCGCGCCGACCTCGTCGGACGCGTTGAGCGACGCGGCGACGACAGCGCGCAGCGGGGCGGCGTCCCAGGCCGTGGTGAGGAACGAGAAGTTGAAGGCCTGGTGCATCTCGTCGGGGCGCACGTAGCGTGCCAGTCGCGAGAGCGGCTCGACCCAGGCCTCGGCGACGAGGGCGCGGTCGCCGTCGTACTCGGCGAGGACCTTGTGCCAGGCGCGGTAGATGTCGTGCACGCCGTCCTGGTCGAACATGGGGCCGGAGTTGCCGGCGCCGGTCGAGCCGTCCTCGGGGGCGCCCGTGTCGGTGCCCTCGACCATCGAGACGGTGCCGTCCCAGTCGGGCAGACCGTCCTGCTTGACCATGCCGTGCGCGACGTCGATGCGGAAACCGTCCACACCCTTGTCGAGCCAGAAGCGCAGGACGTCCTCGAACTCGGCGCGGACCTCGGGGTTGCTCCAGTCGAGGTCGGGCTGGGTCGAGTCGAACATGTGCAGGTACCACTGGCCGGGCACCTCGCCCTCGGCGCCGGTCACGACGTGCGCGTCCGCGCCAGCGGTCACACGGGTCCAGGCCGGGCCGCCGAAGATCGACTGCCAGTTGTTCGGGGGCAGCTCGCCGTTCTCGCCCTTGCCCTCGCGGAACAGGTAGCGGGCACGCTCGGGCGAGCCCTCGGGGGCGGCGAGCGCCTCGACGAACCAGGCGTGCTGGTCCGACGTGTGGTTCGGGACGACGTCGACGATGACGCGGATGCCCATCTCGTGGGCCTTCGCGAGCATCTCGTCGAAGTCGGCGAGCGTGCCGAACAGCGGGTCGACGTCGCGGTAGTCGGAGACGTCGTAGCCGGCGTCCTTCTGGGGCGAGCGGTAGAAGGGCGAGAGCCAGACGGCGTCGATCCCGAGCGCCTTGAGGTGCGGCAGGCGGGCGGTCACCCCGGGCAGGTCGCCGATCCCGTCGCCGTTGCCGTCCGCGAAGGAGCGCGGGTAGACCTGGTAGATCACGGCGTCGCGCCACCACTCGCCCGGGCCCTCGTGGGCGGCGTGGACGAGCTGGGTGGCGGTGAGCGCCGTGGCGGAGTCGACCTCGGGCGCCGTGGTCGAATCGATACGAGACATGGAGTACAGGTCCTCACTGTGCGGGGTGTGGCTGGGTGCTGCGAGTTCTGGGTGGCGCCGGGCCGTGCACCGGCTGCGGTACGACGGTCCGAGCGGGGATCCGGGCGCGAGCGCCTCGGGGATCACCGGAACGGCGACCGAGGGCGCGACAGAAGGGCTGTCGCGTCGAGCCGTCGTCCGAGTGTAAGCGCTTGCGGCTAGGGGTTGTCGAGTCGACCGCTCGGCGCGGCGCCCGTCGACCCGCGCACGATCAGCTCCGGCTGGAACAACAGCTCCGACCGGGGCGCCCGGTCGCCGGAGATCTCCGTGAGCAGCGCGCTGATGGCCGCCTGGCCCATCGCGGCGACCGGCTGGCGCACGGTCGTGAGCGGCGGGTCCGTGAACGCGATGAGCGGCGAGTCGTCGTAGCCGACGACCGACACGTCCTCGGGGACGCGTAGCCCGCGCGACCGTGCGGCACGGATGGCGCCGAGCGCCATGAGGTCCGAGCCGCACACGATCGCGGTGTGTCCCGAGTCGATGAGCTCGCCGGCCGCGGCCTGCCCGCCCTCGACCGTGAAGAGCGTGACCACGATGTGCTCGGAGGCCTGGTCGGCGTCGTCGACCAGCCCGTGCCGCACGAGGGAGTCCGCGAAGCTCGCCAGCTTGCGCTGGGCCGGGACGAAGCGTCCCGGACCGATCGCGAGACCGATCTTGCGGTGCCCCAGCGACTGCAGGTGGCGCACCGAGAGCTCGACGCTCGCGACGTCGTCGGGCGAGACGAACGGGGCGTCCACGCCCGGTGCGTAGCCGTTGACGAGCACGATCGGCATGCCGCGGCTGCGCAGGCGCTCGTAGCGCTCGTGGCTGGCCTGGGTGTCGGCGTGGAGGCCGGAGATGAAGACGATGCCGTCGACCGCGTGGTCGAGCAGCATCTCGACGTACTCGTCCTCGGTGGTGCCGCCCGGCGACTGCGTGCACAGCAGGGGCGTGTAGCCGTGCTCCGAGAGCAGGGACTCGACGACCTGGGCGAACGCGGGGAAGACGGGGTTCGTCAGCTCCGGGACGATCAGGCCGACCAGGCCGGCGGAACGGTTGCGGAGCTTCTCCGGGCGTTCGTACCCGAGGAGGTCGAGAGCGGCGAGGACGGCCTGGCGCGTCTCGCTCGCAACGCCGACCTTGCCGTTGAGGACGCGCGAGACCGTCGCAGTACTGACGCCGGCCTGCTCGGCCAGATCTGTGAGACGGGTACGCACGTGGGGGAGTGTAGGGGACACCGGACCTCCTCGTCCTGGTTGCTCGCGGGCTGGATGTCGCAGTCCCGGAGGCGGTGCGCGATGAGCTGTTTCACCGTGATGTGCAATGCGTTGCATGAAAGTTACCGCAAGCGCTTGCATCATGGCTACCCGGCGTCGTACGGTCGTCCCCATCAGGGCCGAGGAGGGCAGGTTCGCCACCCTCGGCTGACATCTCGATTGCTTGGGAGTGACTCAGATGCGACGGAGCATCCTTCTTGCCGCAGCGCTCGGCACCACGCTGGCGCTCACAGCCTGCTCCGGCGGCGGTAGCGGAGACGACCCCACCACGGGGTCCGAGGACACGACTGGTGCGCTGACGGTCTGGGTCGACGAGACCCGCCAGGCCGCGGTCACCGATGCCGCGAAGGCCTTCGAGACCGAGACCGGCACCAAGGTCGAGGTCGTCCTCAAGAACTTCGACGACATCCGCGCGGACTTCCTCGCGCAGGTCCCGACGGGCAAGGGCCCCGACATCACGGTCGGCGCGCACGACTGGCTCGGCGAGTTCACGACCAACGGTGTCGTCGCACCGCTCGAGCTGGGCGACAAGGCCGCCGAGTTCGAGAAGGTCTCGATCGAGGCCTTCACGCAGGACGGCCAGGTCTACGGCCTGCCCTACGCGACCGAGAACATCGCCCTGATCCGCAACACCGCGCTCGCCGCGACCGCCCCCGCCACGTGGGACGAGGCCGTCGCCGCCGGCCAGGCCGCCGGGACCAAGTTCCCGATCCTCGTCCAGTCGGACGGCGCCAAGGGTGACCCCTACACGCACTACCCGTTCCAGACGTCGTTCGGCGCCCCCGTGTTCGCGCAGAACGAGGACGGCTCCTACAGCTCCGAGCTCGCGATGGGCGGCCCCGAGGGCCAGGCGTTTGCGACGTGGCTCGGTGCGCAGGGCGCAGCCGGCACGCTCAGCCAGGACACGACGTACGACATCGCGGTCGAGGCCTTCAAGAACGGCGAGTCGCCCTTCATCGTCGGCGGCCCGTGGATGATCGAGTCCTTCGAGGGCCTGGACCTCGCGATCGACCCGATCCCGAGCGCCGGTGGCCAGACCGCGCAGCCGTTCGTGGGCGTGCAGGGCTTCTACCTCAGCAACCAGAGCAAGAACGCGCTCGTCGCCAACGACTTCCTCGTCAACTTCCTCTCGACCGAGGAGGCCCAGACGGCCCTGTACAAGGCGGGCAACCGTTCGCCGGCCCTCACCGTCTCGGCTGACAAGGCCGCCGCGGAGGACCCGATCATCGCCGGCTTCCGTGCCGTCGGTGCTGACGCCCTGCCCATGCCCTCGATCCCCGAGATGGCTTCCGTGTGGAGCTTCTGGGGCGTGACCGAGGCAGCGATCGTCGGCGGTGCCGACCCGATCACCACCTGGGACAAGATGATCGCCGACATCCAGGCAGCGATCGGTTCCTGATCACCTGACACCCTGGCCGTGGCGCCCCGACGGGCGCCACGGCCGCGGGTCGTCGGCGCAGCCCGCACGAGCGGCGCTGCGCCAGCCCCATGACGCGGGCCGGTACCCGTGTCGCACGACTACGGAGGCTCGATGTCCGCCCCACAGATCACGCCCACCGACACCGCCGTCGGCGCTCCGGAGGACTCCGGGCCGCCCGAGGGGCCCCGCCGGTCACGCCCGCGCCGGGACCGCGACGGGTCGCACGCCCGGAACTACAGCCCCGGGTTCTTCGCCAAGCTCGCCCTCATGGCCGTCATCGACGCGCTGGGCGTGTACGTGGTCTGGTCCGCGTGGACGGCCGAGTCGTACGGCATCCTCGCCGCGTCGGCGGCCATGCTGATCGCGGCCAACTGGGTCTACTTCTCCAAGCGCGCGCTGCCGCTCAAGTACATCCTGCCGGGCCTGATCTTCCTGCTGGCCTATCAGATCTTCGTGGTGGCCTACACGGGCTACATCGCCTTCACCAACTACGGCACGGGGCACAACTCGACCAAGGAGCAGGCCATCGAGGCCCTGCTCGTCCAGAACGAGCGCCGCGTCGAGGGCTCCGAGTCGGCCCCGCTCACGGTCGTCGAGGACGGCGGCACGCTCGCCTTCGCGATCGTCACCCCTGACGGAGACGTCGAGGTCGGCTCGGCCGAGCAGCCCCTGACCGTGGTCGAGGACGCGACGGTCGAGGCCGGCCGCGCGACCGAGGTCCCCGGGTACACGGTCCTCGAGCGTGGCCAGGTGCTCCAGCGCCAGGAGGAGGTCACGAACCTCCGCGTGCCCGTGTCCGACGACCCGGAGGACGGGTCGATCCGTACCCCGGACGCGATGACCGGGTTCGTCTACACGTCGACGCTCGAGTACGACGACGCGAGCGACACCATGACGGACACGACGACCGGCACGGTCTACACCCCCAACGACGACGGCCAGTTCGAGGCCGCGGACGGCACGACGCTCGCCGTCGGCTGGCGCGTGGCGGTCGGGTTCGACAACTTCGTCACCGCCTTCTCCGACGGGCGCTACGCGCAGCCCTTCGTCAAGATCCTCGCGTGGACGTTCGTCTTCGCGATCGGGTCCGTGGCGACCACGTTCCTGCTGGGACTGTTCCTCGCGATCACGTTCAACGACGTGCGCATGCGCGGTCGCAAGATCTACCGCGTGCTCATGATCCTGCCGTACGCGATCCCGGGCTTCCTCGCGGCGCTGCTGTGGTCGGGTCTGCTCAACACGCGGTTCGGCTTCATCAACGAGGTCCTGCTCGGGGGAGCGGAGATCCCGTGGCTCACCGACCCGGTGCTCGCGAAGCTCTCGGTGCTCTTCGTGAACCTCTGGCTCGGCTTCCCCTACATGTTCCTGATCTGCACGGGCGCGCTGCAGTCGCTGCCGTCGGACGTCATGGAGGCCGCGAAGATCGACGGCGCGGGCCGCTGGCGGACCTGGCGCTCGGTCACGCTGCCGCTGCTGCTCATCTCCACGGCGCCGCTGCTGATCTCGTCGTTCGCGTTCAACTTCAACAACTTCACGCTCATCTACATGCTCACCGGGGGCGGTCCACGGTTCGGGGACGCCTCGGTCCCGCTGGGGCACACCGACATCCTGATCTCGATGGTCTACCAGATCTCCGGGGTCGACGGGTCGGCTCCGAAGAACTTCGGGCTCGCGAGCGCGCTGTCGATCGTCATCTTCGTGATCGTCGGCACCATCTCTGCCCTGGCCTTCCGGAGCACCCGCAAGTTCGAGGAGATCAACTGACATGGCGACCACCTCTGTCTCCGCTCCCGTCGGCTCGGCGGGCTCGTCCTCGGGCGGTGCGTCCGGTCCCGAGGGCCGTACGCGCATGAAGCCCGGCCGCTGGTTCAGCGAGCTCGGCTGGCGTCACCTCGTGGGCGTCGTCGCGGTCGTGTTCTCCGCGTTCCCGCTGGTCTACGTCCTGTCGGCGTCGCTGTCGGAGAACGGCACCCTCACGGGCTCCAACTCGCTCTTCGCCGACGTGAGCTCGGTGAACTACGCGGAGCTCGGCGACTCGCTGTTCTGGACGTGGATGCTCAACACGCTCGTGATCGCGGTCGCGACGTCGGTCGGCACGGTGCTCATGGGCGCCGCCGCGGCGTACGCGTTCTCGCGGTTCCGCTTCACGGGGCGCCGCACCGGCCTGACGTCGCTGCTGATCATCCAGATGTTCCCGCAGATGCTCGCGTTCATCGCGATCTTCCTGCTGCTCCTGAGCCTCGGTGACGTGGTCCCGGCCCTCGGCCTGGACAGCAAGCTGGCGCTGATCTGCGTGTACCTCGGCGGCGCGCTGGGCGTGAACACGTTCCTCATGTACGGGTTCTTCAACACGGTCCCGCGCGAGCTCGACGAGGCCGCGAAGCTCGACGGTGCGACGCACGCCCAGATCTACTGGACGATCATCCTGCGCCTCGTGGCGCCGATCCTGGCCGTCGTGGCGCTGCTGTCCTTCATCAGCACGTACGGCGAGTTCATGATCGCCCGCATCGTCCTGACCTCGGAGGCCAACTGGACGCTCGCGGTCGGCCTGTACGGGTGGGTCTCGTCGCTGCGCGAGGCGAACTGGGGCCTGTTCACGGCGGGCGCGGTCATCTCGACGCTCCCGGTGCTGGCGCTGTTCCTCTACCTGCAGAAGTACATCGTGGGCGGTCTGACGGCCGGCTCGGTCAAGGGCTGACCCGTGAGCACCACCGTGCCCGACGACGTCACGTCCGCCGGGAGGGCCGCCTCGCCCCGCGAGGTGGTCGCCCTGACCGCGCACCACGACGGTTCGGAGGTCTACGTGCCCGGTGGCACGCCCGCCCTGGGGGACGTGGTCCCGGTCCGGGTGCGCGTGCCACGGGTGCCCGGCGCTGCCGACGCGCAGGTCCGGGCCGTGTGGCTGCGGACCGTGCGCGACGGCGAGCCGCGTCTGGCGGAGGCCCGGCTCGAGCGGGAGGACGAGCACGAGTCCTGGTACGCGGCCGACGTCCTGGTGCACAACCCGGTCACGAGCTACCGGTTCTTCCTGGACGTCCCGGGCGGGTACCGGTGGCTCAACGGGCGCGGGGTCTTCGACCGCGACGTGCCCGACGCCGCGGACTTCCGCCTGACCGTGCACCCGCCCGCCCCGTCGTGGATGGGCGACGGCGTGGTCTACCAGGTGTTCCCGGACCGGTTCGCGCGCTCGGCCGAGGCCGGCTCGCGACCGGTGCCGGACTGGGCGCAGCCGGCCGCCTGGGACGACGAGCCGCTCGCGGCCGGGCCCGGCGTCGGGACGCAGTACTACGGCGGTGACCTGCGCGGGATCGAGGAGCACCTGGACCACCTGCAGTCGCTCGGCGTCGGGACGGTCTACCTGACCCCGGTGTTCCCGGGACGGTCCAACCACCGCTACGACGCGAGCACGTTCGACCACGTCGACCCGCTGCTGGGCGGCGACGAGGCGTACGCGTCGCTCTCGCGGGCCGTGCACGCGCGCGGGATGCGGCTCCTCGGCGACCTGACGACCAACCACACGGGCGCGGGCCACGAGTGGTTCGAGCGCGCGCACGCCGACGAGTCGAGCATCGAACGCGACTGGTTCTACTGGACGCCGGGCGAGCCCGGATACGTGGGCTGGCTCGAGCACGCGTCGCTGCCCAAGCTCAACTACGGCTCGTCCACGCTCGGGGCGAGGATGATCGACGGGCCGGGCTCCGTCGTCGGGCGCTACCTGGGGGAGCCCTTTGCCCTCGACGGGTGGCGCATCGACGTCGCGAACATGACGGGGCGCTACGCCGACGAGGACCGCACGCTCGAGATCGCGCGCCGGATCCGCGCGACCATGGCCGCGATCAACCCCGACGCGGTCCTGGTGAGCGAGCACTTCCACGACGCCTCGCTCGACCTCGCGGGCGACGGGTGGCACGCCAACATGAACTACTCGGCGTTCACGCGCCCGATCTGGACGTGGCTCGCGCCGCACGACTCGACCGTCCCGTTCCTCGGGCTGCCCGTGACGACACCGCGACGGGGCGGGCGCAGCATGGTCGAGACCATGCGCGACTTCGACGCCGTGCTGCCGTGGTCCGTCACCTCCCGCCAGTGGAACATGCTCGGGTCGCACGACACCCCGCGCCTGCGCTCGATCGTGGGCTCGGCCGCGATGGTCGAGGTCGCCGCGACGCTCCTGCTGACCTACCCCGGCACGCCCGTGATGTTCGCGGGCGACGAGGTGGGTCTCACGGGGATCAACGGCGAGCACGCGCGCGTGCCCATGCCGTGGGACCGCCCGGACCGCTGGGACGGCGACACGTTCGAGGTCTACCGGCGGCTCGTCGCGCTGCGCCGGGGGAGCCGGGCGCTGCGCGAGGGCGGGCTGCGCTGGCTCGTGGTCGACGACGACGCCGTGGCGTACCTGCGCGAGACGCTCGACGAGCGCGTGCTCGTCGTCGTGGCGCGGGACACGTGGGGCGGGGCGCGCCTGCCGCGGCACCTGCTCGCGGGCGCCGACGCCGAGCGGCTGCACGGCGACCTGGGTCTCGACGTCTCGGCCGCGGGCCTCGACGTGGCCGGCGACGGCCCGGGCGTCGGGGTGTGGCGGCTCGCCTGAGCCTGCTCGTGTGCTGGGCCCCGTGACGAGAAGTGAGCAGATGCCCCTGAGCCGCTGTGGCCAGGGGCATCTGCTCACTTCTCGGCAAGATCGTCGCCGTGGCAGGATCCCCGCATGACCCTCGACCGGATCGCCGTCGTGTCCGACGTCCACGGCAACCTCACGGCCCTCGAGGCCGTCCTCGCGGACATCGCCGCGCGCGGCATCACGCACGTCGTCAACCTCGGCGACTACGTCGGCAAGGGGCTGCGGGGCAGCGCCGTCGTGGACCGTTGTCGTGAGGCGTGCGCCGTGAACGTGCGGGGCAACTGGGACGACTTCCTGCCCGTCACGCCGCCCGACGCACCGGCCGAGATGCGCTGGTGGCACGGCGAGCTGCGACCCGACCAGCTCGCGTGGCTCGCGGCCCTGCCCCTCAGCCACGACGTGCTCCTGAGCGGTCGCCGGATCCGCCTGTTCCACGCCCCCGCGGGCAGCGTGCACACACGCGTGCACTTCCACCACAGCGACGAGGAGTTCGACGCGATGTTCCGCGCGACCGACCTCACGGGTCCGGGGCCGGAGCCCACCATGGTCGGCTACGGCGACGTCCACGACGCGTACGTCGAGGTGCGCGACGGGCGCACGCTGTTCAACGTGGGCAGCGTGGGCAACCCGCTCGACGAGCCCGTGCCGTGCTACGCGATCCTCGAGGGGCGCCTGGACGACGAGGCGCCAGGGCCCTTCGGGCTCCAGCTCGTGCGCGTGCCGTACGACGTCGAGGCCGAGATCGAGGTCGCCCACCTGCTCGGCATGCCGACGGCCGACGTCTGGGAGGTCGAGCTGCGCACGGGCGTCTACCGGGGGCTCCAGGCGCGGGCCGAGGAGGCCTGAGCCGCCGCGGCCCGCGACGGAGCCCTGGGGACGAGCACCACGGCGACCCGCCGCGTCGATAGGGTGGGACCCG